>CAZZCT010000126.1:0-15470 GCA_964652365.1 uncultured Lentisphaerales bacterium
AGCCGCCGGCGGCCCGACGGCGGCCGTAAGGCAGGGTCAGGCACTGGACCGCCCCCTGCCTTTCGACGGACGCGACATGCTGGATTTAGCTGGATTTGGCCGGATTCGGCGGTCAGTAGCGGGTTCGCCTGCGCAGACGCGCGCGTTGTCGAACCAGACGCAGGCGACACACGGTCGCCCCTCCACGCTTCGCGCACGAGCAATACATTCTGCGTCCCCATCAGCCGCGCCTTCATCGGCAGCAGCCGGCGGGCCGACGACGGCGCGGGGCCGCACGTCGAGCCGACGCGCGCCACAGGCTACCGCATGGCGAACCGGGGTGGTACGTCCAGCACACCGTTTCACATCCGACGAGCCGTCAGTTGCCGGACGTGATCCAGAAGAGCCGGCTGTCGCCCTGTGGCCAGTCGAGCTTGAACGTCACGAATTCCTTCCGAACCGCCACGTCACCCGCCGGAAGTCGATGGGGGTCAGGCTCATCGCCACACAGGTCGATTACGGCCGGGGCACCCTTCAGGCCGCGCATCCGGACCGTGACGCTGCCCTGACGCCGCGTATGGATGGCGTCCGGGGCTTCCATCGGGTTCTCGACCACCACGAACACGCCGTTGGTTGACTCCCAGCCGGCGGCCACGAAACCGCCGGTCGTCTCGATTGGCCAACCGCCCGGACAGGCCGCCTTCACCTGCTGCACGAACGCCTTGAACGCGGTGTTGGAAGGCACTTGCGACTCGGCCCCCGCGTACGGCACACGGACGGTCTTGCCGCCGACCCGGGCGGTCAGCACGACGGTCCCGTCGCCGGTCTTGCGCGGCGCATATACGAGCGGTATGTCGACGGGGATGACCTTGGCGGTGTCGGGATTGGCATAGGTCACGATGCCCAGCGTGTCGTGCAGGGCGGCCAGCAGGTCCGAAAACGGCTGCTCGGTCATGAACTCGCATCCCTGTGAACGGTCGTCCTGGTTGTTGCTGTCGAAGACAAACACCCCCCCGAGCGGCCGCTTGCGGTCGGGAATCTCCATGACCTGGCTGCCCAGGACGGCCTGCGTGTTCCAGAGCGGCACCTCGGAGTAGCTGCTGTTGTCCGAACCCGCGTGCGAGCCGCCGAAGCAGAAGGCCAGTTCGTAGCTGGCCAGCGTGCCGTCCGGCCGGTAGAACATGGGCACCCGTTCGAACAGGTCCATCCGCCGGTAGCTGAGGCCGTTATCGATGATGTCGTTGAACGGAACCCAGTCGCGTTCGGTACGCGGGGCGCCCGGGCGCAGGGGCATGACGCGCTCATGGTTGTGCCCGCCGCCGTAATACATCTGCGGCCACAGCGCGCAGGTGGTGCCGCCGTTGTAGCCGAATCCGCGGTACCAGCGCAGGGTCCTGAACCAGTCCGTGCCCACGCGCACCGGCCCCGTGTGGCTGTAATCGTTGCCTGTGCCGACGTGCCCCCCGCGGCCGTTGTTGAACGGGTCATTCCACAGCGCGCCGATCCAGCGCTTGTCCTGCCGCAATCCCGCGAACGGCGCGCGGTCAATCATGCCCGGCTGGCCAATGGCACCGCCGTAGTAGTCCGGGGCATGGCCGGTGGTTTCGCGGTAGGCGCGCTGCGTGGCCAGTTCGTACATGTAGTAGTTCTTGCGGTTGAGGTCCAGCGACCGGTAACGCAGGTGGAAGTCGTTCAAGCGGTCGCGCTGGTACTCGGTCCACTGGGCATCCTTGAACGCCGCGAATGACGGGTAGTTCGTCACCCACGAGGTGTCGCGCTTCTGTTGCAGGCACCGCCGGTAGTAGAGGGCCATCATGCCCACCTCCTCGGATCGGCCTTCGTCGCCCAGCCCCTCCTCCCAGCCGTCGTAGGTGTCGTAGGTGAACTGCGGGGCGCGCACCTTCATCATGTGGGCCGCCAGCCGTTCGAGCCCGTAGTAGCCCCACTGCCAGAAGAGCAGCCCGTTGGGCAAGGGTGCGCTGTACTGCTTGACCTGGCCGTAGCAGACGCCGTAGTCGTAGGTGCCCTGACGGTCCGAGATGTGCTCGGCGCTCATGAGCGCGAACGGCCCCCACTGCCATTCGCCGCGCCACTTGCTCGCGCCGCGGCCGTAATAGATCCACCAGGTGTTCCAGTCCAGCGTGGGATCGGCGTAGGCGTCGCTGGTGTAGGACGGCTTCTCCGGAACCCGGCCGGCCAGGCGCGGCCAAGAGTGGAACTCGGCGAGCCCGAACACATCGGTGCCGCCCCATGGGCGGTTGCGCAGGGGGAAGCAATCCTCCAGAAAGGTGTGATACCCCACCATGAAGGACATCACGCACCAGGGGTTGCTGCCGTTGCACCACTCGCCGAACGACACGCCCACCTTGAAATAGTAGGGGTCGCCCTGCACGACACGCACGCCGCTGCGCGGCCGCGACACGATGAGCCCGCGCGAGGCCGCCTCACGGCCACCGCTCCGGGCCGTGGTCCTGTAGACCTTCAGACCCTGCCAGGCGTCATCGGCGGGAATCGGAATGCGCCAAGTCTGCGCGTCCACCTGCTCGCAGGTCAGCGCGGCGCCGCCAAGCACGTTCTGGCACGTGACGGCATCCACGCGAACGTCCTCGCCCTTGACATGAACCGTCACCACCTCGCCGGGCCAGTAGATGAGGCCATAGGCGGTCGTGAGGTCGGGGCTGTTGGCCTGGTGCCGGGGAAAGGTCTTCAGCGGCCAGGTCCACGGCTCGCCCCACCTGTCACGCATGGCCTGACTCGAACGGCAGCGGTCAGGCTCGAAATAGGTGTACTCCAGCGTGACCGCGCGTGCCGCGTTTGCCAGCGCCAGCGCGACCGCGACGCCCATCCCGACGGGGATTCTCATCGCGCCACCCCCTCGTCCGCGACCTGCGTGAGCGGCAACGCGAGATACTGCTTCAGAATCGCCTGGCCGGCCGGCTCGGGCAGGCTCTCGAGAACCAGGACGCGTCCTGACACCGCCATCTGGAAGCCAGTGACCTTGCCCTCCTGACCGCCGGGCGTCCGCGCGAGGGTCTGTTCAAGTCCGGCGCGCGCCGCGGCGGCCTCCTGCGCCGTCGCGAAGTAGACCACGCACACCTCAAACTGCCCGGCCCGACGGTGCGGCGTGGTCCAGAAACCCGTGATGCCGAAGTCGGGCTTGTACTTGACCCGGTAGATGGTCTGCGGCGCAACACCGGCATCGTGTCGAAACCCGTCGTACTCGAAGGCCGACGGCAACAGCCAGCCCTGGCAGGTGTAGCCGTGCGCCCCATCCGGCGGCGTGAACGGCAGCTGCGTGGCGTAACGCGAAGCGGGCAGCGTGAACATGACCGGACCGGGATCGGCCTGTGCACCGTCGGCCAGCACCACGCCTCCCAACAACCGGCCATCGACAAAAGCCTTGGCGGCGGCCACCACCCCTGCCCCGCCCGAACCGCTGATTCGAACCATCAGCCGCAACGGGAAATCGGCCGGGTACGTGGGAGAGACGACGGTATTGAGTTTGCCCCAACTCGGGTGATTGCCGTTGACGATCGGCCCGCCGGCCGCGGTCTCGTATCGGCTGCGGACCATCCACTCCATAAAGTATTCGCTCCGGTCGATCTCGACCAGGCCGATACGCTGCTCGCCTGTCGGCCACTCGCCGAACCCGGCCGCAAAGAACCCGTTGGTCGATTGGTACGGAAGGGCCAATTCCGGCGGCACCGCATGCCGGTAGGCGCGGTAGTACCAGTCACGGTCGAGCCACCAGGTGGGCAGCCAGTTACGGCCTTGCAGCACCGCGTTGTCGGCCAGCGTCCCAACCGCAATGACGTGCGTGATTCCCGTGGTCCTGAAATCGGCCGCGTCGAACTCCGCGGCCGACACGAGCCGGACGTTCCGCTCCGCTCCTGGGATCGCGCAGGCTGCCGCATGGATCAGATCCGCGGCCTCCCGGCTGCGCGGCTCCGTGCCGAAAGCGATCGTGATGCCACCCGGGCCCGTGACCAGCGTCTGGAGAAAGGGATGTGCCGGCTGCGCACCTGACACCGTGGGTGGACCCAACAACGCACAGGCCGCCACGGCAAGAATACCCCAGAGGGGTGGTGGTCTGCAGGGGGAAAGCCCAAGGGTCGAGGACGCCCCTTGGCGCGGTCGCCTGTTCCGCTCGGTCCTTAACCGCGCGCGGCCTGCCTGGCTCGCGCCTTCGCTTCGTGGTTGCATGCCACCTCCCGGTTGCCCAACACAGCTGCAACCTGCAGCGGTGCGGAGTTTTCCACACCGTGCAATGCGAGGCAAGCGAATCTTGGCGGCGGTACTGTCCTGTCGCCAGGTTCTTGTGAACGCCTTGACGCCGGGCGACTGAATGGGCGCATCTCGCGCTGTGCGGTGACGGCCGCTGCAGATCGAAGGTGTACCCGAGCCTGGCTGCCACACCGGCCTGGTCAAGCCCGAGGGCGATGCGTCTGACGCGCAGGCGGCCGACAAGTCGGACGAAGTGCGGATCATGCACGGTCCGTGTTGCGCTGCAGACACTCGGCGCTTGTCTGCCGCAGGGCGTTTGATCTACACTTCTTAGACCGAATTGTGTTGCAGGCTGTTTCTCAGGAGGAACATCATGATCAGAATGCGCAAGTCATGGTCGCTTGGATTCGCACTGTGGATGGCTGCCGCCGGGTCGGACGAGGCGGCGAATGTCCGCATCGGTCTCGGTGACTTCAGCTCCAGCCTCTGGATCGACAGCACACGGTATGACACGTCCATCCTGGATTTCAACGCCAGCCTGGGGCAGACATACACCCTCAAGCTCGGCGAGTACGCCACGGTCACCACCTTCTCCGTGGCCGACGCCGGCGGCGGCAACTACACGGTAAGCGTATCCAACCCCGATGGCGCAACCGTCACCGACGGTGCCAATCCGTCGATCACGCTCGTCACCGTGCCCATCACGATCGACGTGGGAGGATGGGAGAGCACCTCGAATTATACGCATGCCATGCACTGGGTCTATGGCAATGTCTGGGAGAGTCCTCCGAGAGTGCGCGATTCGCCAACCCAGGTCCTGCACCTTCCCAAGAGCACATCGGGGTTCCTCGGGTTTTACGGTTCCTCGGCGCACGGCAACAGCTACGTCCTGAATATCGACAGCTCGGGGCAACCCCACGCCACGAGCTCCACTGGCCTGACCTTCGACGAGACGCCGACCCGCATCACCTTCCGGGCTCATCCGATCCGGTTCACGATGGGACCCGGGGCGCCGGCCTCACCTTCCATGGACTGGGGGCCGGCCTTCCCGCCCGGCACAACCACGCTTCCCTGGGTGTCCGGCAACTGCGTCTTCACGACCTGGGGGTTGCCCGGAGGATCCTCCTACGTGGGCGGCGACAACACGCTTGTCATCCCCGCATCGCCTTCCCAGTTCTGGTCCGACACGATCACGGTCACGATGAACGGCACCAACTACCCCATTTCATGCACATCGACTGCTGCCTGCACGGTCCTGAACCAGGGAGCGAACAACTATAACATCGACTTCGACAGCATCTCGCTCAGCGGCCATGCGTCCCTCTACTGGGTCGGGACCATAGCGTACCGAGATGTGAAAGCGTTTGGAGCCTGGAACTGCGCCGAACTGAAGACCGATGAAGCGAACAACGACCAGAACATCATCTATATGTTCGGGCAGTTCTGGGACACGGACGATTTCGGGGTCTACGCGCCCGTGCAGGTGCAGGCTGATGCTGCCCTCACCAACGGCGAATCCCACACCGTGGTCCTGCACCTGAATCAGATAACGGGAGAATACCAGTGGTACGTCGACCCGAATCTCGCCCTGCCGGAGAAGCGGGCGACGGTGTTCTACTCCGGCATCGGATCGACCGCACCAATCGAGTCCATGCAGTTCCGCGGCGGCAACGGGTATTCCGGTCAGATCGACTACCCGAACTTCGCCATCTTCACGGACGGCCGCTCACCGTTCGCTCCGGACTTAACCCCGAAGGGCAGCGTCGTCCTGATCCACTAAGCCATACCGCCCGCCGGCGCATCGCGGGACGTACAGGGAAGGGATGATCCTTCGCCCGCGGTGCGCAGGATCGATCCCAGGTACTGAGGATCCTGCACGTGATCGAGCAGATGCAGCGGGGCGGGCTCGTCTGGCCCAAGACGGACGGGCAGGTCATCACGGCCGCGTTCGACCCACTGGACTACACGTGCTACAACCGGTCCTGCCGCGCCGTGACTGTACGCAACGACGACATGGAGCGGGACTACATCCGCCACCTGAGCGAGATCAGGGCCGTTGCAGCCCCTGATCCGAACTTGGCACCCCCTAGGGGAGTCGAACCCCTCTTACCAGGATGAGAACCTGGCGTCCTAGCCGATAGACGAAGGGGGCGTGCCGGAAACGGGCGCGACTATAGGCTATTGGCACGCGCGCTGTCAACCCTGTTTCCGATCGTGATTTCGGCCGGTCGCAAACGGCAGTTGCAGATCGCGACCGGATGGGCGCACGCCGATGGGATTAAGAGCCGCTTTCCCCGGCCGCGGCATCCTGCTATATTTGCGGGGCATGACACCCCCGAACATCCCGGGTTTCGAACTCCTGGCGCCCATCCGAGACAGCAGCCGGACCATGGCCTGGAAGGCGGTCCAACGCTCGCTGGACCGAACCGTTGTGATCAAGGTCCTGCATGCCGAGTTGTCGCAGGATCCCGCTCAGGTCCGCTGTTTCCTGGAGGTCGCGCGACTGGTGGCGCGGATCAAGCATCCCGGCATCGTGCAGGTTTACGATGTGGTCGGAGACGTCGAGCGCCCGTACGTAGCGATGGAGTGGGTGGAGGGTCCGTCGCTAGCCGACCGCGTCACCGCCAATGGCCCCCTGCCCCCGCTCCAGGCCGTGCGCCTCGCGCTGCAGGTCGCCCAGGCACTTGATGTGGCCTGGCACAACGTGCGCCTGGTTCTGCGGAACCTGAAACCCACCGAGGTGCGCCTCACGCCGCAATCACAGGCCAAGATCGTCGATTTCGGTCTGGCCCTGCAGGCCGGGACCGAGCGCGAGTACGCCGAGATCGACGGCGGTCACGTGGTCGGCACGCCGCACTTCGCCGCGCCCGAGCAGATGCAGGGCGGGCGCAGCCTGGACTGCCGGACCGACATGTACGCGCTGGGCGCCACGCTGTACTACCTGGTGACCGGCCGGATTCCGTTCGGCGACCTGGATCCGCTGGCGGTGGTCGAGCGTCAGGCGCAGGGCCAGATCCACCACCCCCGCGCCTTGGACGCGCGCCTGCCGCCCGGGGTCTGCACGCTGATCACGCGGCTGATGATGAAGCAACCATCCGACCGTCCGGCCTCGTGGCGTGAGGCCATTGAGGACATGGAGGCGCTCATCCACAACCGTCCGCTCAAGCGGCGGCCGGCGCCAACCGGCGCCAGCACCGTCGGACCGCCCCCCGACATCCTGACCACCCCGGGCCAGCAAGGACCCGTGCGCGCGTCAGCTGGCCGACGGTCACGCGCCGGCACGCCGGGCAGGCCGGCGGCCCAAGGCGGGCCGGGCCAGATGATCCTCTGGCTTCTGCTGGGAGCGTGGTTCGGCATAGTCTTCAACGACCGCATCGGCAACCCGCTGGGGCTGCCGTTCAGCCTGGCCACTGCGCGGGCCGGTGTGCAGCTACCGGCCCTGCCGTCCGCCCCTGCACCTGCGCCGCGGCTGGCTGCGCCGCAGCCGACGCCGCCGGCCGCCGGGAACCCCACCGGCGTCAGCCCGGGAAAGCCCCCCGCGCGGATCACACCGCCGCGCGATCCGACCGCATCGCCCGGCGCAAGTGGCCCATTGCCCGCGGAACTCGTGCACGAACTCCACGCCGCCCTGTCGCAAGGCGGGGCCGTGGCCGCGCGTCTGGCAGTGGCGGGTCCCGTGAATGGCATCGGGCAGGACGAACTCGCCAGCCTGCGCACCGCGCTGGATTCCCTGCCCGATCCGGCCGCCTTGGTGGCCGACGGGTTGATGGCCCGTCGAGGAGAGTTGATCACGATCGAGTACCTTGGCCGCGCGCGCCAGGTCGTGCCGCTTTCGGTGCTGAACGGCGAACTGCAGACCGAATTCGTGTCGCCGGACGGCTCGCGCCGGCCGGTGGCCATCCGCATCGACAAGCTGACGCCGGCCGAATGCCTGCGCTGGCTGCCGGCGCCAACCGACGCGCGCGACCATGTGGCGGCCTGCCTGCTGGCGATGGCCGCGGCCGACAGGGCCGCGCTCCAGACGCATGGCCCCCTGACCGGCCTGTTGGCCCCGGTCTTCGCCTATGCCGCCACGCGTGTGCCGTGAACAAAGAGTTCGCGTGCTCAGACTGCCAGCACGGCGTCGATCGCCGCGAGTTCCTCCGGTGAGAAGGTGCGCTGGCGCAAGGCCGCCACGTTCTCCTCGATCTGCTCGACCCGGCTGGCGCCGATCAGGGCCGAGGTCACGCGCGCATCGCGCAACACCCAGGCCAGCGCCATCTGCGCCAGGCTCTGGCCGCGCGCCTTCGCGATCTCGTTCAGCCGACGGGCCTTTTCAACAACGTCGGCCTTGACCCGCTCACGCGGCAGGAAGGTGCCCGGCTTACCCGCACGCGAATCCTCGGGAATACCGTTAAGGTATCGTCCGGTCAAGAGCCCTTGAGCCAGGGGGCAGAAGGCGATCATGCCGATGCCATCCTGTCCCAGCACGCCCAGCAACCGCTCCTCGACCCAGCGGTTGAGCATCGAATAGGACGGCTGATGGATCAGGCAGGGCGTCCCCAACTGGCGCAACAGGGCCGAAGCCCGCGCGGTCTGGTCCGGATCGTATGACGAGATCCCGGCATATAACGCCTTGCCCTGCCGAACCACGTGGTCCAAAGCCGACATGGTCTCATCGAGCGGCGTGTGCGGGTCCGGACGGTGGGAATAGAAGATGTCGACGTAATCCAGCCCCATGCGTCGCAGGCTCTGGTCAAGACTGGCCACCAGGTACTTGCGGCTGCCCCATTCGCCGTAGGGCCCCGGCCACATACGATGCCCGGCCTTGGACGACACGATCAGCTCATCGCGATGGCGCCCCAGATCGCGCGCCAGCACCCGCCCGAAGGTCTCCTCGGCCGAGCCGGGCAGCGGGCCGTAGTTGTTGGCCAGGTCGAAGTGCGTGATCCCCAGGTCGAAGGCCCGGCACAGCATGGCCCGCGCGTTCTCCTCGCGGTCGATGCTGCCGAAGTTGTGCCACAAGCCGAGCGAAATTGCCGGCAGCAGCACGCCGCTACGGCCGCAGCGGTTATAGACCATGCCCTCATAGCGGGCGGGACTGGCTGTGTACGACATACTGAAGCGACTCCTGTCTCGACTGTCTTCCGCCTGCCAGGCGCCTACTTCGCCACGCCGCAGGCCTCGGCGGTAATCCGGACCGGCGCGGCCTTGCGGGCACTGGCATAGATCGCGTCCAAGATCGTCATCACGATCAGCCCTTCCTCGCCGGTAGCCTGGTGGGGCTTGTCGTGCACGATGGCGTCCACGAAGTGGTAGTAGGCGCTGGTCGCGCCGGGCACGGGCGGGTGAAGCTTCAGATCGTACTGCGCACCGTTGCGCTCGAGATAGATTTCCGCCTCGAACTCATAGGTCTCATTGCGGTTGCGCTGCACCAGCCCGGCCTGCGTCCCCAGCAACCGGGTTTCCATCAGTTCGCGCTCGGCAATGTTGGCAGCCCACGAGGCTTCGACCTCCAGCATCGCCCCGTTGGCGAAACGAATCATGCCGCAAGCCAGGTCCTCGCAGTCGTAGGCCTTGCCCTGTTCCTTGGCCAGACGCGAGGCGATCGGATCCCACGCACCCCCCATCACCCACGTCGGCTGCGGGTAGCCCATCAGCCACAGTGCCAGGTCCAGGCGGTGCACGCCGAGATCGATCAGCGGTCCGCCGCCCGAGAGCGCCTTCTGCCCGAACCAGCCGCCAAACCCTGGCAGCCCGCGGCGGCGGTGCCAGACGGTCCGTCCGTAGTAGACCTCGCCCAAGATCCCGGTGTCGACCTGCTGTTTGAGCGCCCAGGCCTGCTCGGTGAAGCGGTAGGAGAAGTTGATCATCAGGCGCCGTTTAGCTTTGCGGGCGGCCGCCACCATCGCGCGGCCTTCGGCGGCCGACATCGCCATGGGTTTCTCGCACAGCACGTGGCAGCCCGCCGCGAGCGCCGCCAGCGTCAACGGCTTATGGAACTTGTTGGGAGTGGCCACGCTGACCACGTCGAGCGACTCGCGCGCCAGCATCTCCTCGGCCGTAGCGTAGCCGTGTGCACCCGGGAACTCCGTAACCGCTGCCGCCAGGCGTGCGGGGTCGGAATCTGCGAATGCCACCATCTCAGCCCCAGGATGCGACTGATAGCCACGGATGTGCCCGCGTCCCATGCCCAACCCGATTACGCCGCAACGCACTTTGCCGCTCATACGTTCTCACTGCTCCTGCTGTTGCCGCGCGCGGAACGCGCGCGAAAAAGCAACATAGTGTCGCAATTGCCGTCGGAAACCAATACTATTCCGTCCTGCGTGGTTCCACGATTTCTGTTCTTAAGGGCAAGGCCCCGTGAAGGACGCGCCGCCCATCGAGTCAGGATCTATGTTCAAGTCATCCTATACGATCGCACGTGTCTTCGGCGTCCCCATCAATGTCGATCTCTCTCTGGTTGTGCTGGCCCTGCTGCTCTGGTACCAGATCGGCAATCTGGTGCTGGGGCTGGTGGCGGCCGTGCTGCTGATGCTGAGCGTCACACTGCACGAACTGGGACACACCTGGGTGGCCCTGCGCTTCGGCTGCCGCGTGCGCGACATTACCCTGATGCTGATCGGCGGCCGGGCCACGCTGCTCGACATGCCACGCCAGCCCTGGAAGGAGTTCCTGGTGGCGGTCGCCGGTCCGCTGGTCAGCCTGGGACTCTGGCTGGGTGGCAGTTTCGGTGGCCACTTCTTCCTGACGTCGAACAGGGAATCCATGCCGGGCGCGGTGCTCTACTGGCTAGGTGAGATCAACAAATGGCTGCTGCTTTTCAACCTCCTGCCCGCCTTTCCGATGGATGGCGGCCGCGTGCTACGGGCTTTGCTGGCGCAGCGCTTGGGACGCCTGCAGGCCACCTTCATCGCCTCACGGGTGGGCCGCGTGCTGGCCATTGCGATGGGGCTCTATGCAGTCTACCGCAGTCGCTGGGTCCTGCTCTTGATTGCGATCTTCATCTACCAGGCGGCCGAGCAGGAATATCGCATGGTGCAGCGCGAGGAACTCGGCGGCGTCGATCCCTGGCGCATCTTCCGGGGCGGGCCGCCGCCGGTCCCCGAGGATCGGGACCAGGTCGTGGTCTCTCCCCCGCCCTATCGCCGCGACCGGGCGGAGCACCGCGACCTCCACACAGAGGAGTGAAGACGCCCCGTATGACCGACGCACCGCAACTTACGGTCGACGCCGCCACTCCGGCCGGCAACATCGTCGTGGACCGCATGGACGGCGATGACGTCTACCTGCATCAGGATCCCCGCGACACGGATGGCTGGTGGTTCTACTGGGCTTTTCGCGTGTGCGGCGCCGCCGGTCGGACGTTGCACTTCCACTTCACGGACGGCGGCGCGGTCGGCACCCGCGGGCCCGCCTGTTCGTTGGATGGCGGTCTCACGTGGCAGTGGCTCAACCACGACTTCACCCCAGAGAGCTTCGACTTCGCGTTCCCGGCCGACGCCGCTGACGTGCGTTTCGCCTTTGGCATGGTCTACACCCAGGCGAACTGGGAACGCTTTCTGGCGAGGGTCTCGCCTTCGCCGCACCTGCGTCCCGCGACGCTCACCCGATCGCGCAAAGGGCGCCCGGTGGAACTGCTCTATGCGGGCTGCCTCGACGCCCGGCCGGCGCGCCGTGTCGTCATCACGGCCCGTCACCACTGCTGCGAGATGATGGCCGACTACGTGCTGGAAGGCCTCGTCGAAGCCATCCTGGCCAGCACGGAGATCGGCACGCGCTTCCGCCGCGAGGTGCAGTTTCTCTTTGTGCCTTTTGCCGACAAGGACGGCGTGGAGGACGGCGACCAGGGCAAGAACCGCCGGCCCCGCGACCATGGCCGGGATTATCTGGGCGTAAGCCTCTACCCGGAGACCGCCGTCCTGCGCGACCTCCTGCCGCGTTGGGGCGCCGACGGCGTCGCCGCTGCCATCGACGTGCACTGTCCGTGGATCCGCGGCGACAACAACGAGGTTGTCTACCAGGTGGGCCGGCAGGCCCCGGCCGTCTGGGCCGCCCAACAGGCTTTCGGCGCGTTGCTGGAACGAGTGCAGTCGGGCGTTTTGGACTACCGTAGCGCCGATGACTTGCCTTATGGGCAGTCGTGGAACACCGATGCGAATTACAGCGCCGGCATGGGCTTCGGCGACTGGTCGCAGGATCTGCCAGGCATGTGCCTGGCCACCTCGTTCGAGATCCCGTATGCCACGGCCCATGCCGCGGAGGTCAATGCCGACACGGCACGGCAGTTCGGTCACGATCTCTGCCAGGCGCTGGCGGCCTCCCTGTGAGCCCGAACGCACGACTCCCGCCCCTGATCTTTTCGGCACCCCGCGGTCACACTTTGCAAAGTGTGGCCGCAGGCCAACTGTGGTGACTCCGGCCAGGCCGACTTGCGGGCACGACTCATGGGAAGCGGTAGCGCAGGCGCGCTCGCAGTTCTCCGGACTGGCACCGAACTCCCATGCCGTTGAACGTTACCACGGCCGGAGGTAGCGATCAACGCACGTCCTCGTAGAAGGCCGCATAAGACGCGTTCATGTAGGGCCACAGCCAGATGAACCCGATGCCCAGCGTCAGAATGCACAGGAGCGCCCAACCGATGAAGCGACACCCCAGGCAGAAGAGCTTCCAGCGGTGGCCTGCCATCAGCTCCTTGCTGCGGCGGATCCCTTCCATCGCGCCCATCGCCGGATTGTCGGCCAGAACATAGAAGGTCATGGAGTAAGAGTAGGCGGCCATGATGCCCGGGACGATCAACAGGAGCGTCCAAAGCAGGATGAACAGGCCCATCATGAACTGCGCCCCCACGGCATCGCCGAATCTCTGAAACCCGTCGAAAATCCGGCCGACGGTCACGGCTTCCGGGCGGTCGCCGCGCAGCGCGGTCAGGAAGAAGGCGGCCAAGCCGAGTGAGAGCGGAGCCCCCAAGAGCAACCCGGCCAAACCGCCGAACACAGGGACCACGTTGGCCGCCAGCGGGACCAGGACGGTCACCAGGCAGGCTCCGATCGTGACACCCCATCGGCCCGTCAGCGCGCCACGGGCCGATTGCATCAGGTCGGCATTGGATGTCGAACCGCGCAGCCCCCGCCCGGCCGCAGGCGGAATGGCGGGGGTCGCCGGAACCGGCGGTGGCATGGGTGCGCCGAGCAGCCAGGTCAGCGAACCGGCGGCTACCCACTGATCCCCCAACTCGGGCGCCCATACCAGGTCGTCCGCCCGGATGGCACCCGACTGCGCAAGCCGGATCAGTTCCTCACGCTCGACGGGGCCCTGCTGCAGCTGGTTGACCGCGTAATACCATGCCATGATGGCCTCCCCGATTGAGCCGGTTTTACAGAGCCTTATTGGGTGCCCGTAGCGACTGTGTTGACCCCGTTGACCCTCCGGTCAATCGCGCCATCAGGATCAACCGAACCAACTCCGTCATTCGCGGCTGCGCGACTCCGCGGTCTCGCGGATAATGTAAATCGGCTTGTTCTGCGACTCGTGATAGGTGCGCGTCTGCAGCTCGGCGATCAGCCCGAGCGTGATGAACTGCAGGCAGAAGCCCAGCAGCATCAGCGGCGTGATCACCCAGAAGGGGCGCTTGTGAAGATACGTGTGGACGCCGTCAGCCGCCACGCCGGCGAGGAATCCGCCCGGCGCGTAGGCGCCCATCATGCCCAGGCACCAGTCTCCCAGCATCAGCACCAGCAGCAGGCCGGCCAGGGCGCCGAATCGCAAACCGGTGCGCCCGAAGATCTGGATTGGCCGCGTGCTATACTGCAGCAGGAACTTGACGGTCATCAGGTCAAGAACCACCTTCAGTGTGCGTGAGATGCCGTACTTGGACTTGCCGAAACGGCGGGCATGGTGCCGCACGGGCACTTCGTCGATCTGCCCGCCCACCCAACTGGCCAGCGCCGGTATGAAGCGGTGCATCTCGCCGTACAGGTTGAGGTTCTTGACGATCTCGCGCCGGTAGGCCTTCAGCGAACACCCATAGTCATGCAACCGCACGCCGGTGATGCGGCTGATCAGCCCGTTGGCCAGCATCGAGGGCAGCTTGCGGTCGAGGAAGCGGTCCTGGCGGTTCTTGCGCCAACCGCTCACCACATCGAAACCGCGGTCCATGTGTTCCAGGAGCATCGGGATGTCAGCCGGGTCGTTCTGCAGGTCGGCATCGAGCGTGATCACGACCTCTCCGTCCGAGGCCGCGAACCCGGCTGCAATCGCCGCCGTCTGGCCAAAGTTGCGCCGAAACCGAATCAGCTTGAGGCAGGGGTAGCGTTGCGCGGCGGCAAGCAGGACTTCCCAGGAGCGGTCCTTGCTGCCGTCATCCACCAGCAGGATCTCGTAACGCTTGCCCAACGGGCGCAGCACCGCATCCAACCGCTCGCAGAGCAGCGGAATGCTCTCTTCTTCGTTGTAGATCGCGACGACGATGGAGACATCGACCATGGCACACCCGCTCCGATCGGAAGGTCTACTTGGCCGCGCGCGCAGCACGATAGCGGGTAATCAAGGCGTTGGTTGAGGCATCGTGCGTCAGTTCGGTCGGCGGGTCCGCCTGCAGTTCCGGCAGGATACGTCCGGCCAGGACCTTGCCGAGTTCGACCCCCCACTGGTCGAACGAGAAGATATCCCAGATCACACCCTGCGTGAAGACCTTGTGCTCGTAAAGCGCGATCAGCGCCCCGAAGGCCTCAGGCGTCAGGCGATCGGCCAGCAGTGTGTTGGTGGGCCGGTTGCCATCGAAGGTCTTGTGCGGCACCAGCTTCTCCGGCACGCCGGCGGCGCGGCACTCATCCGCGGTCAGTCCGAAGGCCAGGGCCTCGGTCTGGGCAAACAGGTTGGCCATTAGTTTGTCGTGGTGGTCGCCCAGCGGGTTGTGCGAGCGGCAGAAACCGATGAAGTCGCAGGGTATCAGCCGCGTGCCCTGGTGGATCAACTGGTAGAAGGCATGCTGTCCATTGGTGCCCGGTTCACCCCAGACGATCGGTCCGGTGGCATAGGGCACGCGCTGACCCTGGCGGTCCACCGATTTGCCGTTGCTCTCCATGTCGAGCTGCTGCAGGTAGGCCGGCAGGCGGGACAGATAGTGGTCGTAGGGCAGCACGGCGTAGCTCTCAGCGCCGTAGCCGTTGTCGTACAGGATGCCCAGCAGCGCCAGGATCACCGGCAGGTTGCGGTTGAACGGAGCGGTGCGGAAGTGGCGGTCCATGGCGTGGTAGCCGCGCAGCATGCGCAGGTAGTTCTTG
>CAZZCT010000127.1:0-15125 GCA_964652365.1 uncultured Lentisphaerales bacterium
ACGTCCTCGTGAGCCGTGATTGCATGGGCATGCGCACGTCGGGGCGGCAGATTCGACGGCAACTCTCGCAGTTTGAGGTCTCAAAGGGCCCGTTGACAGGTCCCGCCCGCTCGGCGAGAATGCAATCCGCATGCTGGCCATCATCGACTACCACGCCGGAAACCTGACGAGCGTCCAACTGGCCTTCGAGGCGCTGGGCTGCTCCGCCACCGTGACCTCCGACGCGACGACCATCCGCGCCGCCGAGCGGGTGGTTTTTCCCGGCGTGGGCGCGGCCGGGGCCGCCATGGCCTGCCTGCGGGATCTGGGGCTCGACGCCGTGATCCGCGAGGTGGTCGCGCGCGGTACGCCCTTCCTGGGCATCTGTCTCGGCACCCAGATCCTGCTCGAACGCTCGGAGGAGGATGGCGGCACCCCCACCCTGGGCCTGCTGCCGGGCCAGGTGCGCCGCTTCTGCCCCAGCGACCCGCGCGACAAGGTGCCGCACATGGGCTGGAACCAGATGCGTCTGCGCCCGCCCGCCCACCCGCTCTTCGCCGGCCTGGCAGACGACAGCGATTTTTACTTCGTGCACAGCTACTACCCCGACCCGTCCGAGCCCGGCGACGTGCTCGGCACGACCGACTACGCCGGCCGCACCTTCGCTTCGGCCGTCGGCCGCGGCAGCCTGGTCGCCACGCAGTTCCATCCCGAAAAGTCCGGCCGCGTCGGACTGCACCTGCTCGCCAACTTCACCCGTTGGGACGGCCGCGCCCGGTCCTGACGCGAGTACCCGCCGCCATGCTGACCCGCCGCATCATCCCGTGCCTCGATATCCACAATCGCCGCGTGACCAAGGGCGTGCGGTTTCAGAACAACATCGACCTGGGCGACCCGGTCGCGCTGGCGGCGAAGTACTACGCCGACGGCTGCGATGAACTGGTCTTCTATGACATCACCGCCTCGGCCGAGCGCCGCCCGATCGACATCGGCATGGTACGCGACGTGGCGCAGGCCGTGCGCATTCCCTTTGCCGTGGGCGGCGGCATCGCGGGCCTCGAGGACATGTCGCGCGTGTTGCTGGCCGGCGCCGAGAAAGTCTCGGTGAACTCGCTGGCCGTGCTCGAACCGCAGATCATCGCCGCCGGCGCCCGGGCCTTCGGCGCCCAGTGCATCGTGCTGGGCATGGATCCGGTGGCCCATCCCGACCGCACGCGCTTCCCCAGCGGCTACGAGGTCACGATCCGCGGTTTCCGCGAACGCACCGGTCTCGACGCCGTGGTCTGGGCGCGGCGCGCGGCCGACCTGGGCGCAGGCGAGATCGTCGTCAACTCGGTCGACGCCGACGGTACGCGCGCCGGTTTCGAACTGAACATCACCCGCCAGATCGCCGATGCGGTCCCGGTGCCCGTGGTGGCCTCGGGCGGCGCTGGCTGCGCCGCCCACCTGCAGCAGGCCTTCGAGGACGGCCATGCCGACGCCGCGATCGTGGCCGGCATGATCCACACCGGCGACTACACGATCGCACAGATCAAGCAGGCCCTGGCCGAGTGTGGCATCCCCGTGCGCCGAAGCTGGTAGCTTTCACAGAACGCGAAACCTAGCGCAACACGAGTTTCGTTACGCGCTGGTTGCCGGAGTCGTATACCACGGCGCGCCCGCCGCTGAGGCTGACCAGGCCGGGGGCGTTGAAGTGGGCGAAGTCGTCGCCCGGCAGGTCGACCTCCCCGTAGCACGCCACCGGTGTCGGCGGATGTTCGGTGCGATCCGCAAAGGTGAAGAGCCTCACGCAGTGGCGCCGGGTATCGGCCACCAGCAGCGCATTGCCGGATACGGCCAACTGGAGCTCGGGACCGAACTGCTCCACCGGCGAGGCGCCGCCATTCCACGTCCAAACCTCCGCCAGGGTGCCGTCTGCGCCCGGTGCGCAGGCCTGGATCCACCCGCCGGCGGCCACGAGCAGGAGCTCGCCGGCCAGCGCCGCAATGGAGGTGGGCGCCGTCGGCCAGGCCCGCGCGACGGGCGTGAAGGCGCAGGGCGCCTTCGCTTCGGCCCGGACCAGGCGCCCGTGCTGACAGTCGAGGGCGAACTGCCAGGCCCCCACCCGGGCGATGGCATCGAGCCGGCCGTCGAACTCGCCGGTGGCCAGCGAGCGCGCCTGGTTGCCGCCCTCCTTCGGCGGTTCGGCCGCATACTTGGAGAGGGCGATGCCCCGGGGCGCCGGCACATATTCCTGCGGCTGGTAACCCGGGTTGACGCTCAGCGCCAGCAGTCCCGCCTCGCCGTCCGCCAGGCCCTGGGCGATTGGACCAGGGAACTCCGCCTTCACCGGCGCCGCCGCGCAGGCCTCAGCCGCAAAATCGAACCACAGCAGCCGGGCGTCGGCACCAACGCCGACGTAACCGGCCGACGTCAGCACCAGGCAGTTCACCCGCGGGAGCGAGCCGAACCGCTTGCGCAAGACCAGCCGGTCGTCCTCGATCGCGGCCAGGTAGAGCGCGTCGTCGGACTTGATGTAGTAGGCTCCGTCGGGCGCGTCCGCGATCTGCGCCACCCAGTTCAATGCATGCTCCCACTGCGTCACGACACCCGGGTGCGGCTGCATGGCACGCGTGTAGCGGCCGATGAACCCGTAGTGGCCCGTCTCCCAGAGGGCCTCCTTGGTCAACATCACGGCCCCGATGTAGCGGGTTGGTACGGCTCCCAGCCGGGGCAAAGCGGTTGGCGTGAAATCCGGCGCCGGTTGCCAGTCCAGATTGAACTTGCGCACGGTTTCGCCGCCACCCAGATAGACGCAGCCAGACTCGTCCACGGCCAGACGCCCGCCGTTCAGAGGCGACTCATAGCGTGTGGTCAGCGTGCCGTCGGGCTGGACCTGCATCACGCAGTAGCCGTCGTGCGCAAGGCGGCCGTTGTCGGTACGGGCCGGCGAGAGGCCGACATAGACCGACCCGCCGCCCGGCGCCGGCGCCAGCGACACCTCGCCGCCCCACCACGGGCTGTTCCAGCGGAAGGCTGACGGTACAGCCAGAATCGCGGGTGTGGCGCCGGGCGTCATCTCCACGCGGCACAGGTGCGGCTCAAGCAACGTGAAGGGATTCCACAGGAAGTTGTAGTTGCCTTCGTAGCGCGCCGGCGGGCCGGCGACGAAGTACAGGTACTGCCCCGCAACGGCAAAAGTCGGCCCGCCCAGCACCCAGCCAGGCTTTGGCAGGGGCGTCTCCCACAGCAGGGTGCCCCGCCGGCTCAAGACCAGAATGCGGTCGCTACCGCCGGTGAAGATGCGCCCCTGAGGGTCCACAACCACTCCGCCGGCCGGGCGGCCGGGCGCCGCGCGGACCACGGTCGGCCCCTCGCCGCCGCTGTTCCCGAGCACGCCGGCAAAGCGCAGTTCGGCCGACCGCGCCGAGAGCGCGGCGAGCCCAGGCAGCAGCATGACGATCAGCGCGCGGCAGACAGGCATGGTGTCGACATCCCCAACGCGGGCTGATGCCCGCAACCCAGTCTTTGTCGTGAACACGGTTCCTCCCGTGGCACGGGCGTTCCGCCCGTAGCCCGAGCGCTCAAGGAGAGGACGGCAGAGAGAGGTGTTTGCCCGGCCCCACCTTCTTGCGGATGTTGTCCAGTCCGTTTTCAAGGCTACGGGCTGGAAGCCCGTGCCACGTTCGCCGCGGATCCGGCACTATTCGAACACCAGCACGCCCCAGTGGGTGCTTTCGACCCGCACCTCGCTGGGGATGTCGTTGATGATGGTCGTTTCGCGGTTGAAGAGATAGCGGCGGCCGGTGGTGCGGGCGCCGCTGCCGTCGCTGAGGAGAACGCCGACATCGCCCTGCCACTGCGCATGCCTGGCTGGCGCGGCCAGGCCCAACCCGCTCCACGGGATGGCCAGCTCGAGCGTGTAGCCCTCTGCCGTGCGCTGGAGTTTGGCCTTCACATCCGGCATCCGGGCCACGCGCTCGAAGCTCGTCTCACCCACCGGCGACTGATACCGTTGGGGCTCCTTGGCCAGGCCGGCCGGCGCCTGCCCCCACATGCCGACCGCCGTCACACCACCGTCCGCGGCCGGTCCGACCAGCACGCGCACGTCGCCGGCCTGGGGCTTGCGCTTCTGCGCGGGGCTGGGGTTGGCGATGCCGAGTTGGATGTCCACCGCATCGCCGCCCTTGAAGAGGTAGTGCCAGTCGGTGCTGGCGTTCTGCCACGGGGTGGGATCCTCGACGCTGAAGCGCGCGTACAGGTGGCGGTCGTCGCGCGCCAGGCTCACCTGCGCAGCGTGCGTCTCGTCCAGTGCGAGCGTGCGCGGCCTGTGCGCCTCCCAGCCCTGCAGTGTGCCATCGAGCGCCGGCGTGGCGGCGGTGACGGCCAGCGGCGCCGGTGTACCGTCGCCCCCGCCCGCCGCCGCTGCGGCCAGCGTGGCCTGGTAGTGCTGCTCGGTGACCATGAGCGGCGCGTCCGGCAGGCGTCGGATGTTGCTCCATCCCTGCAGTTCGAGAATGCGGCCGTCGACGTCGCCGCAGAACAGGTACACCTTGCCGGTCCGGGGGTGACGGAAGAAGTAGCCCGAGAAGTTCTCGATGTAGAAGACATCGAAGTTCGGCGCCGGGCCGCGGCCGTTGTCGTAGCCGACCTGGTCGATGAACAGCCCATCCTCGTTCAGGAAGCCGAAATAGCCGCGGTACACGCCGATGCCGACGATCTCGCCGCCGTTCTCACGCGGCAGCGCCACCTCGCCGGCAATGCGCAGCGCGCCGTACAGGTCGCCCATCCGGGCCAGCGGCGCCTTGAGCGCGTAGAAGACCGCGACCCGGTTGTAGCGCCAGCGGATGTCGCCCTGGCGGTTGAAGCGGTAGATTCCGTCCTCGCCCCCGCCATCCAGCGCGCCCCCGCGGGGCAGGCTGGCAATGGCGTAGAACTCCTGCCAGTCGCTGGTGAGGGAGGGCCAGACATCCATCCAGTTGCTGTAGGCGGTCATCGGCCCCGTGCCCGTGAGGATGGGCTCGGCCTGCTCCGGCTGCGGATAGGCGGGGAAACCCGCAGGCGTCAGCCCGGCGGGGCGGAAGAGCTTCTTGCTCTTGATGAGGCCCGCACCGGGGTAGAACGTGGCGCCGAACTGCGCGATGTTGTTGGCGAGTCCGCCGCCGGCGACCACGCGAACCTCGTTCGACTGGACCAGCCCGTCGCCGTTGCCATCGCTCCAGACTACAGGTGTGTGCAGCGAAAGCGGCGGGGCGAACGGCAGCCCGGGGTAGGCGTTGCCGAGGTACTGGATCGGACGGAACCGGTCCTTCGCGACCGCGAACACGCCGCCGTTGCCATTCAGCGCAAAGGTTCTGCCCTGGTGGCGGGAGATCTGGAAGGTGGCGCCCATGAAGCCATAGCCGGCCTCCGAGCCAGGGATCGACGGGCCGTCCACATTGGCGCGGTAGACCGTGGCCTCGGGAGTCACCTGGCCGGTCTCGTAGTCCACCCGGAAACGGCAGTTGTGGATGAAGACCTGCTCGGGCTTCTCAAGGTCCGGGGCCATCATCGGCGCATAGGCGGCGCTGCCGAAGAACTCGTTGATCAGCCGGCCGTTGCGCGTGTTCCACAGCGACACGCGCTTGGGGGTGGCGTCGTACTCGGTCACCCACAACTGCCCCTGGCGGTCGACGCAGATGCCGGCCGGCAGCAGCAGGCCGCGCGGATCGTAGCGGCCGATCCACGGCCGGCCGCCGGCCGTGCCGATGCGCCGCCGCAGTTTGCCGGCGCGGTCGAAGCCGAGCACCTGCATCTGGGTGCCGCGCGTGCTCACCCAGAGCAGGCCGTCGGCGTCCAGCGCCAACCCCACGGGGTATTCAATCCCCCTGGTGATGAAGGGCGTCACCGCACCGGAGGCCGGATCGAGGCGCACCACGCTCTGCCCGCTGACCGCCAGCAGGGTCCGCGTGGCCGGATCCCAGGTGAGGTTGGCGGGCCGCGGCACGGCGTTCGTGCTCACCGGCCGGAACGTCTGCTTGTCCAGCGCCACGATGCAGTCTTCCTGGAACAGCGCGCAGTACAGGCGGTCCGGGGCGACCGCCAGCCCCGTCAGGTTGGCGTCGAAGTCGGCGGCATCGAAACGGCCGGTCTTGATCCGCTCCCAGAGCGGATCGGTCGGCGCGGCATGGGCGGGGTTTGGCGTCCATTCGGTGACCGGCACGATGCCCTGGCCGCCGGGGAAGTTGGCGCGGGCACCGGTCTCGGCGTTGTAGGCGAAGAGCCCGCCGCGGCCCTGGCCCTTCTGCACGCCATCCTTGGTCACATAGAGCAGGCCATGATCATACGCCACGGCCGTGGCGCCGCAGTTGAAGTCGCCCCACGAGATGTTGGCGCCCCAGAGCTTCTGGCCGCGCGCATCGACCTTGATCAGGAACTTGCCGCCCTCGTTGAAAGTCCAGAGCAGGTAGGTGTTGCCGTCGGGGTCGGACGTGGCGTTGATCGGCAGGCCGTGGTCCGCGCCCCAGCCGTAGCGCCCGCCGGCATTGCCCCAGGAGGGGTTGCCGCTGTTGTGCACGCTGCAGACGAACTTGGGGGTGATGCCGGGATGCGACAGGGCCTTCACCGTGTAGGTGCCGGGCGCGGCCGGACGACCGTTGTCGTCCAGGCCATCCCACGGCTCACGTTGCGGGCCGGCCTCACGCGCCACCTTCGCGAGCAGCGTGCGCACGATCGGACCATCCGGCCGGCAAATCGCCAGGCTCACGAAACCCTTGGCGGGATTGGTGTAGGCCACGGGAATGCTGGACCGTTCCGCGCTGCCCGCCTCGGCGAAGAGGCGCGCGTCGCCAGCGGCCTGATTTTGCAGGGTGGCGGCCACGTCGGCATCTTTCACAAACAGCGCGTGGCCCCAACCGGAGGGGCGCTGGAAGTGGAAGCCGGCGCTAGTCATGACGTCGAAGAACGAGTGTTGGTGCTTGCCGGCCGTGTCCCCCCATTGCGGCTGGACCGTGAAGATCCAGCGCTCACCCGGCTGCGGCGGCCGTGACGTGCCGAGCAGGGCCCATGGGACACGGGCCTCCAGGGTGTAGCCGCCGTCACACAGGCGGTACTGCACCGCCGCCGGCCGGCCGGTAAGCGTCTGCGCGCCGTGGAAATCCATGCCGTGGCGGATGTCGAGCACCGGCAACTGCTTCGGCGTGAAGTACCAGAATGTGAGGTGGCTGATGACGTCGCGGTTCAGCGCCGACTCGGGAACCGGGTGGTCGAGGGCCGCGTCGGCCACGACGCGCACCTGCAGTGCGTCTCCGGCCCAGCCGCGGAAGGGATCCACGGCGGGATCGATGATGTTGGCCATGGGGCTGGTGTCGGCGTAGCGCGCGGCCAGGTAGAGAGCGCCATCATCGTAGGCCAGGGCCAGGTGGCAGCCGAACATCTGCTGCAGGTCCGGGTCGGCGCACATGCGGATGAAGGCCGCGTCCTGCCAGTCGCCCAGGTCGCCATCCACGGTCAGCGCGCCGGACGTCGCGATCCGCGCCGCGGGATAGGCCGAAATCTGGTCGTGCTTGTACCGGGGCAACTCCGCCGCCCCGGCACCGGCCACCAGCGCGCCGAGAAGTGCGACACCCGAAACAATCCGACCGAGCCTGCCGTGCGTCATGCCAGACCTCCCCCACGTAATTCCAACAGCGTACCACAGAAGGCGGGCCGGTGGAATGTGCCGGCCGACGCCACGCGTGCATCCCTCCCCGCTTCACTGCCAAGGCGCACCATGGTATCCTTTTCTGGCACACGACCTGGGAGGAACTCCGCATGGGTACGATCAGGAAAAGTGGCGGGTACCGCGAGTTGCGCCTGGTGAACGTCGCCGCTCCAGTCTCGAGGAACTGCTGCTCGACTACGCGGACTTCCTGCGCCACGCCGGCTTCCCCAGTGGCACGCCGAGAGCGCGGCAGCCATGGAAGTCCGCGACATCGGGCGGCGCCACGCCCCGGATGATCCGTCCGATCCCAAACTCGCCATACGGGGCCTTGCTAACACAAACCTAACATGTCGCACACGTTCGGTTAACGCAAACACGTTTGAATGCCTTGTGTCGGAAGGCGGCTCATCCGCCTGCCGTGTAGCCAACCAGATAAGGAGATAGGTCATGATTCAGTCATCCGTTCGTCTGGCGCTCTGCGCCATTGTTGCCGGCACGTTGCAGCTGCGGGCCGAAGAGAAGCTGGTCCTGGATGGGTCCACGACGGTGGGACCGATCGCCAAGGCGTTCGCCGAGTATTACATGACGCTGAACCGTCAGGCCAATGTCACGGTCAGCGAGTCGGGCAGCGGCAACGGCGCCAAGTCGCTGTTGAACGGCACCTGCGACATTGCCACCATGTCGCGGCCGATGAAGGCCAGCGAGATCGAGGCCGGCGCTGCCAAGGGCGTCACGCCGGTCGCGCACGTCGTGGCCTACGATGCGCTGCCGGTTCTGGTGCACCCCAGCAACCCGGTCAAGGAGCTGACCATCGCGCAGGTCCGCGCCATCTACACCGGGCAGACCGTCAACTGGAAGGAGATCAGCGGCGTGGACATGCCGATCGTCGTGGTCAGCCGCGACACCAACAGCGGCACCTACGAGACCTTCCAGGAGCTGGTGCTCGGCAAGGAGGGCAAGACCAAGGCGGGCGCGGAGTACGTCGGCAGCAACGGCGGCATCCGTCAGCGCGTGCAGGCCACGCCGGGCGCGATCGGCTTTGCGGGCCTGGGCTTCGTCGACGCCACCGTCAAGGCCCTGAAGATCAACGGCATCGCCCCGAGCGTTGAATCGTGCCTGGACAAGAGCTATCCAATCTCGCGCGAGCTGTACATGTACACGAACGGCAAGCCGGCCGAGGGTAGCCCCGCGGCCCGTTTCATCGCGCTGGCGGCGGAAGCCAAGGGCCGCGAGATCGTCGAGGAGATCGGCTTCGTTCCGGTGCCCGAACGCAAGTAGGGACATGGCGAACTCCATCATCCTGACCCGCCGTGAGGAGCGGCGGCGCCGTTGGCTGGGCTGGACCGGCCGGGCGCTGCTGCTCGCCGTCACCTCGGTGGCGGCGCTGGCGCTGCTGTCGATCATCGCCTTCATCGCGCGCGACGCCTTTCCGTTCTTCCGGCTGGTCGGGTGGCGTGAGTTCCTCCAGGGCCGGAACTGGTATCCGTCGCATACCCCGCCGGAGTTCGGCGCGCTGCCGATCCTGATCGGCAGCGCGTTGGTAACCGTGGGCGCCATGATCGTGGCCATGCCGCTGGGAGTCGCGGCCGCCGTCTGTCTCAGCGACGTGATGCCGTTCCGCCTGCGGCAACTGGTCAAGCCGGTGGTCGAGATCCTGGCGGCGATTCCCTCCGTGGCTTACGGCTTCTTCGCTTTGGTGGTGTTCGCGCCCCTGCTGCAAGCACGGGGCGGCGCGC
Source organism: uncultured Lentisphaerales bacterium (assembly GCA_964652365.1). GTDB lineage: Bacteria > Verrucomicrobiota > Kiritimatiellia > RFP12 > CAZZCT01 > CAZZCT01. The sequence goes on from CAZZCT010000127.1 coordinate 9,376, forward strand.
TGATCGCAGGCGCCTGGTGGCTGCTGGCCGGTCCGCTGCTCGCCCTGGCAGCCGTGGTACTGGGCGACCTGCTGACAGCCCGAATCGGCGAGGCACGACGCCGTACCGTCGCCCAGTGGCTGCTGACCGCCGGTCTGCTGGCGGCCGGGGCGGCCCTGCTGGTGGCCGGCCATCGCCAGTTTATCCAACTGCAGATCGCCAGCGGCACCAACGCGCTGAATGTCTCCATCATCCTGGGCGTGATGGCCCTGCCCACGATCATCAGCGTGTCGGAGGATGCGTTGCAGGCCGTCGGGCGCGAACTGCGTGAGGGCAGTTTCGCACTGGGCGCAACCCGCGCCGAAACCGTGATCAAGGTCGTCATCCCGGCGGCCAGCAGCGGCATCCTGGCGGCCGTGCTGCTGGGCGTCATGCGCGCGCTGGGCGAGACCATGGTGGTCTGGATGGCCTCCGGCAACGCCGCGCAGATCCCGACGCCATGGTACAACCTGCTGCAGCCCGTGCGCACGCTGACGGCCACCATCGCCGGCGACATGGGCGAGGCGGACCAGATCACGGGGTCGGCCCGTTACCATGTGCTTTTCGCCATGGGGCTGTGCCTGCTGCTGTTCAGTTTCGCCTGCAATCTGGCCAGTGAGCGCGTCGTGGCGCGGCAGCGCCGGAGGCTGAGCGGGAGCTGACCATGCGCATGGCCACACGCAAACTGCTGGACCGCGCCTTCACGGCCATGGGCCTCTTCGCCGTGGCGCTGATGGCCGGCATGCTGCTGGTCGTGCTGGGTCCGATTCTCCAGCGCGGTTTCGGCGCCTACTGCTTCCGCGCCACGGTCGAGCATCGCCGCTTCCTGCTGGAACAGAAGTCACGCGGGTCGGTGGCGGCCGTCACGGCCGAACTGGCAGCCGTCACGGCTGCGCGCCAGCCGGTCTACACCTGGCTGCAGGCGTTCGAACGCGAGCTGGCCGCTCTGCCGGTCAGCCGGCGGCGCGAGCTTAAGCCGGAGTTCCAGGCCGTGCGCGCGGCGGTCTTCGAACTGATCGGACCCGACCCTGCGGCCGAGCCCCCGGTGCTGATGCGCATGCGCTACGGCCAGACGCGCTGGGACCGCGCACAGGTCAAGCTGACCAAAGTCCTTAGCCGCGAGACCTGGGACTACTCGGCCGGCCTCGGCCGCCGCGTACTCGTGCCGCGCGCCCCCCTCTTTGCCGACACGGCGCTGGCCCCGCTCTTCCCCTACCTGCGTGACCACCTGCGGGAGCTGCTGCAGCCGCGGCTGAGCTTCTATGCCGGCTTCCTGTACGACACCTCCAGCGACTCCCATTTCTTCGGCGGCATCGGCCCGGAGGCGCTGGGCACGCTCTACCTGGCGCTCGGTGCCATGCTGCTGGCCCTGCCGCTGGGCGTGGTGGCGGCCATCTATTTTCAGGAGTACGCCCGCGAGGGCCCGGTACTCCAGTTCCTGCGCTCGTGCGTCAGCACCTTGGCGGGTGTGCCAAGTATCGTCTTCGGCCTCTTCGGCCTGGCCTTCTTCATCAACACGCTGGGCGTCTCGCACGGCAAGAGCGTGCTGGCCGGCGTGTTGACGCTCGCGCTCCTCGTGCTGCCTACCATCATCCGCGCCTCTGAAGAGGCCTTGCGGGCCGTGCCGCGGACGTACAAGGAGGCCGCCCTGGCACTCGGCGCCGGCAAGTGGCGCATGATTCTGACCGTCGTGCTGCCGGCCGCGCTGCCCGGCATCCTGACCGGTGTCGTCATCAGCATGGGCCGCGCCGCGGGCGAGACCGCCCCCATCATCTTCACGGCCGCCGTCAGCGTGGGGCGCGCCCTGCGTCCGATCGAGTGCCTTTCGCAGCCCACGCCGGCGCTGCCGTGGAACATCTACAACCTGGCAACCGAACACGAGGCGGTCGACGAAATCCGGCATGTGCAGTACGGCATGGTGGCCACGCTGGTGCTGATCGTCCTGTTGCTCAACCTCACCGCGGTTGCCCTGCGGGGACGCATCGCCCGCCGTTTGAAAGGCTGACCGGCGCCTGCAGGCGCGGAGAACCATCACGTGAAAGACCTGGTCACAACAAGTGCGCCCCGCGCGGACGTCGCGGCGCAACTGGAGCTTAAGCCGCACGTCGCCGCGCGCGACTTCTCGGTCTTCTATGGCACCCACGAAGCCGTCCGACAGGTGACGTTTGACATCCCCACCGGCCTGGTGACGGCCATCATCGGCCCCAGCGGGTGCGGCAAGAGCACCTTCCTGCGCGCCATTAACCGCATGAACGACCTGATCCCGAGCTGCCGTGCCGCGGGCCACCTGGCCTTCGACGACCGACAGGTCTACGATCCGGCCATCGACGTGGCCGCGCTGCGCCGCCGCATCGGCATGGTATTCCAGAAGCCCAACCCCTTCCCGAAATCGATCTTCGAAAACGTCGCCTATGGGCCGCGCCTGCACGCCGAGCACGCGCGCGCCGAACTGGAGGCGATCGTCGAGAAGAGCCTGCATGACGCCGGCCTGTGGGACGAGGTCAAGGACCGCCTGGAACGCAATGCGCTCGGGCTCTCCGGCGGCCAGCAGCAGCGGCTCTGCATCGCGCGCGCCCTGGCGGTGCAACCGGAGATGCTGCTGATGGACGAGCCCACCTCGGCCCTCGATCCCAAGGCTACGACCCGTATCGAGGACTTGATCGGCAAGCTGCGCGGCACCTACACAATCGCCATTGTCACGCACAACATGCAGCAGGCCGCCCGCGTTTCGGACCTGACAGCCTTCTTCTACGAGGGTAAACTGATTGAACACGGCCCGACCGAACAGCTTTTCACGCGGCCGCGTCATGCCCAGACCGAAGCCTACATCACCGGCCGCTTCGGCTGAGCACGGCCGGCCGCCAAGGGAGTCCCGCGCGCCATGTCCATGATCCTGATCCGCGAGATCGATTCGCTCAAGGAGAGCATCCTGCGCCTCTCCTTCGACGTGGAGGAACGCCTCCGCAAAGCCTTGCGCGCCGTGGCCGAACGCGACGCCGCGCTGGCGCGCGAGGTCATGGCGGGTGACAACGAGATCGACACGCGCGAGGTGCAGATCGAGGAGGAGTGCCTCAAGATCCTGGCGCTCCACCACCCGGTGGCCTCCGACCTGCGCTTCGTCATCGCCGTGCTGAAGATCGACAACGATCTCGAGCGCCTGGCCGACATCGCCGTCAACATCGCCGACCGCGCCCAGCGGCTGAGCGACGTGCCGCCCTCGGGGCTGGAGTCCCATCTGCAACGCATGGGCGACGCTGCCACCGGTATGCTGCGGCGTGTCTTCGACGCCCTGATGCGGCATGACAGCACGATGGCCGCCGAAGTTCTGGCCCTGGACGACGCGGTCGACGACATGAACCGCACGACGATCCGCGAGGTGATCCAACGCGTGCGGACGGGCGACGTCGCCATCGACGCCCTGCTGTTGCTGCTGGGCGTCTCGCGGGAACTGGAGCGCGTCGGCGACCACGCCACCAACATCGCCGAGGATCTGATCTACATGTTCGACGGCGCGATCATTCGCCATACCCACCGCCGCGGGCGAGACGACGCGTCCGCCGTGTCGGGAGGCCGGCCCCACCCGCAGGCCGTGACCGCGGCGCGGACGCCCGTGTCATGAACCGCAGCCTCTTCAGACAGTTCTTCGGGCCCCAACTGATCGTGCTGTTCGGCGGGCTGGCAGCCCTCGGCAGCTATGCCTGGCACGTCCAACGATCCGGATACACGCGCGAGTGGCGGCACGTGATGTCCGCGCAGCTCGGAATCGTAAGCCGCCTGGCGATACGCCCGGACGGCGCGCTGCAACCTCCCGACGTGCTGCAGCGGATGTGCGACGAGATCCGACGCGACGAGGGCGTACGCATCACGGTCGTGCGGTCCGATGGCACGGTCCTGGCCGACTCCAACGCGGCCAGCGAGCGGATGCACTCGCATGCCGATCGCCCCGAAGTTGCCGAAGCCCTGCGCACCGGCCACGGCTGGAGCGTGCGCTACAGCGTGACACTGCAGGACGAGTTGCTCTACGCCGCGCGGCGCATCGGCCCGGCCGAGGCGCCCCTGGCTGTCATTCGCGTCGCCAATCCGCGCGGCCGGAGCTACGCCCCGCGCCTGCAGGCCCTGCGCATCCTGCTGGGCCTGCTGCTGGCAACGGCCCTGCTGACGCTCGCGCTGAGCTACGCGTTCGCGCTGCGCATCATCCGGCCGGTGGCTGGGATGCAGGCCAAACTCGGTCGCATCGGCGCAGGCGACCTCAGCCAGCGCGTCGCCGTGCCCCCGGGCGGCCACCTGCGCGACCTGGCCCTGGCCCTCAACGAGACCGTCGCCCGGTTGCAGCACCACGTGCATACATTGGAGGATGAGCGCGCGCTGCGGGCACGCATCCTCACGGGAATGGCCGAGGGTCTGCTGGCCATGGACACGCGCCGCGTGCTGGTGGATGCCAATGCGGCGGCCCTGCGATTGCTGGACCTCGACGACGGCCGCCCGGTCGTCGGCCAGTTGCTGCACGAGCGCGTGCATGGCCCCGAACTGCCGGCGTTAGTCGACCAGGCCGAGCGCCGCGACGACGTGGCCGAGTGCGAACTGCAGGTCGGCGCGGGCGCCACCGTCCGCACCCTCTGGGCCCGCGCCACCGCCTTGCCGGACGGTCAAGGCGGTCGCCAGGGCACGCTGGTCATGCTGGGCGACATGACGCAGGTGCGGCGACTGGAACGGGTGCGGCGCGACTTCGTCGCGAACGTCTCGCACGAGCTCCGCACGCCGGTCACGGCCATCATGGGATTCGCCGAAACACTCCTGGATAATCCCGATCTCTCCGCCGAACAGGTGCGGCGCTTCCTGGGCATTGTGCGCCGGCAGGCCAACCAGATGGCGGCCATCCTGGACGACCTGCTGGTCTTGTCACGGCTGGACGAACAGGGCACCAACATTCCGCGCGCCGCCGTGGTCCTGCCCGAGTTGCTGCAGCGCGCGGCGGACATCTGCCGTCCCAGGGCCGAGGCCGTCGGCATGGCGATCCGCATCGACTGCGCGGACGGGCTGAACGTGGCGGCACATGCCAACCTCCTGGAGCAGGCCGTCATCAACCTGGTCGACAATGCGGTCAAGTATGCGGCAGCCGGCGGTCGGGTGGAGATCTCCGCACGCATCGAGGATCAGCAGGTCGCGATCCGCGTGCGCGACTATGGCCCGGGAATCGCCCCCGAACACCACGCCCGGATCTTTGAGCGTTTCTACCGCGTGGACGAAGGCCGCGCCCGTGATGCGGGCGGCACCGGTCTCGGACTGTCGATCGTCCGGCACGTGGCTCGGGTGCACGGCGGCACCGTCTCCGTGCAGAATGCTCCGGGCGGCGGGTGCATCTTCGTGCTGACGCTGGGGGTGTAGTTTGCCTGCCTCGCACACTTCGCCGTCGGTCCTCGGGAATCGAGCACGAGGACGACTGAACATACGAGTCGGCGGACGATTACGGGCGACGATTACGGCGGACGATTCGGAGCATCCCAAACCCTCAGATTTCTCGCCAAGACGCAAAGACGCCGAGGCTGGGCCCCTTACTCCGTCGTTGTCTTCAATCTTCGTCTCCGGTCTTTGTCTCGTGCCTGCCTCCAACCGAACTGCGACAAAATGACGAAGTTATGGACGAGCCCGCCGCGCGGCTGCACCGCGAATGTTCGCAAGGGTAACTTGGATGGGCGGCGTAGCCGACGACAACACGCGGTGGCGATCGGGCT
>CAZZCT010000128.1:0-15095 GCA_964652365.1 uncultured Lentisphaerales bacterium
CGACGGTCGACCTGCTCGACCCGACGCCGCCGGGCGAAGCCGTGCATGGCGATACGGCCGCCACCTCGCGGGTCATCGCGGAAACCCTGGCCCAGTTCGGCATACCGGTGGAGGTCACCCATGTCGAGTGCGGTCCGGTCGTAACCAGCTACGAGGTGCTGCCCGCCCCCGGCATCCGGGTCGAACGCATTGCCGGCATGGCCAAGACGCTCGAGATGGCCCTCAAGGCCATCAGCGTGCGCGTCGAGGCGCCGATCCCCGGCAAGGGCGTCGTCGGCATCGAAGTCCCCAATACCCGGGCCCAGGCCGTCACCCTGCGGGAGGTCCTGGAGGGCACCCGTTGGGCCGAGGCCCAGATCCGCATGGAGATTCCGCTGGCCCTGGGCAAGGACGTTGGCGGCCGCGACATGGTCATCGATCTGGCTACCGTGCCCCACCTGCTGATCGCCGGCGCCACCGGTTCGGGCAAGAGCGTCTGCATCAACGCAATTCTGAATGGCCTGCTGATGTCGCGCACGCCCGAGCAGTTGCGCCTCATGCTGGTGGACCCCAAGATCGTCGAGTTCGCCAGCTACGCCGACCTGCCGCACCTGGTGGTGCCGGTGATCACCGATCCCAAGAAGGTTTCGCTCGGCCTGCGCTGGGCGATCCATGAGATGGAGAAGCGCTACCGCCTGCTGCACTCGGTGGGCGTCCGCAACATCGTGGCCTTCAACCGGCGCGAACTCGCCACCCAGCCCGACATGTTCTCCCAGGGCGGCGAGGCCGCCGCGGCGGCGCCCGATCCGGCGATCCCCCGCCGCCTGCCCTACATCGTGATCGTGATCGACGAACTGGCCGACCTGATGCTCCAGGCCGGCCCCGAGATCGAGAACAGCGTGGCCCGCCTGGCACAGCTGTCGCGGGCCGTCGGCATCCATCTGCTGCTCGCCACCCAACGCCCGTCGGTCAACGTCATCACCGGCACGATCAAGGCCAACTTCCCGGGCCGCATCGCCTTCCAGGTGGCGCAGAAGGTCGATAGCCGCACAATCCTGGATGCCATCGGCGCCGAAGCCTTGATCGGCCGGGGCGACATGCTGTTCCTCGATCCGCGCAGCAGCAAGCTGGTGCGCGGCCAGGGCGCCTACCTGGGCGACAATGAGATCAAGCGGGTGGCTGACTTCATCCGCAGCCAGGCCAAACCGGTCTTCATCAAAGAGGTCCAGGAGCGACTGGCCCGAGCCACCGACGACGACGACGAGACCCCCGCCTCCGAGGGCGGCGGCCGCGGCGGCAGCAGCAGCGGCGGCAACGAAGGCCCGGACGACGAGGACGCGCTGCTGGAACAGGCCGTGCAGATCATCCGCGAGACCCGCCGCGCGTCGACCTCCTCGCTCCAGCGCCGCCTGCGCATCGGCTATACGCGCGCCGCGCGCCTGGTAGACATTCTGGAGGAGCGCGGCATCGTCGGCCCGCCGCGTGGCTCCGACCCGCGCGAAATACTCATTGATCTGGACGGCGAGATGCCGAATAATTCATCGTCCAGAGACGAGAACGCCACCGGTGATTCACCGGAAACGGCTGTCAGCGGTGATACGGACGAGACCCCTTGACCGGGTCGCGCCACGCCGCAGGCAGCTCAAGGCAATTGGAAACCCGTTTGGGAATGCGTCATGGCGCTCGGCGAGAAACTGCGAAATGCCCGCGAACAGCGTGGTCTCACCACCTCCCAGGTGGCTGAGGCTACGCGCCTGATGGTGCAGCAGGTCGAGGAACTCGAACGCGAGGACTTCCACCGGGTCGCAGCCCCGATCTATGGCAAGGGCTTCATCAAGCTCTATGCGGAGTTCGTGGGCATCGATCCCGCCCCCCTCGTCAGCGAATTCCAGGAACTCTTCACCGGCACGCGCCGCCCGCCCGTCGCGCGACGGGGTGCCCCCACGGTCACGCCGCCGGCGCGCAGCGTCCCGCCGGTCGCCACCGCTCCGGAACGGACCGCCGTCGAACCGGCCGAGGCCGCGCAGGAGCGCCCGTCACCGTCGCGCCCGGTCCGGCTGCCGCTGAGCACGCCCCTAGAGACCCCCGCGCCGCCGCCGCCGCCCGCCCGGGAGGTCGCACCGGCACCACCCGTGCCCGTCGCACCGGCCGAGCTACCCGTGCCGCCCACACCCACCGCACCCACCGCACCCACCGCACCGGTCGAACCGCCGTCGGCGCCGTCGGCGCCGCCGGTCGCCGACACGCCGGTCAGGGAATTCGCCGAGACACCAGCCGACCTGCCGGTCGAACCAGCGGTCGATGCGTCCGCGCCGGAGCTGGAGGCGGAAGATACTGACCTCTTCACGTTGGCGGCGCAGCGGGCCTTTGCCGGCCAACCCGTGGCCCAGACCGTGCGTGAGCCCACCCGCAGCGGAGATCCCCTTCCCGGACGCGTCCGGCCGAGCAGCCCGCCCTCGCCACGGCGTGCGCCCGCGACGACACCTATCGCGCCGTCGACGTCAACAGACCAGCCTTCCGGACCGTCGCGGCTGGCCCAGTCCTGGCAACTCGTGACGCGGCAGGCCACACGTCTGGCCCGGCGCGCCACCAGCGCCCTGCCGCCTGGCTGGTCCTGGCCGGTGGTCGGGGTCTCCACGGCCGCAATCCTCGTGGTCGCGGCGCTGGTGACGTTCGGCGTCATCAAGGTCGTGCAGCACGCCCGCCGTCCGACTCCGACCCCGCCGGCCGTTCACCTGCGCGTGCTGCCTCCGCCGGCACCCTACATGGACTAACCCATGACTGGTGCCCGCTCTCGATCCGCGCGTGCCCCAGACGGCCCGCCGCCCACCGCCACCTGGTCGGTTGGGTTTGTCAGCCTTGGCTGCGCCAAGAATCTGGTCGACTCCCAGGTCATGGCCGGCGCGCTGCTGGCCGACGGCCTAACGCTGGCCCCTTCGCCGGAGCGGGCCGACGTCATCCTCGTCAACACCTGCGCCTTCATTGCCGACGCGCGGACCGAGGCCACCCAGGCCATTCTGCGGGCCTGCGCCCACAAGGCCCGCGGCGGCTGCCGCGCCGTGGTGGTGGCCGGCTGCCTGCCGCAACGCTACCGCCGCCGCGTGCGCGCAACCTTTCCGCAGGTCGATGCCTTCATCGGGCTGGACCAGCTCGACCAGGTCGGCACAATCGTGCGCGCGGCCCTGACCGGCAACGGCCCGGTGCTGGCGGTCGGCGCAGCCGCCGAGCGCCTCTACAACCCGGCCCGGCCCGCCCTGCGGTTCACCGGCGGTCCCTTTGCCTATCTGAAAGTTGCCGAGGGCTGCAACCATGGCTGCACCTTCTGTGCCATCCCCGGCATCCGCGGCCGCTATCGCTCGCGGCCGCTGGAGGCCCTGCTGGACGAGGCCCGGGCCCTGCTGGCGACCGGTGTGCGCGAACTGGTCCTGATTTCGCAGGACACCACCAGCTATGGACGCGACCAGCGCGGCGGACCACGCCTGCCACAACTGATCCAGGCACTCGATGGGCTGGAGGGCGACTTCTGGCTGCGGCTCCTGTATGGCTACCCCAGCCGTGTGAACGCGGCCCTGCTGGAGACGCTGGCCGCCGCGCGCCATGCCGTCCGTTACCTCGACCTGCCGATCCAGCACAGCCACCCGGAGATCCTGCGCGCCATGCAGCGGGCCGACACCGTGGCCGTGCTGCCCGACATGCCCACGCGCCTGCGCCAGGCCCTTCCCGGCGTGACCCTGCGCACCACCTGTCTGGTGGGCTTTCCCGGTGAGACCGAAGCCCACTTCGAACACCTCCTGGAGTATGTCACCGCGGCCCGCTTCGACCACCTGGGGGTATTCACCTATTCGGCTGAGGAGGGCACCCCCGCCGCCGATCTGTCGGCACCACCCGCGGCCGTGGCCATTGAACGCCGCGACCGGCTGCTGGAACGCCAGGGTCAGATCGTCCGCGCCGTCCGCGCCGGGTTGGTGGAGCGCAAAGCCCGTGCCCTGTTGCTCCGGCCGGCGGGTCGCGCCGCCGGCGTGTGGTTCGCACGCATGGAGCGCCAGGCCCCCGATGTCGACGGCCGGACGCGCGTGTGCGGCGTGTCGTCCGGAGCCCGGGCCGGCGACTTCGTCGACGTGCGGTACACCGGCGGCCGGTGGTGCGACCTGACAGCCGAGGTCGTGCACGCTTCACAACCGGTCGCAACCGTGCTGGCCGCACCCCGCCGCGCGCGTCAATCCGGTCGAACGCGGAGGACCCATGCCACTCTTTGAGCATACGACTTCGCTGCGCGTGCGCTATGCCGAGACCGATCAGATGGGCATTGTCTGGCATGGCGGCTATCTCCTTTACTTTGAGGTCGGACGGACCGAGGCCCTGCGTGCCTGCGGCTGGTCGTACCGCGGTCTGGAGGAGTCGGGCGTGCTGCTGCCGGTGGTCGAAGCCCACATCGATTTCGCCCGCTCAGCCCGCTACGACGATCTGATCACGGTCCGGACCACGGTCCGCGAGCCGCCGACCGTGCGGTTGCGCTTCGACTACGAGGTGTTGGACGAAGCTGGCGCGCAACTAGTCTCGGGTTACACGGTGCTGGCGTTTCTGGATGCGGCCACCCGCCGCCCCTGCCGCCCGCCGCCGCGCCTGCGCGCGCTCTTCGCGCCCACGCCAGCCGTCGTGAGCTGATGGACCCCGCATGGTAGTCCCGACCTGCGGATGGTCACCGGCCGACGGGTGCCCCAGGGGCCTGGGGCACCCCTACCCGTCGGGACGCACGTCGGGCCGACGTGCGCCACAGGCGGCCGCGCTCCGGGCATGTTCGTTTGCGCGTGCAACCGCAGACGAACGTGGCACGAGCCTCCTGGCTCGTAGCCCTCACGCAACGCACGCGCGAACGCCTGCGCCACGAGGAATCCAGCGGGTTCGGTTGGACGGCGGCCGTCTCACGGGCTAACATAGGCGCCATGGCACACGAATGGAACATCCGGCCGCGCGGCCGCGTCTGCACCACCTGCAGCCAGCCTTTTCAGGACGGGCAGGAGTGCGTGTCGGCGCTCTATGAGAGCGAGACCGGCTTCGAGCGACACGACAGTTGCATGCCCTGCTGGGCCGGCCAGATCCAGTCCCGGCCGCCCTTCAGCGTCTGGCAGGGCGTCTTCCAGGCGCCCGAGAAGATCGTGCGCGAGGAAGCGGTGCGCAAGGAGACTGCCGAGTCGCTGTTGCGCAAGCTGATCGCGCGCGAGGATCCGGCCCTGGCCAACGCCGTCTACGTGCTGGCCGTGATGCTGGAGCGCAGCCGCCAGCTGATCGAACGCGACGCGCGCCCGCACGACAGCGGCGGCGTGCTGCGGATCTACGAACACCGCAAGAGCGGCGACCTCTTCACCGTGCTCGACCCCTGCCTGCGAATGGAGGCCATCGGCGAGGTCCAGCGCCAGGTGGTGGAACTGCTGGGCGCACCGACGAGCCCCACCCCGCCGCCAACCGCCACCCCGCCGCCGCCGAAGTAGCTCGAACTCGGGTGCGCTGCAGGTCCTGCCGCCGCCAATCCACGCACATGTGAAACGAATCCTGATAATCGCTCTGTTCCTCGCCGCAAGGTCCGCGCAGTCCCTGGCGGACGGCAAGATGTTCTGGCGAGAGACGCTCCCCCCCACAATCCCTTATCAAAGGGCACTCATCCTGTTCGACGAAGGGACGGAAACGCTCATACTCCAGAGCAGATACGAGAGGCCCGCGAGCGCCGAGAGATCAACCCTCGGTTGGGTTGTCCCTGTACCGGCTGTGCCGGAAGTTGCCAGCATGCCTGCAGATACCGCGCGCCTCCTCTTTCTGCTGCTCAGTCTGGCCTCTCGCCCCAGGGTAACCAATGTCTTTGACGTCCTGTCCTCCGCGGTTGCGGGGGCTTCGCTGTTGACACTGCTGCTCTGTCTGGTTTCTTTCGTTGTACCCTTTCCTCAACGGCTCAAGGATAACAGGGGCAAGCTTGCACGCTGCTCCATGTGGGTGCTGCTGATCTGTTTCCTGGCGGCGATCGTCACCAGGATTCCTCTGCACGCGGGTGGATCGCTCGGTGTGGATGTGATCGCAGAGCACCGGGTCGGCATCTATGACGTCAGCGTCGTTCGTGCGGACGGCGCTGAAAGCCTGATCGACTGGCTGAACGAGCACAGCTTCAGGTTCGGGGACCGTGACACCGCAGCATTCAATGCATATGTATCGAAGGGGTGGTGTTTCGTTGTGGCCCTCATCAATCCGAGCGCGGATGAGGACGAAATACGGGTTGCTTCGGAAGGTCTCGCCGCCCCTCTCATCCTCCGCTTTCCGCACGCCACGCCCATCTACCCCGTTGCGCTGACGGGCACGGGAGGGTTCGAGACGGAAGTCCTCATCTATCTTGCTTCGTCGACGAAGATGACCGCCAGGGACCGCCTAACGTTGCGGTTCGCCAGCGAGATGCTCGAAGACGAGCTTGACCTGCTGGCGTTGGATAGCGAACCGCGAGGTTTCTTCGATCCAAAGAAGTTGAACTTCCCCTACCTCTGCAAGTTTAGGGACACGCTGACGCCTGACAAGATGACCGAGGACATCGTTTTCGACGAAGCTGAGGATGCTGCACCGTACCGAGAGCACATCTTTGAATGGTGACGCTCTGCTCCACCGCCAACCGCTGCCCCAGAAAAGCATGGGCCGCATGCTCCCCTGTCTTGCGTCAGAACGCCAGTCTGCTACGCTACGTGGCGTGCTTGAAGCGCGAGGATTCTGACTGTCTCTCGGTGGCCTCTGTGTTCTCTGTGGCGAGAACCAACTGGGCCATCGAACGAGTGGATGCACGGGAGACTGACGCATCGCCCCGCTGATTCGTGTGTTGCCTACGGGCTGCGAAAGGAGTTTGCGCGTGAACCAGATCGCTGTGTGGGTGGTGGCCGGCCTGGCGGCCTACCTGTTGGGGGCCGTACCGTTCGGCTGGCTGGTGGCGCGCGCACGGGGTATCGACATCCGCACCGTCGGTAGCCGCAACATCGGCGCCACCAACGTGTTCCGTTGCGTGGGCAAGGGCTGGGGTATTCTGACCTTTGCGCTCGACCTGGCCAAGGGCTACGTCGGCGCGCGCTGGGTGCCGGTGCTGGCAGTTCGCGCCTTGGGCGCCGGACCAGATGCCAGCATCGGCCTGTCGCTGGCCTGCGGTTGCCTGACCGTCGTGGGCCACAACTGGCCAGTGTATCTGGGATTCAGCGGCGGCAAGGGCGTCGCCACCAGCGCGGGATTGCTGCTGGGACTGGCGCCACTGGGTTGCCTGCTGGCCCTGGTCACCTGGGTGGTCGTGCTGCTCTGCACGCGCTATGTGTCGGTGGCATCGATCACCGCTGCGCTCGTGCTGGCGGTCGCGGCCTGGCCGCTCTACCGGCACGACACGGGCATGCTGCTGCCAACCGTGCTGGATCTGCTCGCGGTGCTGACCATCGTGCGCCATCGTGCCAATATCCGGCGCCTGCGCGATGGCACCGAGTCGCGCTTCAACTTCAAACGCAAGCCCGCAGCCAGTTGAAGAATGAGGCGCTTGCCCAAACCTCCGTTCTGGCAAGCCGAGGGTTCAGGGTTCAGGAAACGAAGGCCCCAGCGCGGCGTAGCCGCAACCAGATTCAATCTGGAACTCAGGAAGAGGCTGGATTCCTGAGTTCCTGATTTACGATTCTTCTCTTAGAAAGGATTTCGTCACCATGCAAGTTGCGGTTCTGGGCGATGGCGGCTGGGGCACGGCCCTGGCCTTGCTGCTGCACGGCTACGGACACCACGTGATCGTCTGGGGACACCTCGAGGCCTACCTGGCCGAGATCCGTGCGCGCGGCGAAAATATCAAATTCCTGAAGGGCGTCCCGTTGCCGCCCGGCCTGATCTGGACCGCCGACCCCAAGGCGGCCGTGGCCGGCGCCGAACTGGTGGTGCTGGCTGCGCCCTCCAAGTTCTACCGGGCCGTCTGCGAGCGCTTCCGGGGCCGCTTGCCTCCCGGCGCGAGCGTGGTCAGCGTGACCAAGGGCCTGTGCGAGACCAGCCATCGGCGCATGAGCGAACTGGCCGTGGAACTGCTGGGCACGGACCGCGTCACGGTGCTCTCGGGCCCCAGCCACGCCGAGGAGGTCGCCCGTGGCATACCTACGGCGGTGGTCTGCGCGGCGCGCGATCCGGCCCTGGCTCTGACGGTCCAGCAACTCTTCAGTGGTCCGCGCTTCCGGGTCTACACTTCGTCCGATCCAGTGGGCGTCGAACTGGGCGGCGCGATCAAGAACGTGATCGCAATCGCGGTGGGGGCCAGTGACGGCCTGGGGTTTGGCGACAACACCCGCGCGGCCCTGATCACACGCGGACTGGCGGAGATGTCGCGTCTGGGCTGCGCGCTGGGCGCCCGGCCCGAGACCTTCGCGGGCCTGAGCGGCATGGGCGACCTGATCGTGACCTGCACCAGCCGCCACAGCCGCAACCGGTCGGTCGGCGAACGCCTGGGCCGTGGCGAATCGATCCAGGCCATCCTGGGTAGCATGGCGATGGTCGCTGAAGGCGTGGACAACACCCGCGTCGTGTGTACCTTGGCGCGCGAGCGCGGCGTGGAGATGCCCATCGCGGCCCAAGTGCAGGCGCTCTGCTTCGAGGGTCGCGCGGCGGGCGATGCCGTCGCCGAACTGATGGGCCGCGAGAACAAGACTGAGACGCCGGCCAAGTTCTGACCAAGGCCGCACACGAGACCCGACGTGCGTCCCGACGAGTAGGGGTGCCCCAGGCCCTTGGGGCACCTGGTCGGCCGGCGCCCAACCGTAGATGGCGCAGGTTGGACCGCAACCGCCTTGCCTATAACTTGGAGTTGGCGCGAGGGCTGACTTGAGTTCCAACTCGTTGATGGCGAGGGTTTTAGTAATCCTCGTCCGCCAGACTCTGTGCATTCGGCCGTCCTCGTGCTCGTACTCGATTCCCGAGGACGACGACGAGGACGAGAACGACCGACAATCCGGACTTCAGTCGCCGTTACTCCCGCGTGTGTTCGCGGCGCAGCCGCGCGGTCGACTCCCCCTCGCCCTCAATTGCTACACGAAACGGATCTCATGGCCGCCGTTGGCTTCCACAATCTGGTATTCCGAATCCCATATCTTCTTCCAAAGAGAATCGCGAACGGCATCACTTATCTCCCCGCCCACTGCAGATGTGGTACAGAATCCACCGAGATAGGCCTCCCGGGTTGTGTCCTCCGGGAACGCTGCGGCCCAGATTCCCGTGATCTGATCGCCCTCGCCATCCTTGATGAACTTGATCCGTTCGTCGGCCATGTCACGCACCAGCGCGGTCATCGCATTCGTTGCGCTTTCCCTTGGGTCCATCGTCTCCCGACCCTCTTTGCCTGCTATGGCGCAACGCTTGTTCTTGTCGGGCGAGGGCATGCCACTCATCCGCCGAACGGCCGGAGACTCCCGCTCGATGACATCGCGCGCGATCGGGGCGCTCTGCGGGTTCTGCTGCTGCGGTCCCCCACCCGTGTGGCTGGCCAGGGGCACGGGGATGTCCGCCTGACAGTTCGAACAGCGCACAACCGAGCCGATCAGGGCCGCTGGCGCGCTGAGGCCGCGCGCGCAGGCCGGGCAGCTGAACCGGGTCGCCGGCGCCGGGATCGTGATCGCCCGCTGGCAGTCGCTGCAGGCGCAGGTCTTGCCGGCTTTGGCTTCGTCGATCGCAAGCGCCTTGGTGCAGTGCGGGCACTCGAAGATCAGGTCGCGCGGTGTCGTCGGCTTGGGCAGCACGTGTCGGCTGCGTACGCGGACCACCCGAAACGCCAGGACCCCTGCCAGGCCGGCCAGCGCAACGAGGCCGGCCAGCGCCGCATGCCGGCGCCCGGATCGCACGCGACGGTGATCTCGCGATCCCAGCGAACGGACGGCCGCACCAGACTTAACGGCGATCTCACCATGCGTGACGGTAACCGTGGCAACGTCCTGCTGTACCGTCACCTCCTGCCCCCACATCTGGTAGACGCCGCGCGGCAGCGTGAGGCGCGAGGCGCGGGCCACGCTCTTGTCCATGGCGATCTCCAGGCTGCCCAGCGACGCTGGAACCATCAGCACCATGAAGTGGTCGTCCAACAGCCGCCAGAGACCGTCTGCACCCAGCGCGACGTTCGCCACCGGCGTGGTGGGTAGTCCGGCGAAGGTGTCTTCGGGTGGGGCAGTCGGGGTGGGATCGAAGAAGAACGAGGCGTCCCTCCGTCCACGGACCGCGGCGGCGACATCGCCCATCGTCTCCACCGCTCCGTCCGCGATGATCTCGTCGATATCGTTGCGGAGCGTTCCAGATCCACTCGAGACGTGACACTTCAGGCCGCCATCCCAGAACCGTACGTTGAGCCCGCTGAACTCCGCACGGATCCGTGGCACTTGCGTCAGCCGCGCCCTCCGTTCGGACAGCGTCAACTTAGCTGCCTCAATCGCCGGGGTTGCAGGCTCCGCCGACAGGGCGGGTGCCGACGGGTCCCCTGACGGCGAGGCCGCGTCTGGCAGTTCGCGGCGAGGCTGTCCCATGCCCGCGGATCTTGGCCGCCGGGTGCTCGTTCCCTCAGCCGGCGTCTCGGGCAGATCGGCTTCGGCCTCCGCCACGTGCGTGGTCGCCGCGCCAGCCTGCGCGGCGGTCATCGCGTGGTCTGGTTCGGCGAGCTTCGCCAGAATCCGCCGGCGGCCCGGCCACGATCCCAGCGCAACGTAGTTCGACTGGATGTCGTCGTGCACGAGGAAGCCGGCCGGCACGGCGCCATTCTGACGCATGAGGAAGTAGCGCCGGTCGCCGCCCACCCTGATCGCATCGCCGACCGCGACGAACAGGCACAACTCGGAGTCGGTGCCGGTGGCCGGCAGGCCGATCGCGTCGCAGAATGCCCTGATCGCCTCGATACTTCCCCCGTACTGGGCCTTGATTTCGTTCCAGTCCGCCAGTTCCGCTGCGGGGCCAAACTCCAGCCGGACAGCCGCATGGGGATCCTCGCGGCCGTCGTACGCTCGTGCCGTTACGCGATAGCGGGCTGGGTCGGGCGCCGGAGTCGGATGGGGTTCAGTCTCGGCCGGCTCCTCTGGCGGCGCGACGCCGGCAAATGGATCGGCGGCCGGAGGGGTTTCTGTTCCAGCCTCATTCGCCACTCCGCCCGCGACGGGGCGTTCCTGCTCGACGGACGCCGGCGGCGTCGACGCGGGCGGGGCATAGGCCCTGAGAAGCTGCAGATAGGCGACCTGGCACTTGGCCCGTGACACCTGCGCGCCCACACCAGCGCACGCGCGACATCGTGTCGTGATGGTTCCCCGCCCGCCGCATGCCGGGCATCTGCCGGTTCCCCGGCAGGCCTTGCAGACTGGATCGGGAGCAATCCTTTTGACCGTCATGGCGGTCGTTCCGCCCAGATTCGAGCTCCTCACACCTGTCCCGCCACAGGCAGCGCACGTGCCAGGATCGCTGCGTCTGCACTCCGCGCAGGGGCCCCCGATGCCGCCACGGTCGCACCGCGGACATGGGTCGGCAATGCGCTCGTCTGCCAGTGCGTCAATCGCAGGGTTTCCCGCGTAGGCCTTCAGGATCTGACCGCGCGTCGTCGTGCCTTCCGCTGTCTGACCACTGGCCAGGCATCCGAGACAGTAGATCACACCCGGAGCGCAACGGTCCTCGCGGCTGGGCAGGGTCGCCAGGGATGCCTTCAACCGGGCCAGCAAAGGCGGGTTGTAGGGGGCGGTGTTCAACGCGGCGATGACCATGGCGACCGGATTGGTGTCGGCACGGACTTCCGGACCACCCGCGAACAGAAGCATGAGGGACGCGAGACAGACGGCGCGCCATCGGGTGTCTGCGAAAACCGCGCCCTCGGACGGACATCCTTCCCGCTCCCGGCCATGGGCGGATTGCGCATCCCGCCGTGGGAGTGCCACACCGACAGTCCGTCGTCCATGGCGCCGGGACAATCTGCAGCAGGAGTCCATGGCGGATACGGTAGCTGGCGCAGGCCAGAAGCGTCAACATTGAACCACACACAGGCGGTTGGTCTATGGGGCGCAGCCGCTGGATGCGCGGACATGCCCGATGCGCGAGTCCCACGGCTGCGGGCGACACAAGGTCGCCCCTCCAGACTCCTTGCGGGCGCGTTTATAGCTTGGTTGCCGATCATCGGGAAACGCGCACCGTCTCCCGCAGGCCAACGGCCTGCTTGACCCTCCGCTCGCGTTTGACCGCTACGGCCACCGTCGATAGCGCACCGGTGCGCGACGACAGGAAGCGAGCGATTGGGACATGGGGTTTGCCTCGGGTTCAAGCAGCCCTACAGGCTGCAATGTTCTCGGCTGGGAACTCGATTCCCAGGGCGCTGCCCTGGGCTATGTTCAACCACCCCTTTGGGTGGCAACACCGCCCCACCGTTCCCACGGTCCGACCGTCCCACCACGGTCTTTGCGTTTGCCGAGGCTGCGTGTTACGATCCCTCTGCACCGGCACAGAAGGCCCCCCATGCCCCACGATACGCTCCAGCGCCTGTTTGCTCGCCGCCGCTTCGGTATGGATCCGGGACTTGACCGGATCCAGGCTCTGCTGGCGCGCCTCGACCATCCCGAACGCAACCTGGCGGCCATTCACGTGGCCGGCACGAACGGCAAGGGTTCGGTCGCCACGCTGGTGGCGTCGGTGCTCGACGCCGCCGGGTTCGGCGTCGGCCGCTACACGTCGCCCCACCTCGTGCATTTCAACGAGCGCATCGTGATCCGCGGCGAGCCCGTGGCAGACGCGCCGCTGGCCGAGTCCCTGACGCGCGTGGAGTCCGTCGCGGCCGACGTGGCCCGCGCGGGCGGCGGCGAGGCCACCTTCTTCGAGTGTGCCACGGCCGCGGGTTTCGACCTCTTCAGCCGCGCGGGCGTGCGCCTGGCCGTGATCGAGGCGGGCTTGGGAGGCCGCCTGGATGCCACCAATGTGCTCACCCCGCTGGTGGCGACCATCACGCGCATCGGGCTCGAGCACTGCGAGCAGCTGGGCACTACGCTGGCGGCCATCGCGGGCGAAAAGGCCGGCATCATCAAACCGGGCCGGCCGGTGGTGATCGGGGCCATGCCCGACGAAGCCCGCGACGCAATCCGCCGCGTGGCCGCCCGGCAGGGCGCAGCCCTGGTCGACGCCACCGAACGGGTGGTGGCCAGCCGCCCCACGCCCGGCCTGGAAGGGCTGGCGCTGAATCTCTCCTCCGACGTTCGCGACCTGGGACGCGTGCATCTGGGCCTGGCCGGTGCCTACCAGGCCGAGAATGCCGCCACCGCGCTAGCTGTGCTCGATACGATCGCGGCCAGTGCCGGCCTCGAGATCTCCGACGACGCCTGCCGCGCCGGTTTCCGCCAGGCCCGCTGGCCCGGTCGCTTCGACCTGGTGCAGCGCGATCCGCCGGTATTGGTGGATGGCGCCCACAACCCCGATGCGGCCGCAGCCCTGCGCGCCGCTCTGCACGCCAGCCGCTTCCGCGGTCCGATCGGCCTGGTCGCCGGGTTCTGCGGGGACAAGGATATCGCCGCGCTGCTGCGCATCCTGGCGCCGATCGTGCGGCGGGCATGGGCGGTCGAGACGCCCTCGCCCCGCACCCTGCCAGCCACTGCCACCGCCGAGCAGATGCGCCTGGCCGGCATCGACGCCCGCGCCAGCGATCTGACGCAGGCCCTGGCCGAGGCCGGCGAATGGGCACGGGCCGAGAACGGCCTGGTCCTGGTATGCGGCTCGCTCTTTCTGGCCGGCGAGGTCCTGGCGCGCTTCGGCAAAGGACCGGGCACGGCGGCGAGCGACGCGCGGCCGCCGGATCCGAACGAGCTGCTGAACTCTCAATAGGACCCTGGATTACGGAAGATGGAAGGTTGGAATGCTGGAAGGTTGGAAAACGGGCCAGCAGACAACCCTTCTGCCCCCGCCGTGTAGACTCCGCATGCGAAGCGGTGCCGGTGCGCGGTCTTCCATCATTCCAACTCCCGCCTCTCAAGTAACCACGAGGCATCATGGCTACATCACCACATGTCGAACTGATCGCCCGCGGCGTCTGCATTCGCGACGGGCAGCTCCTGCTGTGCCGGGGACGCGGCGCGCGCCTGAGCTATCTCCCCGGCGGACACATCGAATTCCGCGAGACCGCGCGCCGGGCCTTGGCGCGCGAACTGCGCGAGGAGTTGGGGCGCACGGCCCGTGTCGGCCGGTTTCTGGGTTGCGTCGAACACGCTTTCAAGCAGCGCGGCCGCTGGCACGCCGAGGTGAACGTGGTTTTCGCAGTTGCCCTGCCGGGCCTCGACCCGCGCCAGACGCCGGTCAGCCAGGAGGAGTGGATCGCGTTCGAGTGGTTCCCGCTCGAACGCCTGGCGCAATCGCGACTGGAACCCGCCGTCCTTCGCCGCTATATTCCCCTCTGGCTGGCGAGCGCCGACAACGCGCGCTACGCCTCCACGCGGACCGGCTGGCTTCCGAAAGAGGAGCACGAACATGACGGGTAAGAAGCGAACGGCTGAACATGTGTTGATCGCGCAGAGCGGCGGTCCCTCGATGGTCATCAACCAGAGTCTGGTTGGAGCCGTCCTGACGGCCCTCGACAGCCCGCAGGTGGGCGAGATCTACGGCGCGTGCAACGGCATCCAGGGAATCCTCGACGGGCGGCTGCTCGACCTGCGGCGCGAATCGCGCCACAACCTCGCCGTCGTGGCCCACACGCCCTCATCGGCCCTGGGCTCCGTGCGCCGCAAGCCCGACGCGCAGGCTTGCGAGCAGATCCTGGCCGCGCTCCGGCAGCGCGCCATCCGCCACTTCTTTTACATCGGCGGCAACGACTCCGCCGAAACCGCCAGCCTGGTCGCGGTCGCCGCCTGCCGCGCCGGGGATGAGATCAGCTGCTTCCACATCCCCAAGACGATCGACAACGACCTGCGCGCCAGCGATCACACCCCGGGCTATGGCAGCGCGGCCCGCTTCGTGGCCTGCGCCTGCATGGGCGACGATCTCGACAACCGCGCCCTGGGCGGCGTCAAGATCGACGTCATCATGGGCCGCCATGCCGGCTTCCTGACGGCCGCCGCCGCGCTGGGTCGCGTGCTGCCGGATGACGGTCCGCACCTGAT
>CAZZCT010000129.1:0-15060 GCA_964652365.1 uncultured Lentisphaerales bacterium
GCCGACGCGCGGCCGAACCGACGGCCGCGACCGGCGGCACCGGCCGGCGAGGCGCCGCCGTGACCGGCGTCGGCAGCACGCCCGCGGCGCCCGAGGCGATGGTCCGCCTCACAACGGTGCGCAAGCACTACCGCGTGGGCCGCGAAACGGTCGAGGCGCTCGCCGGCGTCTCGTTCGGCGTGGCGCGGGGCGGCTTCGTGGCAGTGATGGGCGCGAGCGGCTCCGGCAAGAGCACGCTGCTGAACATCCTGGGTTGCCTTGACCGGCCCACGCAGGGCGCCTACTGGTTGAACGGCGTGAATGTGGCGGGCCTGGACGACAACGCGCTGAGCAGCCATCGCCTGCGCAACCTGGGCTTCGTGTTCCAGAGCTTTCACCTGATTCCGCAGTTGACCGTTTACGAGAACATTGCGCTGCCGCTCTTCTACCTCGGGATGGACCCCGCCGCCAGCGCCGACCGGGTGCAGACCCTGGCCGAGCGGGTGGGCGTGGCCAATCGCCTGCGCCACCGGCCCTCGGAGCTCTCCGGCGGACAGCGCCAGCGCGTCGCGATCGCGCGCGCCCTGGCCAACGACCCCGCCGTGATCCTGGCGGACGAACCGACCGGCAACCTGGACTCCGCCACCAGCCAGCAGATCATGGCGCTGCTGGCCGAACTCAACGCCCAGGGCCGCACGATCCTGCTGGTCACGCACGAGGAGGACATTGCGGCCTACTCGCGGGCGCGCATCTACCTGCGCGACGGGCAGATCCGGCAGATGCAGGGCGAGGTGCTGCCATGACGCGCCAACGCCTCTGGCCCCTGGTGCGCATGGGGCTGCGCGATATCCTGCGCCATAAACTGCGCTCGTTCCTCACCATGTTGGGCGTGGTGTTCGGCGTCGGCAGTGTGGTCGCCATGCTGGCGGTGGGCGAAGGCGCCAGCCAACAGGCTCTGGAGGCGATCCGCAAGCTCGGCAGCCAGAACATCATCCTGACGTCGGTCAAGCCCGTCACGAGCGGCGCCGAGGGCTTGCAGAAAGCCGGCCGGATGAGCATGTACGGCCTGTTGCACGAGGATGAGCGCCGGATTCGCGAGACGGTGCCGGGGGTCGTGCGGACCGTGCCGGCGCGCTTTCTGCGCAAGACCGGCATCCTGGGTGCCCAGGAACTTGAGCTGCGCGTGGTCGGTACCGTGCCGGCGTGGTTCGAGGTGGTCGCGCGGCCGGTGCTGGCCGGGCGTGTGTTGAACGCGGGCGACCTGGCGAACGGCACGCCGGTTTGCGTTTTGACCGAGACCGGCGCGCGGCGTCTGTTGGCGGGTCGCCACAGCGTGGGCCAGACCCTGCGCCTGGGTTCCGACGTCTTCGAGGTGGTCGGGATCGTGCGCAATGCCGTGGCCGGTGGCGCCATGCCCACGCCGGATCGCGACACGGATGCCTACATACCCATGTCGTCCGGCAACGAGCGCTTCGGCGAGGTCGAGATGCGGCGTGCGACCGGCAGCTTCGAAATCGAGCGCGTGGAGCTGAACCAGATCATCGTGCAGATGCGCGAGGTCCGCGACGTCGAGCCGGCCGTGGCGGCGATCGATGCCATGTTGCGCCACTTCCACAAGATCGTCGACTACCGCGCGGATGTGCCGCTGGCCCTGCTGCGCGAGGCCCAGGCCACGAAGCGACGGTTCAACGTCGTGCTGGGTTCGATCGCCGCGATCAGCCTGCTGGTGGGCGGTATCGGCATCATGAACATCATGCTGGCGTCGGTCACGGAACGTACCCAGGAGATCGGCATCCGGCGCGCGATCGGCGCGCGCCGCGGCCAGATCGTAGCGCAGTTTCTGATTGAGACCTGCGTGCTGTCGATCGGTGGCGGATTGATCGGGCTGGCCATGGGCAGCCTGATTCCGCTGGCGATCACGCGGGTGGCGGGCATGCCGACCGCGGTCCGGCCCTACAGCCTGATCCTGGCCTTCGGCATCAGCGCGGCCATCGGCATCGTCTTCGGCCTCTATCCCGCCCACCGCGCGGCGCAGCTCGATCCGGTCGAAGCGCTGCGGCACGACTAGATTTCTCGTTCCGGGAATCCTGAGGCGGGCGGACGCCCGCGGCATCACCGTGCGGCCGGTCATATCCCGGCGGCTCGCGGGGACGCTCGCCCTCCAGGTTGAGCGCCACTCGCTGTTTGAGGTTTCGTCCTGGAGGGCGAGCGTCCTCGCGAGCCGTTCCTGTGCGCAGAACGGGGCGCCGGCAAGCTGGTTGCCGTCCGCTCGCCACGCGTGTAACATACCGGGCCAATGGCCTGGCCGCCGCCGGCGGTGGCGCGGCGAGGCGGCGCGGTTTGCGCTGGACCATTCGGAAGGGTGGCGGTGTGAAGCGAAACGAACAGGATGCTCGCCGGGTGCCGACGGAACTGGCCGGTTTGCAGGCCAATCTGCGCGCGACGATCCGCGGCAAGGACGACGCGATCGACCGGTTGCTGGTGGCGTTGCTGGCGGGCGGGCACGTGCTGATCGAGGACGTGCCCGGAACCGGCAAGACCACGTTGGCCAAGGCCCTGGCGCTGTCGCTGGATGCGCAGTTCGCGCGCATTCAGTTCACCCCCGACCTGCTGCCGACCGACATCCTGGGTGGCATGGTCTACCGGTCCAACGACGGCAGTTTCAGCTTCCGTCCGGGGCCGGTCTTCGCCCACATCGTGCTGGCCGACGAGATCAACCGGGCGTCGCCGCGCACCCAGTCGGCCCTGCTCGAGGCGATGGCCGAGCGGCAGGTCTCGATCGAGGGCGAGACGCGGCTGCTGCCACAACCCTTCCTGGTGCTCGCCACGCAGAACCCGGTCGAGTACAACGGCACCTACCCGTTGCCGGAGGCGCAGCTTGACCGCTTCTGCCTGCGCCTGACGCTGGGGTACCCGGCCCTCGATCAGGAGCTGCAGATTCTGCGCGACCAGGCCGTGGCACAGCCGCTGGCGGCCCTGCGCGCGGTGATGAGCATCGCGACGCTGCGGGACGTGCAGGCCCAGGTGCGCGCCGTCGCGGTTGAGGCCTCCGTGCTCGACTACGTGGTGCGGCTGGTGGCCCGGACGCGCCAGGACCCGCGTCTGCGATTGGGGGCCAGTCCGCGCGGCTCGCTCGACCTGCGGCGCTGCGCCCAGGCGCGCGCCTTCCTGGAGTCGCGCGACCACGTGCGTCCGGAGGACGTCCGCGAACTGGCCGGTCCAGTGCTGGCGCACCGGTTACTGGTCGACATCAAGGCCCAGCATGGCGGGGTCACGGGCGAGGCGGTGGTGGCGGACGCGGTCCGGGCGGAGCCGGTGCCGGCATGAGCTGGCGGCCCCGGATACGCTGGCAACACTGGCTCTATCCGCAGATCGGCGAACGGCTGGCGCCGCGGGCGCGCTGGCAGGGCCCGCGCGTGCCGCTGGCGCTGTGGGGCTATTACGGCGTGGTCGCGTGGATGACCCCGCGCCTGCTGGCCCTCGGCGCGGTGGGGGTGGTGCCGACCGTGGGCCTGTTCGCGATGGGGATCGAGAATGCCGCGATCCGGTTCGGTTTCGCGGTCCTGGCCCTGCTGCTGGCGGCCATCGGCGCCGGGTGGTTGCTGCGGCCCCGGGCGGTTGCGCGGGCGGTCATGCCCGGGCGGGTCGCGTGTGGATGCGCGTTCGACGCCGAATACTGGCTGACCAACCGGGGCCGGCGGGCGGCCTATGACGTGACGGTTGAGTCGATTCCCTATTCCGGCATGCTGGACCTGCGCCTGCACGGCGCCCAGGTTGCGGTTCTGCCGGCCGGGCAGAGTTGCCGGGTCACGGGCCGGGTCGAGGCCCGACGGCGCGGCCGCTACCGCCTGCCGCCGTTGCGCTGGGACAGCGACTTCCCGCTGGGTACTTGGCGCTGGGGCCGGACCGACTGGAGCGAGCGCAGTCTGACCGTCTACCCGCGCTACACACCCTTGGCAAGCCTGGCGCTGCCGTTCGGCGCGCGCCACCGGCTGAATGCCGACGGGGCGCGGCAACTGGCCCGGGCGGCGATCGAGTTTCACGGCTGCCGCGAGTTCCGCACCGGCGATGCGACGCGGCACCTCCATCCGCGCTCGTCGGCCCGGCTCGGTGTGCCGGTCGTCAAGGAGTTCCAGGCCGAGGGCCGCGGCCGGACGGCGATCGTGGTCGACACCTGGCGCCTGTCCCGGCTGCGGCGGTGGCGGCCCGACGCCGTGGTCGAGGCGGTGCTGTCCGTGGCGGCCGCGGTGGCCGACTTCCTGGCGCGCAACGACCGCAACCTGGAACTGCTGGTGGCCGGTCCGGGACTCTACCGGTTCGTGAGCGCCGGCCGCTTCGGGTTCTTCGAGGAGGTGCTGGACATCCTGGCATCGGTCGAGCCCTGCGATGCGGACCCCCTGCCGCAACTGGCGCCCGTGCTTGTCGAAGAGATTCGCGCCATCCAGAGCGTGGTCTTGATCCTGGGCCGCTGGGATGACCGCCGGGCCGCGCTGGTCGGCGAGCTGACGGCCTGGAACGTCGGCCTGAAGACCGTGTTGGTGCACCGCCGCGAGCGCCCGCCTCCGCTGCCGGGGCTGCCGGCGGATGCGATCTGCCTGAGCTGCGGCGCGGTCCGGCGGGGGGAGGTGGCGGTGCTGTGAAGCGGAAGGATCCAGCCATGCGGACCGCCGTCGCGGCCGCGCGTCGGCCGCGCCTGCCGATCGTGTTCGGCGGCCTGCTGATCGTGTGGACCGTCGGCTGGTACAGCCGTGGCGGGAGCTTGGGACTGCTGGGCACGGTGGACGTCTGCGTGCTGCTGGCGCTATTGGTTCCGCGTTCCCTGCCGGGCACGGCGCGCAGCGCCATCTGGAGCGCCGTGCTCCTGACGGTTGTGTGCCTGGCCGCCAACCTGGCGCGGGTGCTGCCGCCGACCGGGACCGACGAGACCCTGCGGGCCTACCAGTATGACCGCGGTGTGACCTTCGCCCTGGCACTCGCGGTGACCGCCCTGTTCTTCCGTCCCGGGCAGGCGACCGTCACGGTGATCGGCGCCGGCTGCCTGCCGATGATCATGCTGACGCTCGTGACCGAGCCGGCGGCGGGTGGCGTCAACCACGACCGGATGATCGTCTGGGGTGCCCTGGGGCTGCTGGCGCTGGCCGGGCAGGTGCAGCGCCTGACCCGCCCCCGGTCGGCTCAGACCGTGCCGGCGGGCTGGTCCGAGGGGGTGGCGCGGGCGGTGCTGACCGTGTCGGTGCTGGCCGTGGCCGGCCTGCTGGCGCAACCGACCGCCACGGCGGCCCACGCGACGCGCACGTGGCTTTTCGGGCTGATGGACATCCGGCCGCCGGACCGTCGAGACCGCGACCGCTCGGAGATGCTGACGCTGGCACCGCCGCCGGCTGGGCTGGCCGGGCACGTGCGCCCGCTGCTGGCGATCCGCGCCCCGTCGGAGCCGGGCTATCTGCGCGAGGCCGTCTACACGGTCTACTCCCGGGCCGGCTGGAAGCGCGCGCCGGACGCGGGCCGGCGCGAGCTGGCGCCGTCCGGACCCGCCGACGGGGCGGCGGGTCCGGGCCCGCTCGAACGGCGCTTCGACCTCGGGCCGGCGGAGCCGGGGGTCCCGGAGATCTGGGCGGTTCGGGTGCTGGCGCCGCGGCGGCTGTCGGGGTTCCCGCTGCCGGGCGCCGCGCGGACGCTGCTGCTGCGCGCCGACCTCGCGCCGGCCATTGACGGCGACGGCCTGGTCTCGACCGGCGACGCGCCGCTGCCGGACGAGTTCCGGGTCGGCGTGGCGCCACCCACGGGGGCGTCTGCCTGTCCGGGCGAGGCGCCCGGGACGGCTGCATACCTGGGCGTGCCACCCGGACTGGGGTCCGCCGTCTCCAACTGGGTTGCGGCCTGTCCGGGGCTGTCCGAGGCCGCCTCCCCGCGGGCCGCGATCGAGGCCGTTACGCGCCATTTCCGCACCCAGTACGACTACAGCCTGGACGCGGCTCCCGGCGGCGGCGGCGACCGCTTGACGGCCTTCATGCAGGCCCGGCGCGGCCACTGCACGCTCTTCGCGAGCGCCAGCGCCCTGCTGCTGCGCGCTCAGGGCATTCCGACCCGCGTGGTGGGCGGCTATCTGTGCACGGAGCGCCACCCGCTGCTGGGGCTCTGGATGGCGCGCGAGCGCAACGCCCATGCCTGGTGCGAAGCCTGGGACGTCGAGGAAGGCCGGTGGCAACTGGTGGAAGCCACGCCGGCGGCCGCGATGCCCGAGGCGTTCGCGCGGCCGCACGGTGTGCGCCTGCTGGTCGATGCGCTGGCCGTTGGCTGGCGGGCGCTCGTTGAGGCGCTTCGCACCGCCAACCCATTGCTGGCCGTGGCCAGCGCGGGGGTCTGGCTCTACCTGCGTGGTCGCGACCTGCTGGCCACGCCCGCGGGGATGCTCCTGGCGGGTGGGGCCGTCGTCTGGTTCCTGCTGCTGCGGCGGCGCGCGGTGCGCCGCCGCCAGGCAGGGGATGCGGCGACGCGCCGGCGGGCTGAGCTGACGGCGGCCATGGCCCGGCTGGAGCGGCGGCGGGTGCCGGCGGCGTTGCGGCGCCGCGCCGACGAGCCCTGGACCCACTGGTTGCGGCGCGTGGCCGACCGGCTGCCGCCCGACCGGGCGGCGCACCTGTGGCGGCTGACGGAGCAGTACCAGACGCTACGCTACGGTCCGGAGGTCGACGAGGCCCAGGTCCGGGCCTGGGTGGATGCGTCGCGCCGCTCGCGCCCGTCCACCTGACAACGTCTACTACGACATGCGCGACACCGGCGGCTACTTCCGCCTCGATTCCTGGATCCTGCAGCAGGAGCAGGCGCCGTGAGGCAAGGCCACGCCCGAAGCGCGGGCGCAGCAGGAGAATGCGCCCACCTGCCCCGAATGCGGCAAGCCGATGGCGCGGCGTACGGCCAAGAGCGGCAAGAACGCGGGGCGGGAGTTCTGGGGGTGCACGGGGTATCCCGAGTGCAAGGGCGTGAGGGAAGTGGAAGGGGGCGGGAAATGAAAAAGAGTTTCTCGACTCTATCGATCGTCCTGCCGCCGGCCGCCTCCGTGAAAGTCACGGGCGTGAGCGGCCGGCATTGCGCGCCGCACCGGATTGCCGTAGCATAACGATCCACTTGCCGGAACCGGCCGGCCGAGCGGGCGCGTGTCGCCCGCCGTTCGCCGGCCGCCCACACAGCGAGACCTGCCATGTTGGACATCAAGCGAATCCGCGAAAAGACCGATGAAGTGCGCGAGGGACTGCGGCGCCGCGGCGCCGATGGCGCCCTGGTGGAGCACGTGCTCGAACTCGACCGCCAGCGCCGTACCTGCCTGAGCCGCGCCGACGAGCTCAAGAACCGCCGCAACACCCTCTCGAAGGAGGTCGGCGCGCGCCGTCAGCGCGGCGAGGACACGGCCGCGACGCAGGCCGAGGTGCGCGCGATCGGTGAGGAGATCACGGCGCTCGACGCGCAGGTCCGCGCGATCGAGGGCCCGCAGCAGGAAGCCCTGCTGCGCATCCCGAACGTCCCGTGTGCCACGATCCCAACCGGACCAGATGCGTCGGCCAACCGCGTGGCGCGGATCGTCGGCGCGCCGCCGACGTTCACCTTTGCACCGCGCGACCACGTCGCGGTGGGCGAGGATCTCGGCATCTTCGATTTTGCGCGCGCGGCCCGCATGAGCGGGTCCGGCTTTCCCCTGCTGCTTGGCGCGGGCGCCCGCCTGCAGCGCGCCCTGATCCAGTACATGCTGGATATGCACACCCAGCGGCATGGCTACACCGAGATGCTGCCGCCCTTCGTGGTCAACTCCAGCGCCATGCGCGGCACCGGCCAGTTGCCCAAGATGGCCGAGGACATGTACCACTGCGAGGTGGACGACCTGTGGCTGATCCCGACCGCCGAGGTGCCGGTCACCAACTACCTGCGCGAGGAGATCCTCGACCGTTCCCTGCCGGTGTACCTGACGGCCTACACCCCCTGTTTCCGGCGCGAGGCCGGTTCGGCCGGCAAGGAGACCCGCGGGATTCTGCGCGTACACCAGTTCGACAAGGTCGAGATGGTCAAGTTCGTGGCGCCGGAGACCTCCTACGACGAGTTGGAGAGCCTGGTGGCGAACGCCGAGGACGTACTGCAGGGCCTGGGCCTGCACTACCGCGTGCTCGAACTCTGCTCGGGCGACATCAGCTTCGCGGCGGCCAAGTGCTACGACATCGAGCTGTGGGCCCCGGGCCAGCAAGCCTGGCTGGAGGTCTCGTCTTGCAGTAACTTCGAGGAGTTCCAGGCCCGCCGCGCCAACATCCGGTACCGTGATCGCGAGGGCAAGGTGCGTTTCGTGCACACCCTCAACGGGTCGGGCGTGGCGCTGCCCCGTCTGATGATCGCCCTGCTCGAGAATGGACAGCAGGCAGACGGATCGGTTGTGTTGCCGCCCGCCATCGTCCCCTACATGGGCGGCGTCGCGCGCCTCGCGCCACCGGCCAAGTAGCACCCCGCCGGAGTGGGCGTTCCGCGCCCGCGCGGCGGCTTCGTCCAGGGTGGCACACCGCCAGGGTATAAATCCCTGCACGCTGTTTTGACGGCCGGTCAGGATAATGCTCGTATTCCCGTCGGGTCAGGGCATACAATTGCCACACTGAGTACCGGCTCGGCACCAGCGACACGTACCGGTCCGCCGAGCACCTCGCGATGCTGGCGCCGCGCGTGGCCCGCGTTGCGATCGTCTGCGATCCCAGGCACGTCGCCGATGCGCCGTTCTGGGAGACCATGGCGGCGAACGGGGGTCTGACGGTTCGGGTCTTTCGCGACATGGCGGCGGCGATCCACAGGCAGCATCACCCCGAGCGTGAGGGCCCGTTGCCGGATGGTCGGTCCCGCCCGGTGGATACGGGCGGAGCGGGGATCGGCTTTGGCGTGTGATGGCCGGCAGCCGCGGCGGCGCTAGATTTCGGCCACCGGTGCAGCGACGATCCAGCAATAGGTGGCGCGCCCGGCCGTGAGGTCGTAGAGTTCCATCACGTCGCGGTTCGACAGGCGGATGCAGCCGTGCGAGGCCGGTGTTCCGAGCAGCGACTCCTGGTTCGTGCCATGCAGGTAGATGCACCGCGCGAAGCTGTCGATTCCCTGGCCCTGGTTGAGCCCCGCGTCCATTCCCTGCAGGTGGAGGATTCGCGTCAGCACCAGGTCCTCGGTGCCGCCGGCGGCCCACTCGGCCGGGGGCAGCACCCGGGCAACGGGCTGGCGCGCGATGAACACCTGACCCGGGCGCGCCGTTCCGCCGATCCAGGCCGCCACCTGGTGCCATCCCAACGGTGTTCCATTGGAGTCCTGGCGGCTGCCGGTGCCCGCGCGGCCCGTCGAGGCGCGGTACACGCGCAGCAGGCCATCCCGGTTGAGCACTGCCACGCGCTGGTCGGGTACGGAGACCACGAGCAGGATGCCGGTCGGCGCCAGGCCGCGGTCGGCGGCGCGCGCAAACCAGATGGCGGCCTGGTTGGCGGTCGGGGCGGCCTGGGAGACGGCGGGTCGATCCGTGGCGTGTGGCATGGGCTTCTCCCGGGGCGCGCAGGCGGCCGGGCCAGTCAACGCCAGCCACCCACTGGCGGTCAGGATCCGGCTCCAGGCCCGGGCGCGGTTTCGTCGGTCAAGCGGAGTTGTGAACATGGGGTTCCTTACGGGCATCACGGGGTGGCCGGCGGCTCCTGACGCAATGGCGGGGAAGCATAGCGCAGGGAATGCGGCCGGGACAAGTCCGGGTCTCAAGCCTTGATGTACGGCTAAGCACGTGGCAAGGCCGTGGTGCATCGCGTGACGGCCCACCGATGCCCGCTGCGCGCCGGACTTGGATACCGGCGTTGGACTTCCTCGCCGGGAGCCTGTCGGCACGGGCCTTGAGCAACGTGGGGGGGGCGCCCGACGGGCTCCTGGTGGAATGTACTGCCTATCGGCTTGGCGGGGGGGGGAAGGGTGTGCCAGAATGTCTTCACACGGGCATCCTGGGCCCGGCGGACAAGGAGCGCATGCGAGTAAGACAATTGTTGGGAGTTGGCTTGGCCGGGCTGTTGGCGGCTGGCTGGACGTCGGGCGCTGAGACCAATGCCGTGGCGCGGCCGACCGGCGCGACGAACCGCGTTGAGGACGCCGCAGTCGCCGTCGCGTCCGAGACCGACCAGCGGGCCGGGGTCTATGATGACGTGGCGGTGCTGACCGAGGTGCTGTTGCTGGTGCGGCGTCACTATGTGGAGGAGCGGAGCTACCGCGAGATCGTCGCCGGCGCCATCCACGGCCTGGTGGAGTCGCTCGACCCTCACAGCGCATTCCTGGAGCCGGACGCCTTTGAGGACATCAAGGAGGAGACCGAGGGCCTCTTCGGCGGGATCGGCATCCACGTCGGCCTGCGGGACGGGTGGCCCCTGGTGATTGCGCCGATCGAGGACTCGCCCGCCTACCGGGCCGGGCTGCTGTCCGGCGACCGCCTGATTGCGGTGGAGGGGCAGACCACCGCGGGCTTCTCGATTGACAAGGCCATGAAGGCCCTGCGTGGCGCCGCAGGCACGGCCGTGACTGTGACTGTTGCACGCGAAGGCGAAGATCCGTTCGACGTTCGGATCGTGCGTGACGAGATCAAGCTGGTCACGGTCAAGGGGCCGCGACTGCTGCGAGGCAAGATCGGCTACATCCGCGTCGCGCAGTTCAGCGAGCCAACGGCGGCGGCCTTCGCGGATGCGCTTGACCGCGCCCTCGCCCAGAAGGTCGATGGCCTGGTTCTCGATCTGCGCGACAACCCCGGCGGACTGCTGAATGTGGCGGTGGCGCTGGTCGAGCGTTTCCTGCCCGCGGGCGTGCCCGTGGTGACGGTCCGCGGCCGCGAGGGCACGCGCCAGGAGGTGCCGTACCGCGCCGGCAGTACCCGGCGCCTGACCGACCTGCCTCTGGCCGTGCTGGTCAACCGCGGGTCGGCCAGCGCGTCCGAGATTGTCGCCGGCGCCTTGCAGGATCACCGCCGTGCGGTCATCGTTGGCGAGAAGACCTATGGCAAGGCCTCAGTACAGAACGTCGTGCGGCTGACGACGCGGCCGGATTATGCGATCAAGCTCACGACTGCCCATTACTACACACCCAATGGACGGCTGATCCACGGACGGGGCATCGAACCGGACATCGTGGCGCCGCTGCCGCCCCGCGTCTGGCGCCGGGTGCAGCTCCAGCGGAGCTACGAGGAGATGCCCGAAGCATTTCCGGAGAAGGCGCGCGAGAACACGGAAGGCGCCGTCGATATCCAGCTGGAACGGGCGCTCGACGTGCTGGTCGGCTTGCGGGCGTTGGCGCCGGCACGGTAGGATCCGGTTTTTCAGGGTGGGCGCGTGGGATCGTTGCCGGTGGCGTGGCGGCGGTGTGGGATGTGAGAATACTGCGGCAAGGGAACGATGATCGTACTGGGCATTGAAACGTCATGCGACGAGACTGCCGCGGCCGTCGTGCGCGACGGCCGCACGGTGCTCTCCAGCGTGATCTATAGTCAGGTGGCCCTGCATGCGCCCTACGGGGGCGTTGTGCCCGAGGTAGCCTCGCGCAGTCACGTCGAGAAGTTGCCCGGCGTGGTCCGCGAGGCCCTGACACAGGCCGGCTTGAGTTGGGGCGCGGTGGACATGGTCGCCGCCACCTATGGACCGGGACTGGCCAGTTCGCTGCTGGTCGGGTTGTCTGCGGCCAAGGGCCTGGCGTTGGCGCTGGAGCGCCCATTTGTGGGGATCAACCACCTCGCCGCGCACATCCACTCGGTTTTCCTCACCCCGGGCGCACCCGACCCTGAGCAGACGCTGCCTTTGCTGGCACTGGTGGTCTCGGGCGGACACTCCTGCCTAGTGCAGGTCGCGCGGCCAGGCAGCTACGAGGTCATCGGCCAGACGCTCGACGACGCGGCGGGCGAAGCCTTCGACAAGGCGGCGCAGCTGCTGCGACTGGGCTACCCCGGCGGGCCGGCCATCGACCGCGCCGCGCGCCGCGCCAGCCGGCGCGATGCGGTGATCTTCCCCCAGGGCCGCACCCGCTCCGGCAATCCCGGCCTGGGAGGCCTGCGCGCCGAGTTGTGCTTCAGCTTCAGCGGACTGAAGACCTCTCTCATGTACCACCTGCGGGCGCACCCGTCGCCCGACCCGCAGCA
Organism: uncultured Lentisphaerales bacterium; assembly: GCA_964652365.1. GTDB lineage: Bacteria > Verrucomicrobiota > Kiritimatiellia > RFP12 > CAZZCT01 > CAZZCT01. The sequence goes on from CAZZCT010000129.1 coordinate 12,137, forward strand.
GGTTCTGGAACTTGCCGCCGCCTATCAGGAGGCCATTGTCGCCGCGCTGGTCGACCGCTGCGGCCGCGCCCTGCGCTGCCGCCAGTATGCCGCCCTGGCCGTGGGTGGCGGGGTGTCGCTTAACGCGCGGCTGCGCGAGCGGCTGGCGGAACTGGCCGCCGCGCGGCGCGTGCCGCTGTTGCTGGCCGAACCACGCTTTTGCGGCGACAACGCCGCCATGGTGGCCGCCCTGGCCGCGGCGGGCGGCGGCGTGCGCGGGGCGGCCGCCCTGGATCTCGATGCCGTGCCCAGCCTCTTGCTCGATACCACCTTCGCCGTAGCGAATGAAAGGACTCCCGCATGAGCCGTGCGATGACCACCCACGAGCGTATGACCCGCATGTTCGCCCACCGCGAGGCGGACCGCATCCCCATCACCGACTCGCCCTGGGGGGCCACCCTCGAACGCTGGCACCGCGAGGGGTTGCCCGCGGACGTTTCGTTCGCCGATCATTTCGACCTGGACCGCTTCGTCGGCATCGGGGCCGACAACAGCCCGCGCTACCCGCACCAGGTGATCGAGGAGACCGAGACCTACACGGTCGTGAAAACCGCCTGGGGCGCCACGCTGCGCAACTGGAAGCATGCCGCCAGCACGCCGGAGTTTCTCGATTTCACCATCTGCTCGCCCGATACCTGGCGCGCGGCCAAGGCCCGCATGACGCCATCCCGCGACCGGATCGCCTGGGACTGGCTCAAGGCCAACTATCGCTCCTGGCGCGAACAGGGCGCCTGGATCGAGGCCCAGTTCTGGTTCGGCTTCGACGTCACCCACTCCTGGGCCGTGGGCACCGAGCGGTTGCTGATGGCCATGGTCGAGGATCCCGAGTGGGTCGTGGACATGTTCAACCATTACCTCGACCTCGACATCGCCCTTTTCGACCAGGTCTGGGAGGCCGGGTACACATTCGATGCCATCCGCTGGCCGGACGACATGGGTTATAAGCTCAACCAGTTCTTCTCGCTGGGCATGTACCGCGAGCTGCTCAAGCCCGTGCAGCAACGCGCTATCGAATGGGCCCACCGCAAGGGCGTCCGTGCGCACCTGCACTCGTGCGGTGACATCCGGCCATTCATCCCCGAGTTGATCGGGATCGGCCTCGACGGGCTGAACCCCATCGAGGTCAAGGCAGGCATGGATCCCGTCGCTATCAAGCAGACCTACGGCGACCGGTTGCTGCTGCACGGCGGGATCAACGCCGTGCTGTGGGACGACTACGAGGCCATCGCCGACGAGATGCGGCGGGTCGTGCCGGCACTCAAGGCCAACGGCGGCTACCTCTTCTCGTCGGACCATTCGGTGCCCTCGAGCGTCAGTTTCGCCGACTTCGGCCGGATCGTGGCCCTGGCCAAGGAACTGGGGCGATACTAGTGTCTTGCCGGCCGACACGCAGCACGTTGCTTTCGCTCACAGAGACACAGAGTTCACAGTGATGTTCCGATTCGATCGGATCGCGGCCGCGCCGCGCGGGACGCGCTGTGGCTCCGTGAGGGCTGAGATTGCCGGATTGACTGCCGCAAGGAGGGAATATGCATCGCACGGTACGCAGCACGGGCCTGCTGACGGCGCTGATCCTGACGTGGGGCGCCGTGTCAGTCCAAGCCACGAACACCTTCGTCGTCGCCAGTTGGAACGTCGAGAACCTCTTCGATGCCGACGACGATCCCGACAACGCCGGCGACGACGAGTACACCTCCGCCGGCTGGACCCGCTGGACCGGCGCGCGCTACTCCCTCAAGCTCGACCACCTGGCCGACGTGATCGCCGGCATCCGGCCCGACGTCCTGTGCCTGGCCGAGGTCGAGAACCGGCGCGTGCTCGTGGACCTGGCGGCTGAACTGGCGCAGCGCAACTGGGCCATGCCGGTGATCCTGCACCGCGACGGCAAGGATACCCGCGGTATCGACACGGCCATGCTGGCGCGTACGCCGCCGGCGGCCACCAACTGGCTCACCCCGCACCCGATCCAACGCGACGTGCTGATCGCCGATTTTGAGTCGGCCGGCCGTCGCCTGACCGTTTTCGGCAACCACTGGAAATCGCACTACGGCAAGAAGGCCGAGGCAGACGCCATCCGCGCCCAGGAGGCCCGCGCGGTGCGGGCCGAACTGGACCGCCGCCTGCGCGCCGACCCCGCCGCGGCGATCGTGGTGGCCGGCGATTTCAATGACGACATCGACTCGCCCATTCTGCAGGCCGAAGCGGGCTTCGCCACCAACGCCGTCGCGGTGCGCAACGACCCGGATGGTCGCCTGCTGCTCAACCTCTCGGGCGAATTGTCGGCCGCCGCCCGCGGAACCTACTACTACACCCAGGCCAAGCGCTGGAACAGCTTCGATTCGATCAGCGTCACCCGCGGCATGCTCGACGGCGTCACGCCGGCCGCGCCCTGGGGCGTGCAGCCCGGCTCGTACGGCATCTACGCGACCCCCGCGATGTGCCAGACCAACGGCGCGCCGTTGCCGTTCCGACGGGTCGGGTACCGCGACACGACGCGCATCTATTCCGGCTACGCCGACCACTTTCCGCTGCGCGTGACGCTCGTGGGGCGGTAGTTCGATCGCGGGCGTGCACGGTCGTCCTGCTGAGCGGATTGACGATCCAAATGGGCCGACATGGGCGCCTGCGAGGTGTTCGTGCCGGTGTCATGCATGCGTGCGTCGTCTGGCATGTCAAGGCGTAGCCTGAGGAACACGCGCCACGGATTCACTGTCCCCAATTCCCGTCCCGCGCTTTTGCCCGCAGCGCGCCGCCCAGCAGGAACGCCAGCATGCGGACCTTGTTGCCGCCGTAAACGGCACCGCTGAGATTGTCCCGTTTCATGTAGAAGCGGTCGAGCCCGAGCGCGGAGCCCAACGGCTCAACCTTCTCGACCGGTGTCGGGA
>CAZZCT010000130.1:0-15015 GCA_964652365.1 uncultured Lentisphaerales bacterium
TGACGCGGCTGCGCAGTGACATTGTCGACCTGCGCGGGACCGTCGATCCGGTCTACCGCGGACCGGTGCCGTTCTCGCGCGACCTGGGCAATGGCGTGCGCGAGAACTTCTGGGGTTGGCGGCAGCGCGCGGTGCAGACCGAGACCGGCATCGAAGAGTGCTTCGTGGACTTCATCTTCTCCGGGGCAACCTCAATCGAGGAGTTCGAACGGCACCGCTGGCCCAGTCCGGACTGGTTCGATTTCTCCGATTTCGCGGCGCGGCTGGACGAGTGGCGCGGCTTCGCGATCATGGCCACCGGCCCCAGCATTTTCCAGCATGTCACCTTCCTGCGCGGCATGGAGCCGCTGCTGGTCGATATGGCGACCGAACCGGAGATGGCCAATTGGCTGATGGATCGCTTCACGAACTACTACCTCGCCTATTTCGACCGCCTGTTCACCGCGGCGCCGAGGCGGATCGATATCCTGCGGGTGGCGGACGATCTGGGAACCCAGCAAGGCTTGATCTGCGGACCCCAGATGTTCCGCGAGTTTTTCCAGCCGCGCCTGCGGAAGCTTGTAGACATGGCCCACAGCCACGGCGTGAAAGTGATGTTTCATTCCTGCGGCGCTATCCGACCGCTGATTGAGGCCATCATTGCGACCGGCGTCGACATCCTCGACCCGCTCCAAGCCGCCGCGGCGGGCATGGATCCGGCGGTGCTGAAGGCCGACTATGGCACTCGCCTCTGCCTGCACGGCGGCATTTGCACGCAGCAGGTGCTCAACCGGGGCCATGTCGACGATGTGCGGCGCGATGTGCAGAGGCGCCTGGAGATCCTCAGCCCCGGCGGTGGCTATATCCTCGCCCCGTGCCATATCCTGCAGACCGACGTGCCGACCGCGAACATCCTGGCGATGTCCGAGACAGGATTTGCTTTCAAAGGAAACAGATAGGAGAGAAGAACGCATGATCGCGATGTCGCTTCTTGGCGAAACCACTATCGCCCACCGCACCGTCCAGTTTGACAGACTGCCCGCCGGCCTGCGGGTGGATGGGGAATTGGCCCTGGTACTGGCCTCGCCGGCACTCACCGGGAAGGTCGTGCACACCGCCAGCGACTGGCTCTATGAAACCCGCGCGACGAGAACCCCGGGGGGCGACTACCTGCTGATGTTCCCCACCAACACGCGGGAACGACCCACGGGTGGCGCCCATTACGGCCACTCGGGCTACGAGAAGACCAACGACATGGTCGCGTTTCGCTCGTCCGACCAGGGGCGCACCTGGCAGGGGCCGACGGTCGCCTTTGACATCGACTACAACCAGCACGGCTTCATTCCCCTGATTCCCAAGGGGTCGAAGCGCATCTACGCCTTCGGCACCCAGCCGGTTTGGGGACAGTATGTCGCCGAGCACGGCCAGGGGGAAAACGCGCCGATCGGCTACCGCTACTCCGATGACGACGGCCATCACTGGTGCGAAGTCCGCATCATCCGTCCGCAGAATGATCCCGGCTTCCGCGGCATGTCGGTGATGCGTATGTGCGAGACCGACTCCGGCGCCTGGCTGCTGGGGTCGCACGAGGGCGACTGGTCGTACAAGCCGCTCATGACCCGCCAGTACGTGCTGCGCAGCGAAGACCAGGGCAAGACTTGGACCGTGGGCCCGAATCCGCGCCACGGCGGCTGGTGCGTGCCGCAGTTCAACCGCATGGACGAGGGGCGCCCCATCAACCTCGGCAACGGCGAGGTCTACATGATGATCCGCACCTGCGAAGGGCATCTCTGGTCCACCCGCAGTCTGGACGACGGCAAGACGTGGGAGACCCCCGCGCCCACGCCGCTGGTGCATCCCGACGCGCCGCCGATGCTCTTTCATCTCTCCGACGGCAAGACCCTGGCCGCCTTCCATCACAACCGGCACCATGACCGCAACTACGTTGGCCTGGGGGGGACAACCCGGGGATGAGGGGCCGCTCCGAGGTCTGGGTGTCGATCTCGGCCGACGGCGGTCGCACCTGGAGCGAGCCGCGCTTTGTTTTTGCCAACGCCGCGGCCCCGAACCTGGAGAACGGCTGGTTCAACTGGCAGTGCTCCTACCTGGACGCCTTCACCGACAACGGCGTGCTCCAAGTCTTCGTCCCGCACCGCTGGCAGCGCTGTCTGCACCTGCGGTTGCCGGAGACCGCTCTGGCCAGTCTGCCCACCGCAAAGGAACTCGCATGAGACTCAAGATCATGCCCATTGGCGACTCGATGACTCGCGGGTCGTATCTGGCGCTCTACGAGGACGGGCCGCTCGTCGGGCAGGCCATCGGCCTGCCGAACCCGGCCGGAGGCGGCTGGCGCAAGCCGCTGCAGGACAGACTCCGTGAGGCCGGCGTTCGCTTTGAGTTCGTTGGAGAGCTGGACTACGGCGCTTACGGCCGTGACGGCGTCGTCGATTCGGAGTTCAGCCCGCGCCACCATGGCCTGGCCGGCTTCGGCAACCACAGCATTCTGACGGGCGGCGTTGTCCCCACGCCCCAGGACGTGCTCATGTCACGCGGCGTCACCGAGATTCGCGTGCCGGGCATCGTCGCCGCCCTGGCGAGACACGCGCCCGATGTCATCCTCCTCATGTCCGGTGCCAACGGCTTCGATGCCTCGGCCTGCCGACGCCTGGTTGAGACCATTTTGGGACATTCGAAGGGCATGCTGCTGGTTGCCACCATACCCCCACAGTGTCCGCCCCGACCCGGTTTCGGGCAGGCGGCTGCCTACAATGCCGAGTTGGCCGGGGTCGTCGGCGAACTGGCCGCGTCTGGCCGACTTGTGGCGCTGGCTGATGTGAACGCAGCCCTGACGACGGCCGACCTGTTGCCGGACGGGGTCCACCCCAACCGCGAAGGAATGGAGAAGATCGCGGCTGTCTGGTGGAAGGCGCTGCTGCCTGTCCTGGAAGGGGAGAAGTCCGGATGTCGCGAGCGTTCCGGATCCGTAGCATGAACAGCGACACAGAGAGTCACGAGAGTGTGGCCCGGGCGGGTGCTCCCCGGGTACAGGCCAGGGAGATCCCCGTGCTCGGCGAGTGGGACGTCGTCGTCTGCGGTGGCGGGCCGGCCGGGTGCGCGGCGGCGCTCGCCGCCCGGCGCTGCGGACGGTCCGTGCTGCTGGTCGAAGCGCAGGGGCAACTCGGAGGCATGGGGACATCCGGGCTTGTGTCTCACTGGCTGGGCGGGCGGACAGCAGATGGCCGGTGGGTGGTGGGAGGGATCTTCCGGGAACTATCCGAGGAATCGGCGGCGCAGGGGATCGCGCTTCTCCCACGGGCCGACCCCAAGGTGAAGTACCAGCCGCACGGCTGGTACGGTGGACTGGTTCACGGGGTGCCGTTCGATCCGTTTGCCATGTCGGCCTTCCTCGACCGCAAGCTTGCAGCCGCCGGTGTCGAGGTGTTGCTTCTGACCCAGGCGGTCGAGGCGGCGACGCGCGGCGGCCGCATCGAGCACGTCGTGCTGGCCAACAAGGCCGGGCTGTCGGCGGCGTGCGCCCGCGTGGTTATTGACGGGACGGGCGATGCCGACATCGCGGCCCGCTCGGGCTGCGCCACGGTGCTCGGCAGGGAAGACGATCACCTCATGACTCCCGCCACGCTGATGTTTCATGTGGACAACGTCGACCAGGAGGCGGTGTCGGCCTACATTCACGCGGGGGACACGCCGAGACTCAAGGAGCTGATCCTTCAACTGCGCGCGGCAGGCAAGTGGACGTTCCCCTACGAGATCTTCATCAGCGTGCAGCTCGACGAGCCGGGCACGATGATGATCAACACCTCGCGCCTGGTTGGCGTGGATGGCACCGACCCCCGCTCGCTGACGCAGGGGATGATCCGCGGGCGCGAGGAGACCCGGCAACTCCTGGGCCTGATGCGCGCGCATTTTCCGGGATTTGCCCGTGCCCGTCTCAAGGCGGTCGCGCCCCTGCTCGGGGTGCGCGAGACGCGTCGCATCGTCGGCGACTTCACGCTCGGCGTCGAAGATCTGCTGGGCGGGCGGACGTTCGATGACGTGATTGGCTTCACGGCTTACGGCTGGGACCTGCCCGATCCGAAGCGCCCGTCGCACCAGCCGATGGAAGGCAAAGCCAAGCCGGAATTCACGCCGATTCCCTACCGGATCATGTTGCCGCAGGGCGTCAGCAACCTGATCTGCCCCGGACGGGCGGTCAGCGTGGCGCGCGACGTCCTCGGCCCCCTGCGCGTCATGGCGCCTTGCATGGCCATGGGTGAAGCTGCGGGCGTGGCCGCGGCTCAGGTCGTGCGCGGCGGCACGACGTTTCACGCCGTCGACACGGCTGCCCTGCAGGTGGCGTTGCGCCGTCAAGGCGTGATCCTGGAGCTGACCAGCAACAGCCCTGCTCTCGGCTGACATGAACATGACCCGCTATTCCCGCCCGCACCCGGCCACGCAGGTCCGGTGCCAGGAGCACACCATGACCCCACGCGAGATCATCCTAGCCAACATCGAGCACCGCGCGCCGCCGCGCATCGGCCTGACCTTCGGCGTGCAACCGGAGTGGGACCGCTGGGCCTACGAGGCGTTCCTTGCGAAGGGTCGACGCACTTCGGGAGAAGCGCGGCCATGATCACCACCGTCTCAGTGCCTGCGCGCGAGGTGCCCATACTGGGCGAATACGACGTGGTTGTCTGCGGCGGCGGCGCGGCGGGCTGCGCGGCCGCCATCGCCGCCGCCCGCCATGGCGCGCGCGTGCTGATCATAGAGAAAGACGGCTACCTCGGTGGCGCCACCGTATCCCAACTCGTCGGCCACATCCTCAGCACCAACGGGGCCGATTTCCAGGGGATCTGGCACGAGTGGATTCGCGCCGTCAAGGCTCGGGGCGGCCTGGCCGGCGGACGCCTGCAGGCGAAGCCGGGTCAGATCCGTGGCGGCGTCGACCCGGAAGTGGTCAAGTATGCCTGGGACGACCTGCTGACGGCCGCCGGGGCGGAGCAGTTGCTGCACGCCTGGTGCTCCACGGCGATTGTCGAGGGGGGCGTCTGTCGCGGGGTCGTCGCCGAAACCCGTGCCGGACGGCGGGCAATTCTGGCGAAGCGCACCATCGACTGCACCGCCGACGGCGTGGTAGGTGCCGCCGCCGGAGTGCCGTGGGAGCAGGGCGACGGCCAGAATCCTTGGAGTCAGGCGCTGACCAAGGTATTTCGCATGGGCAATGTCGATTGGCCGAAAGACGGCTATGCGGAGGAGGACATCGCCGCCGCCGAGGCGGCGTTGGCCGAAGCCGTCGCCCGCGGCGTGTATGACAGCCCGGTCGTGGTCAACGGCCGGGTCATCCGCTACGGCACCGGCCACTGGGTGCACCAGAGCGTGGTGCACTACCGCACCGAGCACAACGAATTCCCCAGCCGTGTGCTGCGCGTCAATCCGCTGGATCCCTTTGACCTGACGCGAGCCGAGCGTGAAGGCCGGGCCCAGGCCTGGCAGTGCGCCGACTTCCTGAAACGCTACGTCAAAGGCTATGAGAACGCCTACCTGCTGGATACCAACGCCCACATCGGCCTGCGCGACAGTCGCCGCATCCGCGGCCTGGCGGTGGCCTCCACGGACGATGCGTGGAATCTGCGCAAGTATCCCGACGGCATTGCTCGCAGTTCTTGGGAGATCGACATCTGGCCGGCGGAAAGTTACGACGCCTCGGCCGTGCCGCACGGACGCTCCGACTATGAGGCGCGCAAGCGGCGTGTGTTGCAGGGCGACTGGTTCGACATCCGCTACGGTTGCCTGGTCGCGACCGGGGTCGACAACCTGCTGGTAGCCGGCCGCTGTCTCTCGGCCGCGCGTGAAGCCCAGGCTTCGCTGCGCATCCAGCAGACCTGCCAGGCCACGGGTCAGGCCGCCGGCGTGGCGGCGGCCCTCAGCTTGCAGGCCGGCCGGACGCCGCGCGACTTGGACCCGGCCGCGGTGGTCTTGCAGCTTGGGAAGGATCGGGAGGTGGCGCCGGCTCTTACAGTGGGATAGGATACAGGGATGTTTGACTTCATGACTGCGTGACTTCATGACGCCCGGCGGATGTGTCGCCAAGTCAACCCGGCGTCACGAGGTCATGAAGTCAAAACGAACGAAAGGAAGAAACGCATGAGCAAGATCTACAATCAAAGCGGCGGCTACCGCAAGCTGCATTCCTTCAACTTCGCCACCATCATCCATCTCGGCACGATGAGCTTCTGCAAGCGCTATTTGTCCTGGAAAGACGACCCCCTGGGCAAGACTCTGGGGCAGATGGTCGGGGCCTCGCGCTCCGGCAAGCAGAACATCGTCGAGGGATCGGAGCGGGCCAAGACGTCCACGGAAACCGAAATCAAACTGACGGATGTCGCCAAGGCCAGCCTGAGCGAGCTGCAAGGAGACCTTGAGGACTACCTGGTTCACAAGGGCGAGATCCCCTGGAGCATCCACAACCCGGCTCACCCGGCGATCCTGTCGATCATGCTGGATGAGTACGAGTACACGGAGGATCTGCTGCATGACTATTGGAAGTACCTGCTGGCGCAGAAGAAGAAGTTCGATCCCTGGCTCGAGGACGGTGACGACATCACGGCGGCAAACGCCCTGATTGTGCTGATCCAGCGGGCAACCGGATTGCTGGGACGGCAGCTGATGCAGCTCGAGGCGGCATTTGTCCAGCATGGCGGCATCAAGGAAAGAATGCACGAAGCTCGGATCGAAGCGCGAACCGACCCAACGGCACCCGAATGCCCGGAGTGTGGCGCCGCCATGCGCATGCGCACCTCCGCTCGGGGAGATTTTTGGGGTTGCGCCGCCTACCCCCGCTGCAAAGGGATCCGAAGCGTCGAAAGAAAGGCAGAGTGACTTCGTGACTGCGTGACGCCGAGCGGACTCGCCCCGCGCACGTCACGGCGTCACTAAGCCAACCCGGTGTCACGAAGACATGAAGTCACGAAGTCAAGAATGAGCAGTACGATCGAGCGACGGGCACAACGCTGGAGGGAGGAGCCATGATGCTAACAGGACGCGATATCCCGGTGTTGGGTGAGTACGATGTGGTGGTCTGCGGCGGCGGACCGGCGGGCTGTGCGGCGGCGATCGCGGCGGCCCGGCATGGCGCGCAGACGCTGCTGGTGGAGAAGTACGGCTACCTGGGCGGCGCGACCGTGGCGCAACTGGTGTCCGTCGTCCTGAGCACGAACGGGGTCGATTTTCAGGGACTCTGGCACGAATGGGCGCGGCGCCTGCTGGCGCAGCGCGCCATGGCGCCGCTGATCCGCACGCCATCGCCCTTCTACAACCCGTCGTGCGCCTGGTTCCGCACCTCGGTCGATTCCGAGGGGGTCAAGCGTGTCTGGGACGACCTCGTCGAGGAGTCCGGGGCCGCGACGCTCCTGCTGGCGCACCTTTGCGGTGCCTGCGTCGACGACGGCCGAATCACCGGGGTGCTGGTGCACACGCGCGCCGGTTTGCGGGCCGTGCGGGCGCAATGCGTGGTTGACGCGACCGGTGACGCGGTGGTCTGTCACGAGGCGGGGGTGGCCTGGGACCGCGGCGTGGAGGGCAAGCCCTGGCCGCAGCAGGTGTCGCTGGTGCGCCGCATGGGCGGCTACCCGGTGCCGGGCAGTGAGGGCGGCGTCAGGCTGGGCGGCGGTGGCACGGTCGCGTACCGGCCCGAGGCGCTGAGTCGCGTCGACCGACAGCGGGTTGACCCGCTCGAACCCTTTGCGATCTCGGCCGCCATGCGCGACGCGCGGCGCGAGATCGGGCGCCAGGCCGCCGCCCTGCCCGCAGGCCGCTACCTGGTCGACAGTGCGGCGGAGCTCGGCGTGCGGACCTCGCGCATCGTGCAGGGCCTTGCGCGCGTCAGCGATGACGACGCCTGGGAGTGCCGCAAGCGCGACGACGGCATTGCCCGGTCCTCCTGGGAGATCGACATCCATCCCCCCGACGACGAGCAACCGCTGCCCGAGCGCTGGCTCCACAGCCGCAGCGAAGCCTACGCCCGCTTCTCCAAGCGGCTGGCTGAGGGCGACTGGTTCGACATTCCGTACGGTTGCCTGGTGGCGGTCGGAGTCGACCAGTTGCTGGTTGCAGGGCGTTGTGTGTCCGCCGGGTACCTGGCCCAGGGATCGCTGCGCATCCAGCAGACCTGCCTGGCGACCGGCGAGGCCGCAGGCGTGGCCGCCGCGTTGAGTCTGCGGTCCGGCATCACGCCGCGCGAACTGTCCCCGACCGCGGTCGTGGCGCAACTGGCGCGGGACCGCGAGGTGACGCCGGCATTTCCCGAGCTGCAATCAGGGAGTCACATTTCATGAACGGTCCGCTGATCCACGAGGGCATCGCGATCCACAACATTGCGGAGCTCCTGCCAGGTGACGGTGCGGCGGTTGTGCCGCCGGAGCTCCTGCCGCGACTGGCGGAGCGCAACGTGTCGGCCGATCCGTTTGCCGACACCGGGAGCGAAGGCCTGTGGGTCTCCCGCGTTCCCAACGCGCTGCGACTGACACTCAATCCGCTGGCGCTCGTGAATGCCGTGCAGGCCACGGGCGCCGAGCTGCGCTTCAACCTGCGTTCCGAGCGGGCGCGGATTGCGCTCAAGTGCAACGGCGCTCCCGCCATAGCCGAGATCTACGCCGGGAGTTTCCTGGTGGGCTGGCAGGTGGTGAACACCGACCGCACCGAACTCACGATTGCACCGCCGGCCAACCTGGCGACCCTCGTGCAGCTCACGGCGCAGCACCACCTGCCGTTCGACGCGCGCCTGACGCGCGTGGTGTTGCCGTGGCGGCCGCCGGTGCGGCTGCTCGCGGTCGAAGGCGCGTTCGAGCCGCCGCATCCGGGACAGACTCCGACGCGCCGGTTCCTGGCCTACGGGTCGTCCATCACGCACGGCAACACGGCGGTCCGCCCCACGGGCATGTATGCGCAGCGCGTGGCGCAGTTGCTCGATGCCGATCTGCTGAATCTCGGCTTTGGCGGCGGCGCGCACCTGGAGCCGCAGATGGCCGACTACCTGGCCAGCCGCAGCGACTGGGAGTTCGCCACACTCGAGACGGGCATCAACCTCGGGTCCGTGGGAAGCGTTGAGTTTGCGCGGCTGGTGGATTACTTCATCCCGACCATCGCGCGGGCGCACGCCGACAAGTGGATCTTCTGCCTGGGGCTCTTCACCTGCCACAGCGACCTCGGCGGACCGGCGTGGGCCGCGGAGTACCGAGCGATCGTGAAGGCGGCGGTCGAGCGGCTGAATCTGCCGCGGTTGGTCTACGTCGATGGACGCGCGCTGCTGCCGTCCGTGCAGGGGCTGACGGCCGACCTGGTCCATCCCTCACCGCACGGAATGGAGGAGATCGCCCAAAATCTCAGCGCCGTCATGGCGCGAACGATGGGGTTGCCGACCACATAGGCCCGACTCGGGCTGAAGGAGTTTGAACATGGACCATCCCTCGCTTTTGCCTGCCGGCTGGAATCCGAAGCAGGCTGCCGATCACGTCCTGGCCGGCCTGAGGAACGTCTGCCTGCCGACGGTCAAGGGGGCGCATGACAGCGACTTCCTGATACGCGATGGCAAAGCCTATGTGGTTTACATGGCTAACGACGTCCAGCCGGGCGAAGCGCCCGACTGGCCGTTCGTGTACAACGCGCTGTCGATTGTCGACGTCGCGCACAACCGGGTCGAATACACGGCGACTTTCGCCGCTTCAGGACGGCAGTACGTGAATGCAGAACTGCCCGCAGGGGCCTGTTTTGTGCCTCGCATTCTGCGCAAGGATGACCGGACGCTGCGCTGTTTCTTTGCCAGCGAGGCGCCCGGTCAGCGCCAGTCGCAGACGTGGCGCATCGACTTCGATCTGGAGAGTCGGACGTTCACGCCCGAGATCCACCCGGTCGAGCTTGAAACCGACCTGGGTGTCTTTCCGATGCAGCCCGAACAACTGTATCGGCACGCTGTTGCCAAGGGCTTTGCCGGCGCGCCGGTAATGCATGGACTCTACCTGATCGATTCCGTCAAGCGGTTCGACGGCCGCCTGTATGCCGTGTTGAACAACTTCCCCGGGGGGCAGAACGCGCTGGCAACGCTGAACGAGGCGATGACACGTTTCACGGTGCTGGGCGACCTCTTCCTGCCGCACGAGGCGAAACTCACGGAGTCCGCCGTGAACCGGTTGCCTGACGGGTCCTGGCTGGCCATCTCGCGCCAGGAGAACCGCGACTTGAACTACATGTTCAGCAGTAGCCGCGACGGGCGCACATGGACGCCGCACGAGTACCGGGCGCCGGTCTGCAACGGGACCAACTCGAAAGCAACGTTCGAGCGGTTCGGCGGCGTCTACTACCTGGGCTGGAACGAGGCCACGCGAATCAACGGCGCGACTCGTTCGGTCTTCAACATCGAGGTGTCGCGTGACGGCGCCACCTGGCAGCGCAAGTACCGTTTCGAGACGGACCGGTCCTTCCAGTACCCGGTCTTCCGCGAGCACCAGGGCGCCATTTACCTCACCGTCACGCAGGGCGATCACTCGGACAGCCGCAAGGAGCGCATCATGTTCGGCCGGCTCGAGGCGCTCGCGGTGCCGCAGGCTGCCGGCAGCGCATGGAGGGTTCACCCGTGAGTGAACAGCGACAGAGCGTGATCCACGAGCCTGCCCGCAAGCTGGCAGTGCTGGGTGACTATGACGTCGTGGTCTGCGGAGGCGGGCCGGCCGGCTGTGCCGCGGCCATCGGCGCGGCGCGGCATGGCGCCAGGACCCTGCTGGTTGAGAAGGACGGCTATCTCGGCGGGGCGACCGTTTCGCAACTGGTCTGCGTGATTCTCAGCACCAACGGCGTCGATTTCCAGGGCGTGTGGCACGACTACGCCCGCGGACTTCGCCGACGGGGCGGGTTGCGCGAACTCGAGGGCTTCGGCTCCGGTCAGATCCGCGGCGCGGTCGACCCGGAGGTGGTGAAGTACGTCTGGGACGAACTGGTGTCCGGGGCCAACGTGTCGCTGCTGCTGCACGTTTACGGCTGCACCTGTCTGGTGGAGGACGGCGCGGCCGTCGGCGTGATCGCCGAGACGCGCGCCGGTCGGCGGGCGATCCGCGCCCGGCGCGTGATTGACTGCACCGGCGACGGTATCGTGGCCGCGCAGAGCGGGGTTGCCTGGGAGCAGGGGGACGCCGAGGGCCACCCGTGGGCCATGTCCTGCACCAAGGTGTTCCGCATGGGCAACGTGCAGTGGCCCGCCGACCATCCGAATCCCGAAGCCATGGCGCGCTTCGAGCAGGAGCTTGCGGCCGCCGTGGCGCGCGGCGAATACCGGTCGCCGATCCTGACCCAGACGGGGCGCGTACCGCAATACGTGCGGGGCAAGCTGTGGCGGCTCACGGAGCGTCGCCACGAACTGCTCTCGGTGATGAGCCGCGTGCTCAAGGTCGACCCGCTCGATCCGTTCGATTTCACCCGGGCCGAACGCGAAGGCCGGCAGCAGGCCTGGGAGTGCGCCGACGCCTGCCGTCGGTTCGCACCCGGCTTCGAGCAGGCCTACCTGCTCGACACCTCGGCCCAGCTCGGCCTGCGCTCGAGCCGGCGGCTCCAGGGACTGGCCGCGGTCACGGAGCTGGACGCCCGCGAGTTCCGCAAGTACCCGGATTCGATCGCGCGCTCGTCGTGGGATATCGACGTCTGGCCGGCTGACAGTTACACCGCGCCGGCCGTCGACCGCGCCTGCGAGGCCTATCAGATCCGGCACGCGCGACTCAAGGCCGGCGAGTACTTCGACATCCGCTACGGCTGTCTGGTCGCGGCCGGTCTCGACAATCTCCTGATGGCCGGCCGCTGCCTCTCGGCCGAACACGTCGCGGAATCGAGCCTGCGCATCCAGCAGACCTGCATGGCAACGGGCGAGGCGGCTGGCGTGGCTGCGGCGCTCAGCCTCGAAGCCGGTCGCACGCCGCGCGAACTGGACCCTGCCGCGGTGGTTGCGCAACTAGAGAAGGATCGCGACGTGGAGCCAGCCCAACCATGACATCATCACCGGCATCAACCGCACGCACGCTTCCGTTATACGACACCTACGACGTGGTCGTGGCCGGTGGCGGCCTGGCCGGGGTGGGGGCGGCCTGCGCGGCGGCGCGTGCTGGCGCGCGGACCCTGTTGGTCGAACGGCTGGAGGTCCTGGGCGGTCTCGGCACCAGCGGCGGCGTGGGCAACTTCTGCTTTGGCGACGACACCCTGCCGGAAGCGCACGGGCTGGTGTTCGACGATATCTGGGCCGGGTTGACCGCCTACGGCGCGATTGGCGCGGAGCATGGATGGCGGGTCGGCCGGACGCCTCCGTTCTTCAACCACACCTTCGACCACAACGTGCTGGCGATCGTCCTGCAGGAGGTGACCGAGCAGGACGGAGTCGAGCTCCTGTTCGCCACGGACATCATCGGTGCCGAGGTCGTGGATAGCGAGGTCCGCGCGGCGATCGTGCACAACCGGTCGCTGGGCCAGCGGGTTGAGGCCAGGGTCTTCGTCGACTGCACGGGCGACGGTATCCTGAGCCGGCACGCCGGCGCGGAGGTGCTGCCGCCGGACGCCGACCACCCGCAATCGATCCCTCCGAGCCACATGCTGTTCGTGCAGCGTCTGGCGCAGCCGCGGCTGCAGGTGGTGTGGCACGTGGAGCCGGGTGCACCGCCGCCCAAGTACAGCGTCTGGACCGAGCCGGAGCGGATCGGCCTCAAGATGTGGTGGGCGGACGGCAGATTTGACACCTCCACCGGACGTGGCTACTCGGATGCCGGCCGCGCGTTCCGTCGGCGCATCCCCGAGTTTGTGCGCCATTTCCAGGAGACGGCGCCAGGGCGCGACACGGGTTTCGCCTACTCGGCGGCCATGTTTGGGCTGCGCGACAGCGTGCGCGTTGCGGGTGACTATGTGCTCACCGCCGATGATCTGCGGGCCGGCTGCCGGTTTCCAGATGCGGTCGCCCACGGGTGTTTTCCGCTTGATTCCTCGGCGATCCACAAGGAGCCCATGCCGCCGTACCAGATTCCGTACCGCAGTTTGCTGGTGAAGAGCCTGGACAACCTGCTGGTTGCCGGGCGCTGCTTCTCGGCCACGCGGGTGGCCCTGGCCTCGACGCGCGTCATGCCGACGGGCTGCCTGATGGGCCAGGCCGCCGGGGTTGCCGCCGCGCTGGCTGTTCGAACCGGCCGGGGCCTCCGGGCGGTCGTGCCGGGCGACATTCGTGCGCGGCTGCTGGAAGGCGCACATGGCGCTGAGTTGATGGCTCAGCGGTTCCGTCCTGCACCCGGAAGCCGGGGCGATAGAATCTGACACCGGATGCGGGCGGCTCACGCCCGCAGGGGCTTCACGGGGCTTTTCGCCCCCCCGGTAGTATACGAATAGTATGGCAGACACAATGGGGTGATTGAGCCGTCGACCCATCGGGCGCCGCTGGCGTACGAGGTGCCCGGCCGGCGAACGCGGGCTAGGTCGCCCGAGAGGGCTCTGCGGCCGTTGGGGAGGCGGCCCGCGGTTGAACACCTTAGCCACGCGCCGCGCCACACCGCTATTCTACGCCCGCGGCTCCCAACCGGCCAGATCAGATGGTTCTGTGGCTGTTCGCGGACCCCGCCGGCGCGTTAGATTTCCCGTTCCGGGAGATCCAGTGTTCTGGGGTCGCATTTCATTGCGACAGTTGGTCGAACGCAAGAAATCCCCCCGCGCTCAAGGTGCGCGGTTCGGAGTGGAAGCGGAGCATCGCTGGTCGGTGCCAGCCGTCCGGCCGGCGGTTTCGGCCCCTGCGGGGGTGGCGACGACGCCGGCCCAAAAACGGGGGTTGACGGCAACGGTCATATCCGGCTATGCTCACCGGGTTTTCGCCTAAGCCGGGCAACTGGTACAGGCGGGGCGCGAGCACATGATGGCAAAGTGGACGGCTCCCGGGTCCGGTTTCGACGCGAGAGCGGGTGGCCGGGGCAGGGTTGGTTTGCCCTAGGGCTAACTCAAGTCAATGTCGAGGGCCCGTGTAGCTCAGTTGGTAGAGCGCGTCCTTGGTAAGGACGAGGTCAGCGGTTCGATCCCGCTCATGGGCTCCAGTTTCGGGGCTGCAACCTCAGAAAGAGGATAGTTCAATGGCTAAGGAAGCATTTGTCCGGACGAAGCCGCACGTCAACGTCGGTACGATTGGCCATGTGGACCATGGCAAGACGACCCTGACCGCCGCGATTACGCGCGTGCAGTCGTTGAAGGGCTTCTGCGATTACATCTCGTACGACCAGGTGGCGAAGGCCTCCGAGTCGGCGGGGCGCCGTGATCCGACCAAGATCCTGACGATCGCGACCTCGCACGTGGAATACGGCACGCCCAACCGGCACTACGCCCACGTAGACTGCCCGGGCCACGCCGACTACGTGAAGAACATGATTACGGGCGCGGCGCAGATGGACGGCGCGATCGTGGTGGTGAGCGCGGCCGACGGTCCGATGCCCCAGACGCGCGAGCACATCCTGCTGGCGCGCCAGGTGGGCGTCCCGGCGATCGTGGTGTTTCTGAACAAGGTCGACTTGGTGGATGACGCCGAGTTGCTCGACCTGGTGGAGATGGAAATCCGCGAGCTGCTGTCCAAGTACGAGTATCCGGGCGACGACATCCCGGTGGTGCGCGGCAGTGCGCTGCCGGCCACGCAGGCCAAGACCGGCGACGATCCGGCCTGCGCGTGCATCACCAAGCTGATGGAGGCGCTGGACTCCTACATTCCCGAGCCGGTGCGCGTGCTGGACCAGGCATTCCTGATGCCAATCGAGGACGTGTTCTCGATCGAAGGCCGCGGCACGGTGGTGACCGGGCGCGTGGAGCGTGGCATCGTCAAGGTCAACGAGCCGATCGAGATCGTCGGCATCCGTCCGACCCAGACATCGGTAGTGACGGGCGTTGAGATGTTTCGCAAGCTGCTGGACAGCGGGCAGGCGGGCGACAACATCGGCTGCCTGCTGCGCAGCATCAAGAAAGAGGACGTCGAGCGCGGCCAGGTGCTGGCGAAGC
>CAZZCT010000131.1:0-14848 GCA_964652365.1 uncultured Lentisphaerales bacterium
TTCGCATGCTACACACAACGAAAAAGTGTCAAACGGAAGTCAGGACTCGACAAGAGCGGAGGGCAGGGTAGCTTCCGCAGGCTGCTGCAGGCAAGAGTAGTGGACGATCCGGCCGCGCGGCTGCGCCGCGAACAACCCAAGGGGGTAACTTCGATGGACGGCGTGGCCGATGACGATCCCGAGTTCGATTTCGATCTCCACCGCGGCCGGGACAAGCCCGGCCCTCCATCGGCCGGCCGCCGCCCTGGAGGGGCGACCCTGTGTCGCCCGCGGCGGGGTGAAGCTATAGGCAACACGCCAGCGATTGGGTTGCGGGTCAGCCCGCCTTGTACCTTGAGCGAGGGTGATTGCGGGCGTTCGGCCGACTGTCGCGACGAGATGTGACCCAACACCAATAGATTTCTCGGAACGAGAAATCTAGACGTCGCGGAAGGGCTGATTGCTCTGGTAGAGGTGCAGCCGCGCGTTGAGCGGGCCGATCAGCGACGCGACCTTCTTCTCGATCGCCAGCTCCAGCGCGCGGCTGGCGGCCTCGATTGCGCGCCGGTAGCTGCGGTTCTCGGCGTGGGCGGCTCCCAGCGTATCCAGCACGGACGCTTCGGCGCCCTTGGTGAGCCGGTTAGCCTTCTCGGCCAGTCGCACCGCCTCGGCCCCGTTGCGGAGCCGGTCGCTGGGATTCGTGGCCAGAATCCAGGCCAGGTCGTTCAGCATATCGACGTTGTCCGGTTGCGTTGCCAGGGCTTCCCGGCAGCGGGCGATCAGCGCTTCGAACTCCGCGGTGCGGTCCTCTACGCGGGAGGTCTGCTCGTCTTCGAAGGTGGGCAGGGGGATGCCGGCGTTGGTCAGGATGCTGCGGATATCCTCCTTGTCGATGGCCTTGATGTAGGCCTCCTCCGGCGTGATCTTGCCGGCCAGGACCAGGGCCGTCAACGCATCGCTGAAGGTCTGCATGCCCATGTTCTTGGAGGTCTGCATGACGCTGGGGATCATGAAGGTCTTGCCCTCCCGGATGTGGTTGGCCACGGGCACGTTCACGATCAGGATCTCGAAGGCGGCCGCGCGGCCGCCGCCGATCCGCCGGCACAGCGTCTGGGCCACCACGCCCTTGAGGGCGTCGCCCAGCATCGAGCGGATCTGGTTCTGGCGGTCGGCCGGGAACTTGTCGATGATGCGGTCGATCGTGCTGGGCGCCGTGTTGGTGTGCAGCGTGGCGAAGACAAGGTGGCCGGTCTCGGCGGTTTCGATGGCCGTCTCAATCGTTTCGAGGTCGCGCATCTCGCCGACGAGCACGATGTCCGGATCCTCGCGCAAGGCGGCGCGCAGGGCACGGCCGAAGGCGGTCGTGTCGCGGTAGACCTCGCGCTGGTTGATCAGGCAGCGGATCGGCTCGTGCACGAACTCGATCGGATCCTCGATCGTGATGATGTGCTCGTCGCGCGATTTGTTGATGTGGTCGATCATGGCGGCCAAGGTCGTCGACTTGCCGCTGCCGGTCGGGCCGGTCACCAGCACCAGCCCCTTGGAAAGGTGGCAGAAGGCGCGGATGGCGAAGGGCAGTTTCAGCTCGTCGATCGTCGGGATCACCGACGGGATCAGGCGCAAGACCGTACCGATGCCGTGCCGGTCGCGGAAGGCGTTGACGCGGAAGCGGCCGACGTTGGGCAGTTCGTAGGCGAAGTCCGTGTCCCACTCATCGTCGAACTGGGCCTGGCCGCGGGCCGGGATGATCTCGCTCAGCAACCGGCCGACATTGTCGCTGTCGAGGGCCTGCCATTCGGCGATCGGGGCCATCGACCCGTGGATGCGCAGGTAGGGCTTAAAGCCGGCGGTCAGATGCAGATCGCTGGCTTCACGCTGGACCATCAGGGTCAGCAACTGGTCAATAGCCGGCATCGTCGTGCTCCCGGTACCCGGGCCGCATGCGCGCCGACGACGGCTGCGTCCCGCGGTACCCATTCATCATACACCGGACGGCAACGCCAGGCAATTGCGGACTGCTTCCGGGCCGTTCGCGGCACGGTCCGGCTCGATCGTTCAACTCTTCAACTGCCCATCGCGCCGCCTGCGGAAGTCCGGCTTGCATTTTGAACTGCGGTTCAGTATTCTTGCTGCGTTTGTGGGAGAGGTGCCCATGCCGCGTCAAACCGATCTGCCGTCGAAGGTCGCCGCCCTGCGCGATTTTGTGCAGCGCCGCCATCGCATGCCAGGTTACCAGGAGATGCTGGGCCTGTTCGCCGTCCGGTCCAAGAACTCCGTCTTCGGGCTGCTGTGCAAACTGGAGCAGGCCGGCTACCTGACGAAGGACGAGCATGGACACCTCGCGGCCACTGCCCAACTGACCGCCGCGGTACGTGTGCTGGGCGTGGTTCGGGCAGGGTTTCCCTCGCCGGCCGAGGAGGCACTGCTCGACACCCTCAGTCTGGACGAGTACCTGATCGAACGGCCGGAAGCCACCTTCCTGTTGCGCGTGGAGGGCGACTCCATGCTCGATGCCGGCATCCATCCGGGTGACATGGTGCTGGTAGAGAAGGGCACGCCGCCCCGCAACCGCGACATCGTGATCGCCCAGGTCGACGGCGAGTGGACCATGAAGTATTTCTTCCAGGACGCGGCGGGCATCCGGCTCGAGCCAGCTAACCGCCGGTATGCGACCATCCGGCCGAAACAGTCGCTTGAGCTGGCCGGCGTCGTGCGGTGCGTGATCCGCAAGTACTAGATTTACCGTTCCGGGAAATCGACTGGGGTCTTATCGCGTTTTGGCCCGCGGCCGGATGCGCGCGTCGCGGGCCGCCGGCAGATGCGCCGGCGTCAGCTCGCGCCGGCCGCGGCGGCCAGGGCCGCGCCGAACGCGACGCTGGTCGGCCAGCGGTCCGCCGGGGCGAAGGCCGTGGCGCGCTCGAGAACCGTCGTGACGGCCTCCGGCAGACCGGTGATGGGCGGGTGCGGATGGAAGGCAATCGCTTCCGCCGTCACCTCGGCCGGATGCAGCACCCGGCCGGTGAGCAGCTGGTGCGCCAGCACGCCGCTGGAGTAGACGTCGGTGCGCACATCCAGGTCTTCGCCGCGCAGTTGCTCCGGGCTCATGTAGACCGGCGTGCCGATCACGAAATCACCCGGCTTGCGCTGCCGGTTGATCAGGTCGGCGATGCCGAAGTCGATCACTTTCAGGATCCCGTCGTCCGAGACCAGCACGTTGGCCGGCGTGATGTCCTTGTGCAGCACGCCTGCGCCGTGTGCGAAGCTCAGCGCCTCGGCCAGCACGCCCATGACTTGGACCACCAGCGGCGGCGGCAGGACGGGCCGGGTCGCGAGCAGCTGGCTGAGGCTTTGGCCGCGCACATACTCCATGATCAGCAGGTAGCGGTCGGTGCGGCGGTCCAGGTTGTAGAGCCGCACGATGTGCTTGTGCGAGAGGCCGAGTCCGATGCGCGCCTCCTGCTTGAGCAGGCGGATGCACTCCGGGTCGCGCACGAGTGTGGGGGCCAGCATCTTGACGGCCACTTCCATCTCGAGCAGCAGGTCGTACGCGCGGTACACGCGTCCGGTCCCGCCCTCGCCGATCTGCTCGTCCAGTCGGTAGCGCGCTTCGGGGGGTGTGGGCGCCGGGGCCGGCAGCACGCCTTCGCGCCGGGCCCGCGGGCGTCGCGCCGCCGCCGGGGCGACCGTCGTGGGAGGGGCGTCGGGTGCGGCGGGGACCGCGAGGGCGTGACGGATCTCCACCAGCGGCCACGGTTTCGGAACGTAGACATGGCCCCGTTTCTGCTCGATCTGCTGGTTGGCATGGAAGCGGACGATGGGCGGGCCGGTCAGCACGATCCGCAGGTTCGGATTCCGGCCCCGGGCCTCTTCGGACAAGACGCGGAAATCGAGGTCGGTTGTTGCCAGGTCGCAGACCCAGACGTCCAACGCGTAGTTCAGCAGGATGTGACGCGCCTTGCGAACGCTCGTGACGGCGAAAAGAATCACGTCCGCCGTATCCAACGCTTTATGGGCGGCAGCGGCGGATTGGCTGTCGAGTACGAGCACGGTCTGCATGGCGATTTCCGGGCGCAGGTTGCAGCAAACGGTTTAGATTAGCGTAGGTTTCGGCCAAACGGAAGCGCGATTCGGCGGCATTCGGCGGCGTTTCCGTTGCGCCGTCACGTTGCGCTTGCATCCGGCGGCGTGATCGTCCATAGTAATACACCTTTTGCACGAGCCAGCGTGGCACTGGTATTTTTCAACGGAGGAGTCATGGGAACAGGTCGTACGCTCCACAAGAAACCGCGCACCCGTCCGGTCAAGGGCGAGGGCGATCGCCGCCGCCGCCAGCGCGTTCAGAAGAAGCGCCTCGCGGGTCTGGGCGTGGATGCCGCCGTCGTCGCGAAGATGGACCCCAAGACGGTCCGGAATATGTTGAAACTCCCGGCCAAGATCGCCAAGCCGGCGGTCTAAGCATCGGCCTCAACCGGCGCGACATGCGCGCACACGAGACGAATCGCACGTGCGGTGACCGCGTCACCGCACGTGCGATTCGTTGGATGTCCCTGCCCTTTAGCCTCCGCCGCTGAACTCACACCCGCAGTAGTTCTGCCGGTAGAGACCGAAGTTGCGTGAGAGCTCGATGCTGCGCTGCAGGCCGTTGTCCTTCTTGAAGTCGATCGCCAGGAAGCGCACGTCGTCCAGTTGCCGGCCGACCGCGAAGATCGTGCGTGCGCACTTGTGGGGGCTGACGGTCAGCGAGGTCGTGAAGCGATCGAAGCCCAGTTCCTGCGCCTTGGCCTGGGTTCGGGCCAGATTAAACTGGAAGCAATGGCGGCAGCGCATGCCGCCTTCGCACTCACCCTCGAGGCCCGAGATGTGCCGCCGCCAGGCCTCGTGCGTGGCCGTGTCTTCGATCAGCGGAAGGTCCAGTTGTTCCACCAGCCGCAACACGTTGGCCAGCCGCTTGGCATGTTCCTCCGGCGGCCAGATGTTGGCGTTCGAGAAAAACAGCGTCACCTGATAGCCCAGATCGCGCAGAACCTCCACGGGATGCGTTGCGCAGGGTCCACAACAGGCATGTAGAATCACGCGCGGCATGGCGTACTCCAACTCGCGCGGAACCCGGTTTGCCGGTAGCTTGCCCGTCGACGGGCTGCGTCCGGATTAGCGGCCGGGAGGAACACGTGCCTCCCCGGTCGGCTTCCGGACGCTCCGGCTGGCCCGCGCATCAGCCGGATGCTCGGGCCAGTCATGCTTGGGGTAGCGTCCGCGCATTTCTTTACGGACGTAAAAGTAGCTCGTTTTCCAGAAACTGGCGAGATCTTTTGTCGTCTGCAGCGGCCGCATAGCCGGTGAGAGCAGTTCGAGCACGACCGGCACACGACCGCCGGCGATGCGAGGGGTCTCGGCCAGCCCGAAGACCTCCTGGAGGCGGACCGCCAGGACCGGGTCTGGACCGCGGTCATAGTGCACGGCGATGCGGCTGCCGCTGGGCACGGGCAGGTGGGTGGGGGCCAGCGTCTCGAGCGCTTGGCGGCGTCCTCCCAGCCAGGCCTGGAGCGGCGCCTGCAGGTCCACGCGGCGCACGTGCAACCAGCGCGTCAGACCGTCCAAGGCCGGCCCGAGCCAGGCCTCGAGCTGCTCGGCGAGGGCCCTATCCGAGACATCTGGCCAGTCGTCATCCGGTCGCTCGCGCCGTAGGAACAGGACGCGGCCCTGCAGGTTGCGCGCGGCGGGAGACCATCCGAGGTTGGCCAGGCCCTTGGCCCGGATACCCTCGCAGAGCGCCTGACGCAGTGCCAGCGGTGCGGGTCGCACCAGCGCGGTCTCGCGCACGACGATCGCGCCCAGGCTGACCCGGGCGCAGGCGACGACCGCTTCCGTCTGGCGGTCCCAGACCACGCGCTCGTGCGTCTCGAAACGCGCCGCGTGGTCGGTTTCGAGATCGGCGGGATCGAGTGAGGCGGCCAGCCGGATGCGCGCGTCCGGACCGTCGTCCTGCAACTCGGCGGCCACCAGCCACTCGGTGCGCGCCAGCGCCGCGCTGGTTTCGAGCGTCGCGCCGCAGCCGTTGACCAGCAGGTAGCGCCCGTCGGCTTCGCGGCGGCGTGCGATGCGGTCAGGAAAAGCCCAGGCGAGCAGCCGCCCGTCGTCGAGTCGCGCGCGGTCCGGGCGCGTGTAGCGGCGCGACCACTGGGCCGCCAGGCGGTGGACCCGGTGGACCCACTCCTGTGGACCGGGGGCATCGGGGGGCGTTGGTTCGGTCGCCGCCGTTTCGCCGGTCTCCAGCCGGTCGAGCAGCCGCCGGATGTCGGTTTCGTGGCGCAGCAGCGGCTCGCTGGCGGCCTCGGTGAGCGCGGCCGCCAGCAGGCAGGCCCGTTGCGCGCAGCCATGCTCCGCGGCCAGCAGGATCATGTGTGACAGGCGTGGGTGCACGGGCACTTCGGCCATGCGGCGCCCGCGCGGCGTGATCCGTCCGGTCTCGTCGCAGGCCTCCAGTTCCTGCAGCAGGGCCGAGGCCTGGCGCCAGGCCGCGTCCGGCGGGGGCGTCAGCCAGGGCAGTCCGGTGCGCGTGCTCGCGCCCCATTGGGCCGCTTGCAGCACGGTGGGGGCCAGGTCGGCATCCAGAATCTCGGGCGAGGCGCACGGGGCCAGGGCGCGGTCCGTGGCCTCGTCCCACAGGCGGTAGCAGAGTCCCGGGGCTTCGCGTCCGGCCCGGCCGCGGCGCTGGTCGGCCCGGTCGCGCGTCACGCGCAGCGTCTCCAGCCGCGACATGCCGTTGCGGGGCGAGAAGCGCGCCACCCGCATCCAGCCGGTGTCGATCACGGTGCGGATGCCCCGGATTGTCAGGCTCGATTCGGCAATCGAGGTCGCCAGCACGACCTTTCGGCAACCGGGCGCCGGAGGTTCCACGGCGGCATCCTGCGCGGCGCGGGGCAGGGCGCCGAAGAGTGGATGCAGCGTGACGCCGGCCGGCAGGCCGGCGTTGCGCAAGAGGCTGGCGGTGCGTCCGATCTCGCCCTCGCCGGGCAGGAAGACCAGGATGCCGCCATCCGACTCGATCAGGGCGCGTCGCACGGCCTCGGCGGCCTGGTACGGCAGCGGCGCGCTGGCGGGACGGGTCAGCAGGCGCGTCTCGACCGGCCAGACGCGGGCCTCGGCCACGAGGATGGTCGCCTCGCCCAGGTGCCGTGCCAGTGGCTCCGCGTCGAGCGTGGCGGACATTGCGAGCAGCCGGAGGTCGGGCCGCAGCACGGCCCGGGCCTCGAGGCACCACGCCAGTCCCAGGCCGGCGTGGAGGCTGCGCTCATGGAACTCGTCGAAGATCACCAGCCCCACCTCGGGCAGGTCCGGTGCATGCAGCAGGCGCTGCGTCAGGAGACCCTCGGTCACGATCTCGATGCGCGTCTCGGGGCCGATGCGCCGTTCCAGGCGAACCTGGTATCCGACCCGCGCGCCCACGGGCTCGCCCAGCAGCCGTGCCATGTAGCGGGCCGCGGTCCGCGCCGCCAGACGGCGCGGTTCCAGCAGGACAATGCGCCGGTTCTGCAGCCAGGGCGCGTCCAGCAGGTAGGGCGCCACCAGCGTCGTCTTGCCCGAGCCGGGCGGGGCCTGCAGCACCACCGGCCGGTTGGCGGCCAGCGCGCGGCCCAGGGCTGGCAGCACGGCTTTGACGGGCAGGTCGGGCAGCGCGCGCAGCTCAGGCATGGACTCCGGCCTCCAGTGCCTCGAAGGCGCAGGCGCCGATCGGCAGGCCCTGTCCGCGGAAGATCAGTTCAAAGTCGGTCTGCTCGTCGGCCGAGCGCTCCATCGGTGGCATTTCGCGGAAGCGGGGATCTCCGCGGAAGCCCTGCTGGATAGCGGCGAAGTAGTCCAGGTGGTCGGTGGCGATCTGAAGCGTGCCGCCAGTCTCGAGACGCGACCAGAGGGCCTCGCGGAACTCGGGCGAGAAGAGGCGCCGTTTGTGGTGGCGCCGCTTGGGCCAGGGGTCCGGGAAGAAGATGTAGAACGTCCGGATGCGATGCGGTGGGAGCAGGAAGCGGAGCGAATAACTGGCCTCCAGCCGCAGCAGCCGGAGATTGGTCAGACCGGCCCGCCGCGCCTTGCGGTCGATCTTGCGCACGCGCGGCAGCAGCCGTTCGATGCCCAGGAACTGCACCTCCGGGTGGGCCGCCGCGCGTGCCAGCAGGAATCGGCCCTTGCCGCAGCCCACATCCACTTCCACCGGCCGGATAGGATCGAAGTGCTGGCCGAAGGGCAGCGGTTCGGCCACGTTGGCCTGGATGATGAGCGTCTGGTCGGCTTGGGACCGGTCGCCTGTGGACGATGGATCAGCGGGGGGCGGCGCGACGGTTTCGACGTCCGGGATGGCATGGTTCATGGAGCTAGGTCCGGCAGAATCCCGTGAGGTCGCACGCCGCGCCGCACACGTCAGATACACCACAGGCTGGCGATGGAAGCGGGCTGCATCAGGAGGGACGCGACGCCTGGCCGCGCCCGAAGAGGCGCTGCCAGAAGCCCGGCTGGTCGTTCATGGAGCGCTCGATGAAGTCGAGTGCGTAGATCCGGAATCGGGCCGCGCCGGTTGCGAGCGGGAACTTCCGGGCCGCGGCGAACAACCCCTCCTTGCCCAGGCCGATCAGCCGGTTGATCTCTGGCACATCGCCCCTGGCCCGCTTGTCCGCCAGCGCGTGGAGCAGCGGCTGGAACGTCTGGGCGAGGCGGTTCTTGGCCTCCCAATCGCCCCGTTGGCAGGCCACAATCACGCGCGTTAGCTCCTCGTTCTGCAGGGTTCTGCCGGTGAGGTCGACGTGCGGTTCGAGATGGAGATGCGGCTTGGTGGTCTGGGCGCCCAACGACATGCACCACGTATACGCGGGATCGCGGCGCATGTAAACCTCAAAAAGGCTTTCGTTTCGACCGGCAGTCGTGTAAAGCATACCCGATGCATGGGTTCGATCAGCGGAGGGTTGCAGTATGAGTCGCGTAATCGCCATCGACGGTCCTTCGGGTGCCGGCAAGTCCACCGTGGCGCGCTGCGTCGGGCGGACGCTGGGTTTTCTGCATGTCGACTCCGGCGCCCTGTACCGCCTGATGACCTGGCAGGCGCTGCAGCAGGGCGTCGACACGGACGATGAAACGGCCATGACCGCCTTCGCGCCACGGGTGGAGGTGGCCTTCGAGGTGCGCGAGGGCCGGGTCGCCTGCCTGGTCGGCGGTGCCGAACCAGGCGAGGCCCTGCGCACGCCGGAGATCAACCGTCATGTGAGCCCGGTCTCCAAGGTGCCCGCCGTGCGCGCGCGGGTGACCCATTGGCTGCGCGGGATGCAACAGTTGGGCGATCTGGTGGTCGAGGGTCGCGACATCGGCACAGTCGTCTTTCCAGACTCGCCGGCGCGGTTCTACCTCGATGCCAGTCCGGAGGAGCGCGCGCGGCGTCGTCATCTGGAGGAGCAGGAGCAGCAGCGCCCCCGGCAGAGCCGCGACGCGGTGCTGGAATCGCTGCTCCACCGCGACCGGATCGATAGTTCTCGCGTGCATGCGCCCCTGCGCAAGGCCGAGGGTGCCGTGATCATCGACAGCACCAACATGCCCCTGGCGGAGGTCGTGGCCGCCGTCCTGGCGCAGGTGCCGCCTAGCTGGCTTCAAAGTTCACCAGCCCCTGCTCCCGCAGGCTGACAAAGGCCGGATGGTCGGGCGCGGCCCGGCCGATGACGACGTGGTCAAGCAACCGGATGTCCAGCATGCGCGCGGCGTCCACCAGTTGGCGCGTGACGCGCAGATCCTCGGCCGAAGGCGTGGGGTCGCCCGATGGGTGGCTGTGGGCCACGATCACGGCGGCGGCGTTGTGGCGTACGGCCGGCGAGAAGACTTCGCGCGGGTGAACCGGGCTGGCATTCAGCAGCCCGATCGTCACCGTGTGCGGCTGGCCGATCAGGCGGTTGCGGGTGTTCAGCAGCAGGGCCCACAGGATCTCCTGGCGATGCTGGCGGGCCTGCGGTTCGAGCAGTCGCCAGACGCTCTCCGGGTCGCGCACGCAGGGCGGATCGGCCGTGGGCCCCTGCTGGGCCGCGCGGCGCCCGAGCTCGAGCGCCGCCACCAGTTCCATGGCCTTCACTGGCCCCAGGCCGGGCACGCGCAGGGCCTGCAGTTCGGCCACGTCGGCCCGCGCCAGCGCCGCCAGTCCCTGCGTGGCGCGCAGGATCTCGCGCGCCAGATCAATCACATTCTTGCCGCGCAGGCCGCTGCGCAGCAGGATTGCCAGCAGCACTTCATCGGCCACGTGGCCGGCGCCCCGCCGCAGGAGTTCTTCGCGCGGCCGCATCTCGCTCGGCAGTTCGCGCACCGTCAGGGCGACCGGATAAGCCTGGGTCGGGCGGTCAGATTCCGACGAGGGGGCAGGGACCATACGTGCTCCATTTCTCGCAGACCTGCGCCGCGGCCGCGGCCGGACCGGCCTGGGGGTCGACGTCGACCCAGACGACCGACAGCTGGTGACGGAACCAGGTCATCTGGCGCTTGGCCAGGTGTCGGGTCCGGGCGACCATGCGCGCCAGAGCCGTGGCCCGGTCGACCTGGCCATCCAGCAGCGCCAGGGCCTCGGCATAGCCGATGGCCTGGCTGGCGGTCGGCGACCAGACTGGATAACGCTGCCGGAGGCGCGCGGCTTCCTCCACCAGTCCGCCGGCCAGCATGGCTTCGGCGCGTGCCACAATGCGTGCATGCAGTGCCGTTGCAGGCAACCGCAGGCCCACCGCCATCGGCAACGGCGCTCGTGGCGCCGGCGGCGTTCCGGTTCCTTCGCCGGCATCCAGGCGTTCCAGCGCCCGGGAGACGCGCCGCGGGTTCTCTGGATCATCCAGCGCCGCCAGCGCCGATGGGCTGCGCGCCCGCAGCGCGGCTTGCAGCGCGGGCAGGCCGCCATCCTGGAAAACCTGCTGCCAGTGGGCACGCCGGGCCGGATCGGCAGGGGCTGCATCGAGGCCGCACAGCAGGGTCCGGACGTACAAGCCGGTGCCGCCGGCGACGATCAGTCCGGTGCCGCCGGCTGGCGACTGGACCTCGCACGCGGCCGGCGACGCTGCCAGTTGGCCGCGGACTGTCGCCAGCCAGGCGCCCACGCTGAACGGTTGGTCAGGGTCCACGAGATCCAGGCCCAGATAGGGAGTCGTTTTCCGCTCGGTCGGCAGGGGCTTGGCGGTCCCGATGTCCATGCCGCGGTAGACCAGCATGGCGTCGGCCGAGAGGATCGTGGCGCCGGTCAGGGATGCCAGATGCTGCGCGACAGCCGACTTGCCGACGGCTGTGGGACCGACCAGCACCCAGGCCTTCCAGTGTTGCGCGGTGGCGGACATGGCGTGGAACGGCAGACGATTCGTGGCGTGGCAACACCTGCTACGGACTTCCGGGAGCGGCCTGCACCCGGCGTTGGTGGCGTTCTGACAGCCACTGTCCCAGGATGTAGAGGCCGACCCCGACGCAGATCGCGCTGTCGGCTACGTTGAAGGCCGGGAAATGACGATCGCCTCGGTAGAAGTCGAGAAAGTCGACCACGTAACCCAGCCGCATCCGGTCGATCAGGTTGCCCAGGATGCCCGCCACCAGCAGTCCCATCGCGAACCATCCGGCGGACTGTCCGGCGAAGAGGGTCCGGCGGGTCCGGATAATCAGGACCAGCATGGCCAGCGAGAATACGATCAGCAGCGTCTGTCTTCCCGCCAACATGCCCCAGGCGGCGCCGGTATTCTGGATGTAACGCAGGTCGAACCAGCCCGGAATGACCTCGTGACGCTCGTTACACAGGAAGCGACGCTGAACCGCATGCTTGGTCAACTGGTCCAGCAGCGTGATGATCCAAACTGTGGCGACACTACGCATGCGGTGCCTGCTGCTGCGGCTTGCGCGACAACAACCCGCCCGGCCGGTTCAGGGCAGGGCCCGCCGTCCGGCCGCGCGACCGGAGCGGCCCCGCTCCAGTTCGGATTGGCAGGCAATGCAGTTCTTGGCGAAGGGCAGCGCGTGCAGGCGGGGCTTCTCGATCAGGCCGCTGCAGGCCTCGCAGACGCCATAGCGTCCAGCCTCAATTGCCCGCAGGGCCTCGTCGATGGAGTAGATTAGTTCCTGATCGCTGCCGGCGCGCTCAAGGGCGAACAGCCGATCAAAGGCGTCCGTGCCGTCCTCTTCCGGGTTGACTTCATCGTCGCGGCGCAGCGACTCTCGGCGCATCTGAACCACCTTGCCGGTCAACCGGTCGCGCAAGGCAAGCAAGTCATGCCGGAAGCTCTCCAAATCCTTTTCGCTGAAGGAGGCATGGGGGCGGGCGGCTTCCTTCGCCGCAGCATGCTTGGCCTCGGACACCACGGCCCGCGAGGCGGACTTGGTCGGCCCGAGTACTACGGCTTTCTTGATCTTCGACATCCTCAAAACCTCAGTGTTACCCCACCCCCTGGGCGGCCACGGTCGCGCCGCTGCTCCGGGTCGGGTGGCTGGTCGGCAACAAACTCAAGCCATCAAACAATAAGGATACCCAATCCGGTTCGCGGCGTCAACCGCAACCCTGCGGCCCTGAGACCACACACCCCGACAAACACGAAACCCCGCGCGCCGTTTGCGGCGCCGGGGTCGGCGGGATCTGGGGTGGCGACTTCAGTTGCCCGGTTCAATCGCTTCAACCGGGCACTCACCGGCGCAGGCGCCACAGTCCACGCACTTGTCCGCGTCGATCACGTAGGTCTTCGCGCCTTCGTTAATCGCTTCGACCGGGCAGACTTCTTTGCAGGCGCCGCACTTCGTGCATTTGGCGGTGATCACATAGGACATGACAGATTCTCCACTGTGCAGGCCCTGCCGCATCCATCCCGCGATGGGGCGGCATAGCCCGTAAAAAGCCATACATAATAGACGATCCGTGCTGGTGTGACAAGGACCAACTGACCCCTCGTCCATAACTTGAAACTGCCGTCCGCGGTTCCCGCGCATTTCGGTTCAAACCGCGGCAGGGCGTTGGCCGACCGGGTGCCCCAAGGGCCTGGGGCACCCCTACCCATCGGGACGCACGTCGGGCCGATGTGCGTCACAGGGCGAACGAGTGGCTACGGGCTGGAAGCCCGTGCCACGTTGGGTTGCGGGCGTCACCCGCCTTGGCCCCCGGAAGGGAGGCGCGCCAAAACGAGAACGCCGGGAACTACCGGTGGCCGACCCTGGCTGCGGGCTACTCCCACTCGATCGTTGCGGGGGGCTTCGAGCTGATGTCGTAGACCACACGGTTGATGCCGCGCACCTCGTTGATGATTCGGCTCGAGATGCGGGCGAGTGTGTCGTAGGGCAGCCGGACCCAGTCGGCCGTCATGCCGTCCACGCTGTGCACGGCCCGTACGGCGCAGACGTTCTCGTAGGTGCGGCCGTCGCCCATCACGCCTACTGACTGCACCGGCAGGAGCACGGCGAAGGCCTGCCAGATCTCGTGGTAGTTGGCCAGCGTGCGCAGCTCCTCCTGCACGCGCAGGTCGGCACGCTGGAGCAGCTCGACGCGCTCGCGGGTCACGGCGCCCAGGATCCGTACGGCCAGTCCAGGTCCCGGGAACGGCTGGCGGTCCACTAGTTCGGGGGGCAGTCCCAGTTCGCGGCCGAGGGCCCGCACTTCGTCCTTGAACAGCTCCCGCACCGGTTCGACCAGCTCGAACTTGAGGTCCGGCGGCAGCCCGCCGACGTTGTGATGGCTCTTGATCGTGGCGCTCGGCCCTCCCAGGGGCGAGGCGCTCTCGATCACGTCCGGGTAGAGCGTACCTTGGGCCAGGAAGCGGCAGTCGTGCAGCTTGCGCGCCTCGGAGGCGAAGACGTCGATGAAGACGCGGCCGATCGTCTTGCGCTTGGCTTCGGGGTCGGTCACTCCTTCGAGGGCGCTCAGGAACCGATCCTGAGCGTGCGCCACGCGCAGGTCGAAGCCCAACTGCTGGCGGAAGGTGGCTTCCACCTGGACGGCCTCGCCATGGCGCAGCAACCCGTTGTCCACGAAGATGCAGTGGAGCTGCGCGCCAATCGCGCGGTGCAGCAGGGCGGCTACGACCGCTGAGTCGACCCCGCCGCTCAGGCCGCAGATGACGTGGCTGTCGCCGATGCGGCGGCGCAGGCGCTCCACGCTTTCATCGATGAAGGAGGCCATGCGCCAGTCGCCCGAGCAACCGCAGACGTCGAAGAGGAAGTGGCGCAGGATGTCGGTGCCCTGCGTGGTGTGGACCACTTCCGGATGGAACTGCAGCCCGTAGATCCGCCGCGCGGGATCCCCCATGGCGGCGTTCGGGCAGGTCGGCGTCTCGGCGTACCGGCGGAACCCGGGCGGCAGGGTCTCAACCTGGTCGCCGTGGCTCATCCAGACATCAAGTTCCGGCAGCAGACCCGCAAAGAGCGCGCCCGGCTCAACTACGGTAATGCGGGCATGGCCATATTCGCGGCTCTGTCCGGGGATCACATGGCCCTGCAGCTCGCGCGCCACGAGCTGCATGCCGTAGCAGATGCCGAGCACCGGCACGCCTAGCGTGAAGATGGCCGGGTCACAGCGCGGGGCGCCGTGTTCGAAGACGCTCGACGGTCCGCCCGAAAGGATGATGCCGGCCGGCTTCCGCGCCTGCAGTTCGGCGGCCGTGGTGTCGAACCGCACGATTTCGGAGTAGACCTGCTGTTCACGCACCCGCCTGGCAATCAGCTGGCTGTACTGGGACCCGAAATCGAGAATGGCGATCCATTTGTGGGCGTGCATAGGGCTCAGACCTCTTTTGATAGGAACCCGGATTCTAGCAGCCGGCCGGGGCTGTTCTCAAGAACGGTCTGCGGCCCTCAAACTGCGAGAGTTGCCGCCGAATCTGCCGCCCCGACGTGCGCATGCCCA
>CAZZCT010000132.1:0-14659 GCA_964652365.1 uncultured Lentisphaerales bacterium
CGACTGGATGCGGAGGATGGCGCCGATGCTGACCCCCAGCTCGTCGGCCTGGATCAGAGCGTACGAGACCGACCGCAGTTCCGCCAGGTCGACACGGCGCGCCAGGTTGCGCAAGGCCACGCGCCGCGGCGTGCCGAGTTGAATCTCATGCGTCATGCGGATCAGTTCCTCGCTGAGCGGGTCGAGTGTGCGGCGTTCGACGCTGCGTTGCAGGGCGCTCATGAAGTCCATGCCGGCCTCGACCGACAGCGTCAGCAGGTCGAGCACGAACGGCAGGGCGCGTTGGATGCTGCGGTGGCGCATCTGCAAGGTGTGCCGCAGCCAGACCGCCGGCTTGAAGTACCAAAGCAACACCCCCAGGATGCCCAGCCAGACCGCATTGTTCCGGACCGTCGGATCCAGGCGCGCCAGGCCGGCCAGCAGCAGGATCCAGCCGGTGCCCAGCACCACCGGGTGCAGGATCCGCAGCGCCAGAAACTCCTCGCCGCTGAGCAAGCCCTCGAACCCGGCCGCGACCAGCCGGCGCTCCACCCGGACCCGCGCATCCTCCAGGGCGGGACGCCCCGTGAGCGGCCGCAGATTGGCGGCAAACGGCAACAGCAGGCGGAAACTCAGCGGCAGGGCGCGCTCCTGGCGCCGGCCGTCGGCCAGCGTCACGTACGTCATCTGCCGGGCCATGTGCAGGACATACCACGTCAGCCCCGTGGCGGCCGCGGCCCAGGTCAGGCAGGTCAGAAATCGGAGTGTCGTCAGCATGCCGTCACACATCAATGCGGATGATCTTCCGGATCATCAGGCCGCCCAGCGTCATCAATACCACCACGCCGGCGATCGCGACAATCCCGTTGAACGAGCGCAGAAAGGGGAGCATCAGCGAAGGCCGCAGAACCGTCATCGCCACGCCGACGACAACCGGCATGGCGCCCACGATCAGGCCCTGCAGGCGACCTTGGGCGGTGAGGGTCAGCACGCGCCGCTCGATACGCATGCGCTCGCGGATGGTCAGGGCGATCTTGTCGAAGATCTCGGTCAGGTTGCCGCCGGTGCGCCGGGCAATGTCGATGGCGGTGCACACCAGCGACAAGTCCGCGCTGCCGACCCGTTCCGCCAGGCTGGCCAGCGCGTCGTTGAAGCTCATGCCCACGCGGGTCTGCTGCAGGAGGACGTCAAACTCCTGGGCGATCGGGTTTTCGCCGTTGGTGACCACGGTCTCGAAAGCCTGGGAGATGCTGAAGCCGGCCTTGAGGGCGTTGCTCATGTGGGCGAGCGCTTCAACGAGCTGGATGTTGAAGCGCCGCCGGCGGCGCTCGCGCAGCACCACCAGCAGGCGGCGTGGCAGTTGCAGCGCCACCACGCCGGCCAAGGCGCCCAGGCCGAAGCCAACCGCGGTCTGGCCGGGCGCGCGCGGATCGAACAGCGGCAGCGCCACGAGCAGGAAGGCGGCAATCGCGCAGGCCCAACCGGCCTCGGCAATGCGGCGCGGCGGCACAAACAGAAAGAGATCCTCGAACTGGCGGGCCGTCGTCTCCGAATGGTTGTGGGTATAGGCGCTGGCGCCGGTGCTGAACGTGTGCAACAGCACGGCCGCCAGGCCCGCGAAGCAGAGCCCCACCGAGCTGATGATGGCCAGCGGCAGCAGATGGGAGACCACCCAGCTCATCCGCGCGCTCCATTCTCGCGGTCCGGCGGCTGGAAGATCGCGGGATCCAGTATCACGCCGCGCGGCTTGAGCTCTTCGAAGAAGGTGGGCACGGCCCCGGTGGCGCGGAAGTGTCCGATGACCTTGCCGTTCTCGCCAATGCCGGTCTGCCGGAACTCGAAGAGGTCCTGCATGACGATCTGGTTGCCCTCCAGCCCCACGACTTCGCTGATGTTGGCGATCCGGCGGCTGCCGTCGCTGTAGCGCGCCTCGTGCACGATAACATCGATGGCCGAGGCGATCTGCTCGCGGATCGCGCGCGACGGGAGGTCCATGCCGGACATCAGCACCATGGTTTCAATGCGCGCGATCACATCGCGCGGCGCGTTGGCGTGCACGGTGGTCAGCGAACCGTCATGGCCGGTGTTCATGGCCTGCAGCATATCCAGCGCCTCACCGCCGCGGCACTCGCCCACGATAATGCGGTCCGGACGCATCCGCAGGGCGTTGCGGACCAGATCGCGGATCGAGATCGCACCGCGGCCTTCGATGTTCGGCGGCCGGGCCTCGAGCCGCACCAGGTGGGGCTGCGCCAGCCGCAGTTCGGCCGCGTCCTCGATCGTCACGATGCGCTCGTTCGAGGGGATGTAGCCGCTCAGCACGTTCAGCAGCGTGGTCTTGCCCGAACCGGTGCCGCCGGAGACGACAATGTTGCGGCGAATCTGCACGCAGACCCGCAGCAGTTCGGCGATGGCAGGCGTGAAGGTGCCCATGCGCACCAGATCCTGGTCGACAAATGGCTTGCGCGAGAACTTACGGATCGTGATGCACGGCCCCGTCAGCGACAGCGGCGGGATCACGGCGTTGACGCGCGAGCCGTCGGGCAGGCGCGCGTCAACGTAGGGCTGGCTCTCGTCGATCCGGCGGCCGAGCGGCGCCACGATCCGCTCAATGATCGCCAGGACCGAAGCGTCGTCCATGAAATCCTGGTTGGTCCGCTCCAGCCGGCCCTGGCGTTCGATGTAGACCTGGTGCGGGCCGTTGACCATGATCTCGGTGATCGAGTCATCGGCCAGGAACTCTTCGAGCGGACCGAGGCGCAGGGCCTCGTTGAAGATCTCCTGGCCCAGCCGGACGGGGTCGATGCCGGGAGGCAGTTTGCGGCGCACGTCGCGCACGATCGACTCAATCGTCTCGCGGGCGCGCCGCTGCAGTTCGTCGCTGCTGACGCGTTCGGCGGTCAGCCGCTTGATGTCCAACCGCTGGACCAGTTCGCGGTGAATCTGGTTGCGCACGTCGCGACCCAGCGAGGCCATGGTCTCACGGACCGGCTCGGCCGTCGTTGGCGGCAGCCCCGGCGCAACCGGAGGCGCAGGCGGCGCAGGCGCGGCGACGGCCGTCGGCGGGGGAACCGACGGCGGGAGGGCCGCCGCAGCGACCGGCGGCGGGGAGACCGGCGGCAGCCCTCCGGGTTGCTGCATCCGCAGCAGGTAGGGCCCGAGGCGCAGCTCGGAGCCAGGCGCCCACGGCGCGCGCCGGTCGACCGGCACACCGTCCAGATAGGTCCCGTTGCTGGAGCCCAGGTCCTCAACCGCCGGGCCCTCCGGCATCAACGCCAGCAGGGCGTGACGGTCGCTGACCAGCGCGTGCCGCAACCGGATGCGGCAGCCCTCGCCGCGGCCGACCGTGTAGTTGCCCGGCGGCAGTTCGTACGACGTCGCGGTGCCGTCCGGCTGGCGGATCTCGATGGTAAAGACGGTTGGCATCGGTCGCTACTCGCGCTTGCCGCGCAGCACCCGCTGGCGATAGTCGTTGAGGCTTTCGATCTCCGCTTCGATCTTGGAGAAGTTCACCCGCGGCAGCTCCTTCACGTAGTCGACGTCCTCTGGATTGCGCAGGGCCAGCGCCAGCCGGCCCTTGATCTGCTCGGCAAAGACCAGCATCTCGGCCTCGCGTGGGGTGACTTCGAGCGTCACCGTGCTGTACGAGGCCGAGGAGTTGCGCTCGGGGCCGCCGAGCTGGGTCTTGGCGGTTTCGCGCCCGGTGGCCAGCACCGTCACGTCCTGTAGAATCGTCAGCGTCACCAGCTCCATCTCGCCGGGCATCGTGCGCGAGGGGAAGGTGAAGGTGCCGAGCACGTCCACCCGGTTGTTGGGCCGCACCATGCCGCTGACCGCGGCCGCGCCGCTGACGTTGATGGAGATGGCGCGCATGCGGTGGGTGACGTCCTGGGCCAGCCCGCGCCGCTTCGGGTCGCCGCCTTCGAGGTCAGACCAGAACACCGGTGCAGCGGCCTGCAGCGGGTTGACGGTGCGGCGCCCCAACACGAGCGAGAGGTCCTGCTCCTGGATGGCGTGCCCGCGCACCGCGCTGGCCACGACGTCGAGCACCTTGAGATCGCTGCGCTGCAATACGCTGCCGGCCGGCAGGGCGCGCCCCACGGCCAGCACGCCAATCTGCGTGAAGCGCCGGTCGAGTTCGGCCAGCCGCTTCGCCACCTGGCGGTCATTCGCGGTCAGGTACTGCTGCATCAGGAACATGGCCAGGAGGCCGACTGCGACCGAGACGATCAGGATAATC
Source organism: uncultured Lentisphaerales bacterium (assembly GCA_964652365.1). Taxonomy (GTDB): domain Bacteria; phylum Verrucomicrobiota; class Kiritimatiellia; order RFP12; family CAZZCT01; genus CAZZCT01. Next base: position 4,220 of record CAZZCT010000132.1, read on the forward strand.
CGCTGTTTCATGCGCGCTCCAGATGTCGAGGCGATCCCGACGGTTCAGGGGGCTCCGGATCCCCGGCACACCAGCGTGAGACGTGTGCGTGCATCCGTTTCCGTGGGGGCAGTATAGACCAGACAGGTCTGGCCGTCGCGTGCGAATACGGCCAGTTCGGAACGTGCGTCCGACTGGCAGGCCACCCAGCCCCGGCTGAGCAGTTGATCGGCCTGCGCGGCGTGGGCAGTGGGAGCCGCACCGGCCATCTCGGCCACGACCAGCAGCACGTGGGAGCGCGTATTAGCCGCCGTGAAGAGCACCTCGGCCGACGGCGCCAACGGCAGGTCGCGCGGCCGCGGCGGTGGTGCGTCCGCCGCCGCGCCGGCCGCCGGGGCGCGCCGCTCCATCAGCCAGGCGAGGCTGCCGCGCGCGTCACCTCCCGGCAGCAGCAGCAACGTCGTCTCCTGACCGTCGCGGATGGTGCGCGCCAGGCCGGCCCCACGCGGGGCCGCCGGCATTCCCAGCACGCGGCGCACATCGGGGGCCACGCGCTCCAGTTCGTCGGAAAAACCAACCACGGTGAGGCGGCCGGGCGTGCCGTTGATCTCGTAGCCGGCGCGGTAGATCGTGCGGCCCCCAAGCTGCTCCAGAAGCGTGCCGGCCGTGCCGGCCAGGCGCAGCGAGAAGGCCGCCGGCAGGGCGGTCGCGAACAGCAGACTGCCCGCCAATACCGCGAGCCCCAGCAAGCGGGCGTGACCGCCTCGGGCGTGGGTGGCGGAGCGCGCCAAGAGTCCTGCCGGTGCCCGTGCGCCCTCGTTCACTCCTCCCCCTCCACGGGGTCAAAGCCCTCCAGATGCAGCCGCGGCATCCAGATGTCGGTTGCAACCCGGACGGAGTCCCTGTTGTAGATGTGCCACTCGCGCATGACGGGCATGAGTTCGACGGTCCGAGCTTCGATCTCATACACGAAACCCATGGCAGCCATCGGCATGTCGCCCTGCGCCAGCGTGTAGTGACTGCCGTTTCGCGTCCCGGCCAGGTAAGCCCACTGACCCGGCTGCGCGACACTCTGGTCCGTGATGCCCAGCTGCAGGTTAACAAAGTAGTCGGGGACCGTCCCGTCGTCGGACGTGTGGTGGATCTGGTCGTTCCCTTCGGTCCAGGTATGAAAATAGTCGGGCGTCTGCACATCGACCTCGCCGGACGCCAGCGCGCGCGTGCCGGCCGCGACACGGACCGTGGCAATCGTCTCGCCTTTGCGGCCGGCCAGTTCGGAAAACTGCACGACCCCGGCCACCAGGATGACGACCACGAGCATGGCCGCGGTCAGTTCGATCAGGGCCTGCCCCTGCCGCCGCGGCCGTCGGAACAGGCAGTGCCCGGACACCTCGGATGACGGAGTTGGTTTCATCAGTGTCCGCGCCTCGTGCCACCGCCGCTGCCGTCTCCCGGGCCGTCGGACGGCAACTGGCAGCGGTGGCTGTTCCGGAGCAGCCACCGGATGCCGGTCAGCCGGAAGGAGTCGACCTCCCACTGCGTCAACAGGTCACAGTAGCTGCATCCCGACTGGACTGCGCCGCTATCGACATAGTCTGGCAGATGCTCCTCGATGTGAATGCGCCAATCCAGATCGAAAGATCCGCTGCCGGAGCCCGACGCCGCGTCCACGGCGATCAGGCGCACATCGCGAAAGGCCGGAAACACCAGTCCAAAGGCGTCGGGCCGCAGCCGTTCGTGCGCGGCGTCGTCGGACTCGAGATAGCCGAAGGGCTTGGCGGCGGCGGTCCAGAGAATCGCATCTTGGGCGGTCTCGCCGTCCGCCGTCTGGGTCAGGCGGTCGGCATTGGCGTAGACGCGCACGGCGACGTCGGCCCCCTGGTAGTCGTACTCGGGTTTCACCGGGCCCACGATGGGAAACGGCTCGGGACCGTCAGTCCGCACGGCGTCCCAGGCGGTCCACACGCCCGGGTCGTAGCCGTACCACGTCTCGGTGGTGTGCAGCACGTTGCTGAGCGCGAGGGCGGGGTCGATCAGCGCCTGCTGCGCGGCGCCGGTGCGGAACTCACCCTCGGTTAGAACCTGTCCCAACTCGACCGTCACGGCGCGAAGCCCCAGCCCGAAGATCTCGCTGTTGGCGAAACCGGGCGGATCGGGCTCGGGTAGCGGATCCCACCAGGTGTGGTCGGTGTAGACGTCCAACAGCGTCTCCAGGGGATCGTCCGAGTAGCGATGGTGCAGGTAGAACCAGCACCAGTTGCGTCCGGCGACGGCTTCATAGAAGGCGCGGTCCAGCAGAATGTGATCGCCCACGCGGTCGTTGTAGAACCGCGCATTATCGGGCGCCGCGGCGATGCCGTGGGCGGCCGCCGTTTCCAGCATGTCGGCATAGGCGTCCCAGGCGCCCGGGAAGGGCGGCGGGTAGGCTGGGGCGCCGTCGACCGGTTCGTCGTACCGGCGCGCGGCGGCGGCGTACACGCGCAGCAGGTCCGAGAAGCCCGTCTCCTCGTAGATGCGATTGTTCTTGGCAGCAACCTGAGCCGCCATCAGCGCCACCATCGGACCGGTGAAGCAGAGCCGCGCCTGGATGTTGGTGATGGCCTCGATGGTGGCGGCCGTAGCGCCGTCGTTGGCCGCCAGCGCCAGGGCATGCATCACGTTGAGCTCGCCGACCAGGTTCAGCGTGTCGCCCTGCCAACGGGCGGCGGCCAGCGCGGCCGCGTCGCCGGCGTTCTGGCTGAGCGATTTCGCCGCGATAATGCGATGCAGGTCGACATTCCAGAGGAACACAAACGCCAGGATCGTCAGGACCAGCACGAGGAAGACGACCGCTTGTCCGCGGCGTCCGGAGGCCATCGTACGGGTGGGTCGTTTGATCATGGCAGGCAGGCTCCGGCGATCGGGAACTGGCTGACTACCAGCCCTGATCGTCGAGGTAGAGGGGGTAGTGACTTTCGATCTCGTAGGCGCCGCGCAGCCGCAGCGTGCCATCGCGCATGGCGGGGGTGACGGCGCCGGCCAGTTCGAAGAGCATCTGCACGTAGAACCGCAGGGGATACTCCTGGCGCACCTCCACGTCGAGCCGATCCGTGGTTAGGGCCGGCGGCACACCATTGCCGCCGATCCCCTGCCCCCGGATGTCGTCCCAGTCCTCGTAGTCCAAAAGCTGGTCTGCCGTCGGTTCGTTGGGCGATGCCAGATAGTCGCCCAGACGACCCAGTTCAAAATCGGCCCGCGCACTGTGGGGTGTCGCCACCAAAGCGAGGTCCCAGACGGCACCGGGCGTTCCAGCGGCCAGGGCCGCGTCCAACTCCGGGTTTTGGAAGACCTCGTCCGCCGGAACCGTCATTGTGCCGGCATTGGGTATGGCCGCCACTCGCATTACCTTACGGACCATCCAGCCGTTGAAACCGACGGTCCGGGCGCGCGCGGCGCGGGTGGCGGCGTGCCGCAGGATCTCGCGACTGGCAAAGGCGTGGGCCAGTTGGAAAACCCCGAAAAAAAGCAGGCAGATGAACAGAATCGCTATCAGCGACTCGATCATCGCCTGCCCGCCGCGCGGTGCGCGCGGCCCGATCTGGCCGGATCGCGCCATACGCGTGGTCCCAACGTTTTCGGCGTGTTTCCGCGACCCGCAGGTCACGGAGCCGAGCCGCCGCTCATGGTGCCATCTTCCTGCAGGTCGCGCAGGTTCTGTTCGGGAGCGTCGGGAAGGGCATCCTGGGCCTCCTGACCGACGTCGTTGTCCAGCGCCGAGGTGGCACCGGCGACCTTCTTGCCCGTGGCCTTGCTGAGTTTGCCAAACAGGACGATCAAGGTGATCGCAATCAGCACCACGATGATGATGTACTCAACCATCGTCTGGCCGCTGCGACGATTCTTCTTGTGCATGCGCATAACGCGTCTCCCCACGTGCCTGCCAGCGCCCGGAGGGCGCGCGGTCACGGATAGTCCGAAGCGACCAGCGTCAGAACCCGGTCGGATTGCAGCCGCAAGGCATACAGAAACAGCGCCATCACGGCCACCACGGCCAGCAGCACCGTGGCCACGACCACGTATTCCACCATGGCCTGCCCGGCCCGGCCAGCCGCACGTCCGCGTTGCCGCGCGCACGCCTTGGCAAGGCCCTGTCGTAAGCCCCAGGTCATCTTTATAGTATAGGCTAACGCACAGGGGGGGGCAATTGTTTTGGTCTGCCTTGCCCATGGCGCCTGCATCCGGTACGTTGCATTCATTCGCGCCCTGGCCTGCCGCAAACCGCACCAGCGCCAGATGCCTTTCCCGTGCTCGTCCACGCGTTTGTGCTCCAGTAGGGAGATGCATGCTGATGGCCCCCCTGCCCCAGCGCCACGCGCTATCAGATCAGCCGGCGCACTGCCACCGATCCGGCCTGGGTGGCCGTGACAAATCTTGAATCCGACGCCGGGACGACAACCGGGTGGGTCGACACCCTGGCAGCGCCCGCGACCGTCTACGAGTACCAGGTGCGCCGGGCGAGCGACGGCGGACGCGAAGGTTCGGGGTTCGTCCTGTCCGCCATCGAGCGACCGCTGATTGACGCGCGCGGCACCCTGATCCTCATCGTGGACAACCGCCTGGCAGCCGCGCTCAGTAATGAACTCTCGGTGCTCGCGGCGGATCTGGTGGGCGACGGTTGGAGGCCGCGGCGTCACGACGTGGCCGGCAAGCACTGGAGCGACCCCGGCTGGAAAGAGGCCGTGACGAATGTGAAGTCCCTGATCACATCCGACTACCGCGCCGACCCGACCGGCGTGAGAGCGGTCTTCCTCGTCGGCCACGTGCCGGTGCCGTACTCCGGCCATCTTCGCCCGGACGGCCACGAGAATCACGAGGGCGCCTGGCCGGCGGATGTCTACTACGGGGACATGGACGGGCTCTGGAGCGACGCCAGCGTGACCTCGCTGTGCGACCGCGTCCGGCAGCAGAACGTGCCGGGCGATGGCAAGTTCGACCAGTCCGTTGTCCCGGCCGACGTCCGACTGCAGGTGGGGCGGGTGGATTTCTACGACATGGCGTGCTTCGCCGGAAAGAGCGAAACCGACCTGCTCCGGCAGTACCTGAACAAGGACCACCACTACCGCATGAAGTGGATTACGGCGCCCCCGCGCGGGCTGATCGATGACCACTTCGGCGACTTCGGCGGCGAAGCCTTCGCCGCCAACGGCTGGCGCAACTTCGGCGGCCTGTTCGGCGTCTCGAACGTGGTGGAAGGCGGCTGGTTCGGCACGCTGTCCAAGGACTCCTTCCAGTGGGCCTATGGCTGCGGCGGCGGCGATGTCGAGCTATGCGGAGGGGTTGGACGCAGCGCAGACTTCGCAGCGGCGGACTCGCAGGTGATCTTCACCATGCTGTTCGGCAGCTTCTTCGGCGACTGGGACCAGCCGAACGTCATCCTGCGCGCGCCGCTGGGCATGCCCACCTACACCCTGAGTTGCACGTGGGGCGGCCGGCCCGACAACCTCTACCATCACATGTCGCTTGGCGAGACGCTGGGCGAGAGCGTACGGCAGACCCAGAACCACCTGACCAGCCGTCGCCGCAGATCGCGCAATCCAGATGCGCGCGCAGGCACGCCGCGCGATGAGGGACCTTCCCGCGCCATGGTGCACGTGGCCCTGATGGGGGATCCGTCGTTGCGCCTGCATATCATCGCGCCAGGCTCCGGCCTGCACGGCGAGCGAACGCGCCGCCGGACGACCCTGCATTGGACGCCCTCGCCGGATGACGGCGTCAGCGGATACCACGTCTACAAATCCGACCGCGCCGCCGGGCCTTACGTGCGACTGACGGACACACCGGTGGGCGAGACGACCTACGTCGACCAATCGCGCTCCGCCGACGGCACGGTCTACATGGTGCGCCCGGTCCGGCTCGAAATCAGTCCGGGCGGCAGCTACTGGAACATTGGCCAGGGCGTCTTTGTCACCGTGGGCGGCGGCCGGCCGAATCGGCTGCCCACGGCCGAAGACCAGCGTGTCTCGCTGTCGGAGGACGCCACCCTTGCGTTGACCCTGACGGCCCGCGACCCGGACGGCGATCCCCTCATCTACACCCTCGCGCAACGGCCACAGCACGGGACCGTGACCGGCAGACTGCCGGACGCGGTCTACACGCCGCGGCCGGACTACAGCGGCCCCGACAGCTTCGGCTTCCAGGTCAGCGACGGGCGAGTCGCAAGCGCGACCGCCCGCGTCGTGATCAACGTGACGCCGGTCAACGACACGCCCGTCGGCGAGGTGCAGCAGCTTAAACTGGCACAGAACAGTCAGCTTGCGTTGACGCTACGGGCGACCGACGTGGAGAACACCGCACTGACGTACCGCATCGACACACAACCGGATCACGGCACGCTGCTCGGCACCCCGCCTGCGCTCACCTACGTGCCGGCCGCCGGCTACGCCGGTCCGGACCGCTTCACCTTCCGCGCCGACGACGGGCAGACCAGCGGCGTCGCCACGGTGGCGATCGCGGTGCAACCGTTCCGCAACCCCGAGAACCCGGCCAACTGCACCGTCGGCCTCGCTTATGAGGAATACCTGGGCACGTGGAGCCAGTTGCCGGACTTCGATACGCTCAAGCCACATACCAAGGGTGTTTTGCCTGGCCTCAGCCTGGACGTCCGCACCACGAACGACTGTTTCGCCATCCGCTACCGCGGCTACCTGCGTTGCGAAGTCGACGTGCACCAGGCCGACACGCACGTTGTACCCGAGCGCCCACTCGAAATTGTCCATCAACGTCCAGTGAAAGTACCCGCGGACGTCGGCGCCTTCGGCGATGCCCTGCGCGAGTTCAAGCAGGTGCCGGTGAAGGTAATCGATGCGCTGTGGGTCATGGACGCGGCCATCGAGATGGACGTGGTCGAGGTTCTGATGCCCGTTCTCGGTGATGACGATCGGCCGGCCATAGCGAGCGTGCCACCAGCGCGGCAGCCAGCGCATCATGGACGGTGTGACGTGCCAGCCGTTCTGGGTGGTCGTGACGTAACCGGGCGGCGGCGGAACAGTCTGTGGCCGGCCCTCGGAATCGGCGCGGACGAGTTGGGCCGAGTAGAGGTTCAGCCCGCAGAAGGTGAACGCCTCCGCACCGGCCGCCAGGATCTCCGCGTCGCCCGGCCGCAGGCGTGGCGCGTCGAAGCCGAACGTGGCTTCCAGTGGCGAACCCGGTCGCCGAACGTGCGGGCGCAGAGGGCCGCGTAGTCAGCCATCCAGTGCGCGCTATCCGGGTTGAGCCAGCCGCCACGACGATGCAGCGCAAGGGGGTAGTCCCAGTGGAACAGCGTCACCCAGGGATCGATGCCCGCGGCGCACAGGGCGTCGACCAGGCGGACGCGACACCCCACGTGAAGCCTGTCGGAAAACCCATTAGAACACCTGGAGGTTGAGACCGAGGATCGGCGCGACCGTGCCCAGCGCCTCCGTATGATCCCCATAGACGATGGCGGGGTGTTCACGCGAGATCGCGCGCACAAAACCGGGCAAGTCGCGGAAACGCAGCAGCGCGCTCTTCTCACAATGCGGGAGCCCCGCGTGGCGGGTGGTTTCGACGACCTCGGCGCGCGCGGCCAGCAGCGTGCGGCCGTCGAACTTCAGCTCGACCGCCGTGATCACACCCGCCGGCAGGTCGCTGTCGATGCCGCAACCACGACCGTCACGCGTGATCTCGTACGTGCCACCCCAATCGCGCAGCGCGGCCGGTCCGCCGGCAACCTCGGGAGAGACCACGCCGACGAAGCCGCAGTGGGCCAGGCGGGCCAGGTTGGCCCACTCCGCCGGGGCGAACCGCGCCGGGTCGGGCGCCAGCGGATCGCCGAAGTGCTCGCGCAACGCACCGACATACGAGACCGGGTAGAGGTTGGACATGGTGCAGGTGGCATCGGTCAGATGCGTCATCAGCGCCATGGAGGCCAGGCAGCAGAAGTCGCCGTCGCAGGCCGCGACGTATCCCTCCTCGCGTGCCAGCACCTGCGCCAGGCACGGCACATCGCGATGCCCGCGCGGGATGAGGTCGCCGAAGCAGTTCACCCCGAAGCCGATGGCGCGCGTGGCCTGCAACACCTCGCGGATCGCGATCCACGTCTTGACCGCCGTCAGAAGCCAGGGCCCGGCGACCCCCTGTTCCCGGTAGCGGGCTGCGCGGCCGTGCCACAGATCCAGCGCCTCGCCGTCGCTGATCGCGGCGGCGCGTTCGCGCACCGGGTCGAGCGCATGCACATCCACCTGGAGCCCCAGCGCGCGGCCGAGGTGCGCACCGGCGGCATGGGCGTTCCAGGGAAAGTTCTGCACGCCGAAGACTGCCAGACGCGCGCCGGCAAACTGCCGGCGCAGGGCCAGGCCACGCAGCAGGGTCAGCCCGTGGCGGCGGTTCTCAACCAGGTGCACCTCGACGCCCAGCGAGACGAGCAGATCGCGCGCCGACCAGCGCCAGAAGTCCGGCTCATCATAGGCCGGCAGGCACCAGAACAGGCATGGGAGCCGGCGGTCAACGAGCGCCTGCGGATGGCTGTTCCAGACCTCGGTCGGATAGCAGGGAATCGACAGCGGCAGGATGGCGTCGATCTCGGGACCCAGGCCGCGCACCACGCGTCCCCAGTGTTCCGGGTTTTCAACCGCGATGGGCGGCAGGACTTCGGCCACGTCGGCGAGATGCCCGGCCACGACCGCGGGGTCGACCGAGGGTGTTCCCGGCCTGGCCTGGATCGGCTGCAGGCGCAGCAACGGGCGCACGAGGTGCTTGGCCGGAGAGATTGCGAGCGAGCGTCTGGTCATAGCATGATCTGCGGACATACGGGACAGGTCTCCTGGACTGATTCGCGGAACGTAGCCGTGCAACTTCGATGGCCGGACCGGAGTTCGGCGGACGCTTGCGGCGCCATCGTCCACCCACAACGCAAGAGGCGTCGGCAGGGCAGGCCCTGGGGTGTCGTGTTACGGCGCCGCCACCCTGGCCAGCAGCCAGGCCATGTTCTCCCCCAGCACCGTCATGGTCCGGATGCCCTCCTCGTCCTCCTCGACCTCGCCCTTTTCACGGCCGATGCCCATGTTCCAGTAGCAGGACCCGGGAACCAGCATCTGGCGGATGAGGAAGAAGTGGTTGATGCTGTCGAAGGCGTGGATCGCGCCGCCCCGTCGCACCGCGACGACGGCGGCACCGACCTTGCGTTTGAGGAAGTTGTCATTGGCGCCAGCCACGAAGCCGGCCCGGTCGATGAGGGCCTTCAGCTCCGGTGTAATGTCGGCGAAGTAGGTGGGGGACGCCAGGATGATGCCATCGGCCTGCCGCATCTTGGCAATGCAGTCGTTTACCATGTCGCCCGTCTGCACGCACCGGCCGTCCCGGTTCTTGAAGCACTGGAAGCAGGCGCTGCAGCCGCGAATCAAGTTGCCGCCCAGTTGCACGAGTTCGGTCTCGATCCCCTCCTGATTGAGCGCAGCAAAAACATGCTGCAGGAGATGGCAGGTGTTGCCGTCCTTGCGCGGGCTACCGTTGAATGCGACGACTTTCATGCGTCTGATCCTTCTTAGTACAGGCCTCGGTTCGATGAGTATCCGCCATCTGGCGGTCCGCGTCCAGGTCCGCGTCAGGCCGGCGAGCCGGTCAATCGGCGAAGCGAAAGCTTTGCCATCGACCGGGTTGCACGGTTCGTCGGTCTGAGGCGGAGCCTCGCTGGTGTTTATGGCAGCGTGAGGATGCCGCCGTTCGACATCGGTGCGTTCAGCTGCCAGATCGTGAAGTTCAGCAGGCCGGCGAAGGCCACCCACAGCACATAGGGAACCAGCAGCAGCCCCGCCAGCGGTCGCACGCGCCAGAACGCGACGGCGGTTACCAGCAAGGTCAGCCCCAGGACGACGATCTCGGCGAATGCCAGGTCCGGGCGCTGCAACCCGAAGAACAGCGGCGTCCACAGGGCGTTCAGCAGCCACTGCAGCAGGTACACCCCCAGCGCCCGCCGCTGCGCGGCCCAGCCGCCTGACCGCCAGACCAACCACGCGGCGAAGGCCATCATGGCGTAGAGCAAGCTCCACACCGGCCCGAAGATCCAGCCGGGCGGATTCCAGGACGGCTTCACGAGGCCGGCGTACCAGCCGCCGGTGGCCACGAAGACACCGCTGAGGGAGGCGCTGAAGGTCAGCACGAGCCAAGCAGCCAAGGCCAGGGCGCCGCGGTGCGGACCCGCAGGGTGCAGACCGGGTGCGCGGGCATCCCGTGGCCGCGGCGCGGCGGGTGTCATGGCATTCTTCATAAGGGCCAGCGTATGGTGCGCAACGGTCCCGCACAAGCGCAAAAGAGGCGCAAGGGTTAGCCGTCAGCCCAAATCCTCGCCTAAGCCGCGGCTCCGCGCGGCTTAGGCGAGGATTTGGGGGTCACCTCAAACTGCGAGAGTCGCCGCCGAATCTGCCGCCCCGACGTGCGCATGCCCATGCAATCACGGCTCACGAG
>CAZZCT010000133.1:0-14576 GCA_964652365.1 uncultured Lentisphaerales bacterium
CAAGCAGCGCGAGGTGATCTACACCTTCCGCGGCGACATCGTCCGCTCCGCGGGTGTGCAGGAGCAGATCCTCGACATCTTCCACGACCTGGTGCTGACCCAATGCGAAGCCTTTCTCGCCTCGGCCAAAGATGCGCGGGTCGACGAACTGGTGGAGTGGATCTTCACAACCTTTCCGGTGGCCGTGCGTGCCGAGGAACTCCAGGCTTTCGCCGGCAACCCGGAGGGTGCCGCAAACCTGATCACCGGCCGGATCGAGCAGGCCTATCGCGATAAGTGCGCGATCGAAGATCCGAATGTGCTGCCACTGATGGAGCGGCAGGTCGTCCTGCACTGCATCGACACACAGTGGCAGGAATACCTGCGCGCGATCGACGAACTGCGGCACGGCGTCAGCCTGCGAGCCTATGGGCAGCGCGATCCGCTGGTTGAATACAAGCGCGAAGCCTTCCAGATGTTCGAGGAGTTGATGGGGACGATCAAGAGCGAGATCGCCCAGGCCGTCTTCCGGGCCACGACGTCACTCGATGCCCTGCAACGCCTGATGGGCAACATGCGCAACCGGCAGCGTCTGGTTCACGACGAGGTGCACGTGCTGGGGGCCCGGCCAGCCGCGGCCGGCCCGCGGCCGGCCGAACTGCCTGCGGGCGCCAGCGAGAGCTTTGACCAGGCGGTCGAGGCGGTCATGCCGAGCCAGGCTGCGCCGGTCCGCCGGGATATGCCCAAGGTTGGCCGAAACGATGTCTGCCCGTGCGGCAGCGGCAATAAGTACAAGAAGTGTTGCGGGCAGAACGCCTAGATTTCTCGTTCCGAGAAATCTAATGGTTCTTAGCTGCGATTTCAGGACGCGAGTCGGCGGACGATTTCGGGCGACGATTACGGCGGACGATTCGGAGCATCCCCTCGTAATCCGTAATCGTCGCACGTAATCGTAAACCGAAGTTATGGGCAAGACCATGAATCGACAGGCTCCCTGAGGCGGGCCTTTGTCGGCAACCGAAGCCTTGTCGTGAGCGCTGTCGACAAAGCTCGCGACAAAGCTCACGACGAAGAGGCAAAGCACGTGCGTGGCATCTCACTACCGAACGATCCAAACCGGGCCTCGCCCGCAACCCCATGTGGCTGCGAGCCGACGGCTGCCTGGCGCTGGGTGCTGGCCGTCGCCAGCGGCGCACTGATCTGCCTGGCGTTCCCGCCCGTCGCAAAGTCCGACCTGATCTGGTTTGCCTTGGCGCCGCTGCTGCTGGCGCTGCGCGGCGCAACTCCGCGGCAGGGCCTGCACCTGGGCTGGGTGTCGGGCCTGGTGTTCTGGCTCGGATCGCTCACCTGGCTTTGGCGCCTGGCCGACAATGGCGGGCCGCTGCCGCTGGTGATCATCGGCTACGCGGCCCTGGCGGCCTACTGCGCGCTCTACTTCGCCTGGTTTGGGATCGCGGTCGCCTGGGTCTGGCGTGCCGGCCGACTCGAGACACGGATGTGGCGGCGGGTGGCGGGCGCGTTGGTGCTGGAGCCGCTGCTGTGGGTCGGCAGCGAGTATGCCCGCGGTGTGCTGTTAAGCGGGTTCCCGTGGAATCCGCTCGGCGTGAGCCTGCATGCCAGTCTGGGGCTGGTCCAACTGGCGTCCGTGGGCGGGGTGGGGGCGCTGTCCGTCGTCATCCTGGCCGTCAACGCCGGCATTGCGAGCATGGTGCAGCAGTTTGTGGCCGTGATACGTCCCAGGGTCGGGGTGGTCGCGGCGCCGGCCGCGGGCCGCGTCGCACGCGTCCTGCGCCCCCGGTCGATCGAACTGCTGCTGGCGGTGCTGCTGCTGTGCGCCGTCTGGCTGTGGGGCTACGGTCGGGTCCGGGATTGGATCCGCACGGAGACGCAGCATCCGGCCTGGCAACTGGTCCTGATCCAGCCGAACGCGCCTTCGATCTTCGAGATCAACGAGGCGTCGATCACTGCCGTGCGCGAGGAACTGCTGCTGCAGACCAGTCTGGCCGGCGGGGTTACGCCGGACCTCGCCATCTGGCCTGAGACGGCCCTGCTCGGTTCCGTGCCCTACGATCCGCTGGCCATGGGGTTGGCCAGCAACGGTGCGGAAGTCGCTCGGGCGCCGCTGCTGACCGGCGCCCTGGAAGCTGAGCCCGGCCAGGGGTGGAACTGGCAGACGGGCGCGCACTACTACAATGCGTCCGCGCTGTTCGGAACGGACGGCGAACTGAAGGGCAGTTACCGCAAGCAACACTTGGTCCCCTTCGGTGAGTTCATTCCCATGGAGGGCCTGTTTCCCTGGCTGGCTCGACTCTCGCCGATCGGCTATAGCTGCACCGCCGGCGAAGCCAGCGTGGTGTTCGAACTGACCCCGGCCGCGAACGTGAAAGACGATCGGACGTCTCTGCGTTTCAGTCCGCTGATCTGCTTCGAGGACATCATGCCCTACCTGGCGCGGCGCGCGGTGCGGGTCGGCGCACGGCTGCTCGTCAACCAGACAAACGACGCCTGGTTTGAGGGCTCGACCGAACCGTACCAGCACATGGCTCTGGCCGTCTTCCGGGCCGTGGAGAATGGTGTCCCGCTGGTGCGTGCCGCCAATGGTGGGGTCACGTGCGCCATCGATCCGGTCGGCCGGGTGACGCGTCTGTCGCTGGACCGTCAGTCTACCGGCTTTGCAGGCTTTCTGGCAGTACGCGTGGCCGTGCCGGTCCAGCCGCTGCCGACACTCTACAATCGTTATGGCGACTGGCTGTTGGGCCGGCCGGCCGGCCTGCTGCTGCTGGCCGTGACGTTCGGGCTCTTGCGCCAGCCGAAACCGCCGTCCGGGTTGATCCGGACCGCTGACGTTGGATGAGACCGCCCGATCCAGAGGGAATCGACTATGACGCAACGCGACCTCTTTCTCGACATCATGAACTATCGGCCGTTCGACCGCCTGCCGGTGGTCCACTGGCATCAGTGGGATGAGACCACGGTGCGCTGGCGCGACGAGGGGCTGCCGCCGAACACCGGTGTGCGGGAGTTCCTGGGCGTGCCGGCCCATTGGACCTTCATCGGCGTGAACGTTGGGCTCCATCCGCTCTTCGAAGAGCAGACCATCTCGGAGACTGTCGACAGCCGCATCTACCGCGACCACGAAGGGGTGGTGTGCCAGGCCTGGAAGGGCCGCAGCAACATACCGCACTACCTGGATTACACGCTTAAGACGCCGCGCGATTGGGAAGAACACTACCTGCCGCGGCTGCAACCGGACGCCGCGCGGCTGCCCGCCGACTGGACCAAGCCGGTTCAGAACTGCCTCGACTCCGGCCTGCCGATCGCGGTTGGAACCGGTTCGCTGATGGGCTGGATCCGCAACTGGATGGGCGTCGAAAACCTGGCCTACTTCATGTACGACCACCGCGATGTGTTCACCGAAATGGTGAACACGATTGCCGACCTGACCTGCTGGGGCCTCGACCAGACCCTGCCGCACATCCAGGTCGATTTCGCCTTCGGTTGGGAGGACATCTGCGGCCGCAGCGGCCCGTTCGTGAGCCCGGATATCTTCCGGGAGTGCGTGGCGCCCGGCTACGCGAAGATCCGCGCCAAGCTGGAACACTACGGCGTGAAGCTCTACGGCATCGACTCCGATGGCGATGTGTCGGCGCTGATCGGTCCCTGGCTCGATGCGGGCGTGAACGTGCAGTTCCCGATCGAGGTCGGCACCTGGCACGCCGACGGAATGGCCTTCCGGCGCCGCTACGGACGCGACCTGCACATCATCGGCCACTTCGACAAGATGACCCTCGAACGCGACCGCGCGGCCGTCGAAACCGAGATCCAGCGCCTGATGCCGCTGATCGCCGATGGCGGCTACATGCTGATGCCCGATCATCTCATCACGCCGGGTGTGCCCCTCGACATGTACCGTTGGTTCCTCGACCGCTGGCGCGCGATCCGGGTGTAGCCCGACACGTGCAGCAATTGCGACCGTGCCACCCGACGGCTTCTGAAAGGGCGGTTGGCCCCGTTCGTCTTCGTTGACCAAATGGGCCGCGTCCTCTGCGGCCTGGACCAACTCAGTCGCACCCATCTCCCGCGCTTGCGGTTCCGCGACACCCGCGGTCTTCCGGCTGTTCAGGCGGGGTTTGCCCTCGGTTCGAACTCCGTTCAGCAGCCCGCCATCCTTGGATCGCGTGAAGCGCAGGAAGAGATCACGGACCTGCCGCCCCTTTGCTCAGTTCCTCGCAGAGCAGCCAGGCATAGGCCTGCATTCGCGGGTGATGGAAGCAGCTCTTCCAGAGGTTGCCTTTGAGTGGAACGGAGACGCGGCCGTCACGGTGCAGGTAGCCGTACCATTCGCCGTGCTCCGGGTCGGCGAAATGCCGGTGACTCCAGTCATGCACCTGCTGGTGCATCCGGGCATATCGCTGCTCGCCTGTCAACTGCCAGGCCAGTAGGGTGGCGATGATGGCCTCATCGTGCGGCCACCAGAACTTCATGTCGTGCCAGTATTCCTGCACGGGCTTGCCGTAGACGTCGCGGAAGTAGAAGATGCCGCCGTACTCGGGATCCCACCCCCGCTCCCACATCCAATCAAGCATCCGGCAGCCCAACTGCACGAGCCCGGCATCATGGCGGTACTTGCCCTCGCGCATGATGAACCAGGCCCCTTCGATGGCGTGGCCGGGATTGAGCGTGCGCCCGTCGAAATGGTCAAGGACCTCGCCGGCCAACCCGACCGATTCCATGACGCAGCCGAGGTCCGGCTTGACGAACCAGCGACGGATCTCGTCGATGCAACGGTCGATCCAGCCTGTCAGCAATGGGTCCGCGCCCAGGTTGGCCCTCAGCTCTTGTGCTGTGACGAGGGTGATCATGCGCGGCCCCATGCCGATCATCGGCCGGGTGTCGGTGAATTTCGGCGGCATCAGCCCGGGGGTGAAACTCCAGCGCGTGAACTGGTTGAACAGCTCCCGCGCCCGGGTGGCCGAGCGGTCGCAGCCGGTGGCGTGGGCGTGGGCCGCGTGGGCAATCGCCGCAAACGACTCACTGTAGGCGTAGCGCCGTTTGCGGATTGGGCGGCCGTCGCGGGTGACCTGAAAAAACATCCGGCCGTCCGTGTCGAAGCCGTGCCGATCGATGAACGCCAGGCCGCCGCGGGCCCATTCCAGCCATTCCGGACGCCTCTCAACCGTATTGTGGAGCGTCAGCAACATCCACGCCATGCGGCCCTGCGCCCAGACCGACTTGTCGGTGTCCAGCAGCGAGCCGTCGCGATCGAAGCAGTGGAGAAATCCGCCGTGTTCGGTGTCCACTGCGCGCGGAAACCAGAATGGCAGCGTGTCCGCCAGCAAGCCATCGCGATAAGTGGCCAGCAGCGTCTTGAGGCGAAACTCATTCATGGCGCGAGATTCCACAGCCGGAACGCCTGGTAGCGCGGCTCATCCACCTGCTGGCGGCCGAGGAAATGGCCGTATTCCCAGGTGATCGTCCGCTCGACATATGGACGCCCAGCCTCGTATTGGCGGGCGATCCGCGTGAGGTCGCCCGGCGATGGCCAGGGCGAGGCAAAGGTTTCGACATTGTTCCAGAACCGGATTCCGTGGCTCCGGTAGACCGGCGCCAGCGCGGCGTAGTAGGCCGGAATCTCCTCGACGTGCAGATCGCGCCGGGGAAAACATCCGACGCCGTCCTGCATCGCGAGGACGTCAAACATGGGCCGGTCGAGGAAGGCGTCCCACCACGCCGCGAGTTCGGCCGGTGGCAGCGACTTCGAGAAGAAAGGCGACACCAGGACCGGCAGACCCGATTCGGCGCGCAGGTTTGCATAGATGCCGCTGAGGCATGCCTGAAGCACCGCACGACGATCAGGCGTGTCAACGTTGTCGCGGTCAGGTTCGTTCGAAACGTACCAGCCCGCGAAGGCGGGATGACCGTGGTACCGCGCGCCCAACTCACGGTAGATCGCCTGGTTGAGCCTGAGGTCGCGGTGCATCATGCGCGTGAAGTCCCAGGTGCGATCCCAGAACGCCAGGTTGAGGTGACCGCCGAGCCACACCTGCATCCCGAGTTTCCCCGCGGCTGTCATGATACGATCCACGTGGTCCGTCGCCTCCCACTCCTGAAACAACTCCGAGTGGTAATGTGTGCGACCGAGTTCCATGATCCGGGCGATGATGACGTCGGTGATCCCGGCGGTCTGCATATCCGCCAGTTCCTGGGGCCAGAAGCGGGGCGCCAGCAGGGCGTCGGGGTAGCGCGGGCACGGCACGCCGAACTCGACGCCGAAATCAATGAACGTACCGGTGATGCGGGGTGCAGCGCCGTGCCCGAGTGCAGACGGCGCATCCGTGCACACTCCGGTCCCTGGCAGGGCCGGTGCGGGCTTCGTCCTGTTCGCTGTTGCCATCATCTGGTGACCCTTGCCCTGGTTCCTGCGTGAACGACTATCGGCGTGCCGGGTTGGCCGTCTCACGTGTGAACACACGCACGCCGTAGGGATCCAGTCGACATACGGTGGCTGCGGGCCCGCCGGCCAGAACGTCGGTGCAGGCCGCCTCGCCGAGCGTGACCTCGTGCGGTGTGGCCGTGAAGTTGAGCAGGAACAGGTAGTCGGTCGTACCGTCGGTGCGCAGTTGCGCCGTGACGCCCTCGGGCAGTTCCGCGTCCAAGGCGCGCCGCAGACCGAGGCTGCGGGCCTGCTGTTCGTAGAAGCGGTCGAGAAATCGCTGTTCCGGCATGGTCGCCAGATACCAGGCGTTACCGGACCCGAACGCGTGGCGCGTGAGGCACGGGCGGCCCGCGTAGAAATCGGCGCCGTAAGTGGCCAGGACATCGGCGCCTTCGGCGTGGATCAGGTCGCAGGCGTGTCGGACCTCGTAGTCGCCGGGAATCGCCAGCGCAGCTGTCGGTGCGAGGCGGTTGCCTTCGTCGGGATAGAGGTAGTCGATCTCCTCTGCCCAGATGCCGAAGAGCGGGCGCAACGGTCCGGGCCAGCCGCCCTCGAAGACCAGGTCATTCTCGTCCGCGATGCCGGTCAGGAAGGTCGCCACGAGTGTGCCGCCGCCTTGCACGAACGCGGCGAGGCGATCCGCCACACCAGGCTTGAGCAGGTAGAGCATGGGCGCGACGATCAGCTTGTAGCCGGCAAGCTCATCTTCGGAGCCGCGCACGTCCACGGCGATGCCCTGTCGCCAGAAGGCACGGTAGTGCGCCAGTGCGCACGCCTCGTAGAGCGGCCGCGTGCCGGTCGATTTGATCGGCCCGGCGGCCTCATCGAGGATCCAGCGGATGTCCCAGTCGTAAAGGAGAGCCACCTCGGCGGGCGTGGTGCAGCCGACCACACCGGCGAGTCGCTGCAGGTCGGCGCCCACCTGCGCCACGTCGCGGAAGACGCGGGTGCCGCCGTGTCCGACGTGATCCACGACTGCGCCATGGAACTTCTCGGTGCTGCCGCGGCTCTTGCGCCACTGAAAATACTGGACGCTGTCGGCGCCATGCGCCACGGCCTGCAGCGACTTGAGGCGGTGAATACCCGGGCGCAGCAGTTTGTTCACCGGCATCCAGTTGGTGGCCGAGGGCGAGGACTCCATCATCAGGAAGGGCCGGCCGGCCTTGAGTCCGCGGTTCAGGTCGTGGACGAAAGCCGTGTGGGCGCCCGACTCGGCCATGTCGGCGCGGGCGTGGTAGGGCGGGTAGTTGTCCCAGGCGATGACATCGAGGTGGGGGGCCAGCCGGCGGTAGTCGACGCCGGGGTAGGTGCCCATCAGGTTGGTGGTGATGGGGACCTGCGGGGTGATGCGCTTGAGCGGCGCCAGTTCGCAACACATGAAGTCGGCCGTCTGGTCGGAGACGTAGCGCTTCCAGTCCAGCACCAAGCCGTGCACGCTGCCGTCGATCCAGTCGATCTGCGCCCAGGCCGTGTATGTATGAGCCCAGAAGCCTGTCCACCAGGCCTGGTTGAGTCGATCGAGCGTGCCGTACTTGCGCTGGAGCCATTCGCGGAACGCGTCTTTGCAGAGCGCGCAGTGGCAGTCGCCGCCGTACTCGTTCGAGAGATGCCAGATCCCCAGCGCCGGGTGGGTCTGGTACCGCTCGGCCAGCTTGGTGTTGATGCGCGTGACCAGCGCGCGGTAAACCGGCGAAGTGAAGCAGTGGTTGTGGCGGCCGGCCTGGTGTTCGCGGTTGCCCATCGGCTGGACCCGGCGGATCTCGGGGTACTTCTGTGCCATCCAGTTGGGTTTGGCGCCGGAAGGCGTGGCCAGGACCGCCTTCATGCCTGCAGCGGCCATGCGGTCCATGATCTGGTCGAGCCAGCCAAAAACAAACTGACCTTCTTCGGGCTCCAGGGCCGCCCAGGCGAAGATCCCGACGGAGAAAGTGTTGACGCCGGCCTCCCGGGCCAGCCGGAAGTCGGCGTCGATGATCTCCGGACGGTCGAGCCATTGGTCGGGGTTGTAGTCGCCACCGTGCAGCAGATGGGGATAGTCAGGGACAATCGGTGGATAGTGCATGGCGGGTTCCTTGGTGCGGGGGCCGGCAATGGCCAGTGGCCGTTGTGCGATGGCCGAAATGTTATCAGGAGCAGGGAGTCGATGCACGCGTGCAGGTTGTGGAAATAGCGGCAGCAGCCGCGTTGACAGGTCTGTTTCTGGAGGCGTAGACTCAAGACACCCGATCGCGGAGCGTCAAGCGGCTGACCTGCGCTGGAGTAACCAGGCCCTCTTTGCAGGCCCAATGCTGAATGTCGCGGCCCTCCCGTTCCGCGGCCGTCGTTTGAAGGAGCCTCATGATCAGTGACGCAGTCCGCGCGACCTTGCTTGGCTTCCAGCGCAGCGAGATCACCGAGCACCAGATCTACCGACGGCTGGCGGCCCGGCAGCATTCGGCTAAGAACCGCGCGATCCTGGAACAGATCGCTGATGACGAGCAACGTCATGCGGGCTACTGGCGGCGCTACACCAACCAGGAGGTCGCACCGGACCGGGCGCGGGTGTGGCGCGCGGTCTGGATCAGCCGGTTGCTGGGGCTCACGTTCGGAACCAAGCTCATGGAGCGGGGCGAGGACCGGGCGCAGCGCGGCTATGAGAGCCTGCCGGCGGAGATCAGCGAGGCCGACGCGGTGCGGCAGGACGAGAAGGGCCACGAACAGGCCTTGCTGAGCCTGATCGACGAAGAACGCCTGCGCTACATCGGATCCATCGTGCTCGGGCTCAACGACGCCCTCGTCGAACTGACGGGCGCGCTTGCCGGGCTGACGCTGGCGTTGCACAACACCCGGCTCATCGCCATGACCGGCTGCATCACCGGCATCGCGGCGGCCTTTTCGATGGCGGCCTCCGAGTACTTGTCGACCAAGACGGAAGACGCGAACGGCCACCCGTTCAAGGCGGCCATCTACACCGGTGCGGCCTATATCCTGACCGTGATCCTGCTGATCCTGCCCTACCTGCTGCTGGCCAATTACTACCTGGCCCTGGGCGTCACGCTGTTCCTCGCCGTCACCATCATCGCGCTTTTCAACTACTACATCTCGGTCGCGAAGGACCTGCCGTTCGGCCGGCGCTTCGGCGAGATGGCCGGACTGAGCCTGGGCGTCGCCGGGCTCAGTTTTCTGGTCGGGTTCCTGCTGCGCGGGCTGGGGATCGGTGACGCGTGAGGCGCGTGTGGGGGTCGGCGACCCCGCATTCGACGGCTTTCCCAGATGGGCGACTGCCGGTGCGTGACGCGGGCCGCGAACCTGGCTCAGCGCCCCTTCGATGCGACGTACTCGCGTCACCTCTTGTAGCGCGGGTCGGTCCGCCCCGCGCTGGCCGCCGACGGGCCGACGGTGGCTACATCGGGTTGCGGGCGTCAGCCCCCGCCTTGGGACTGACAGGTTCCTAGATGCTGGTGTGCACGATACCGCCCGTGCGACCGGACTCGAAGGCCGCCTCCAGCAAGGCGATGCTGCGGCGAACGCTTTCGGGCGTGACTGCCAGCGGCGCCTTGCCGGTGAGTGCGGCGGCGATGTTCTCGTAATAGCTGCGCCAGCGGCCGGCTTCGGTCGTGACGTCGCTCTCCGTCGTACCGTCATGAAAGCGCCCGTAGGTTGCCGGATCCTCGCGTGCGGCGTCGATCGTGCCCCGCTTCATGGCATCCTCCTGGGGGTCGAGTCCATGCTTGATGAACGTGCCGGCGCTGCCGGCCACGTAGAAGCGCGGCTTGGCGATGGCGCAGATGCTGGAGGTCTCGATGACGCCGGTGGCGCCATCCTCGAAGCCAATCGTCACGAGCGCGTCGCTCTCCACGTCATACTGGGGGGCATCGTACTGGAGCCGGGCATGAACGGAGGTGATCCGGCCCGGCATGAGCTGGCAGAGCTGGTCGGCCAGGTGGGCGCCTAGATCATAGAGCTTGCCTCCGCCGGCTGCGCGCGTGCCGCGCCAGCCACCCCACATACCGAATCGGGTCCAGGCCATCTCGATGCGCCGGATCGTGCCGAGACGGCCGGAATCGAGAAGTCCGCGGACTGTGAGGAAGTCGCCGTCCCAGCGGCGGTTCTGGAAGACGCTCAGCAGGCGCTGGTGGTGGCGGGATGCGGCGATCATCCGGTCGCACTCGGCCAGGCTCAGCGCCATGACCTTGTCGGTCACCACGTGTTTGCCGGCGGCCAACGCCTGCACCGCCAGGTCGCAATGGGTGTGGTTGGGCGTTGCCAGGACCACCAGATCAACCTCCGGATCGTCCAGCACCTGCGCGAGGGAGTCATAGACCCGGCAGTGCCGCTCGTCGGCGGCCCGCTGCCGAACCTCCGGCGACCGCGAGGCGATCCCGTGCAGCACGAGGCCGCTGTCGAGGCCGATCAGGTAGCTGTGGAAGGCACGGCCGGCGTTGCCATAACCGATGACCACGGTGCGAGGCGCATAGTCAAGCATGCTTGCCAGTATGGCAGAACCGATGGGCGCTGTCGATTTCGGCCGGCCATAACATGGACACGGATTGAGGCACGCCGCCGATTGTTCTACACTGCGCGCATGCGAACACCCCCCTTGGCCATGCTCCGTCAACCGCCTGGCCTGCACTCCGTAGCCTTTGGCGGGTACAACATCGCGCTGCTGCTGGGCGCGCTGAACGACAACGTCTTCAAGTTCCTGCTCGTCTTCTTCATCAGTGGCCTGCATGGACGGCCGGCGGACCCGGCCGTGATCGCGACGGCGGGGGTGGTCTTTGTCGTGCCGTTTCTGGCGCTGACGCCGATGGCGGGCGTGCTGGCGGACCGCGTCAGCAAGAGTCGCCTGCTGCAGATTCTGAAGGCGGCCGAGATCGTCATCATGCTGGCCGGGTGGATCGCCTTCCGTCTGGGAAGCCCGCTGGGGCTGTATGCGACGCTGGGGCTGATGGCCATGCAGAGCGCGCTTTTCGGACCGGCCAAGTACAGCATGTTGCCCGAACTGGTGTCCACGCCTGAGCTTTCGCGTGGCAATGCCGCGGTGGCCGTCTGCACCTATCTGGCGGTCATCGCGGCGTCAGGTCTGGCGCCGTGGGCCGTTCAGTGCGTGCACGGCGAGTACGCCGCCGCGCAGGTCTGGTGTATTGTCATCGCCGGAGTCGGCTTTCTTGCCTCGCTGGCCGTGGGCCGGACCGCCCCGGCCGGCGCCTCCCGCCGGGCGTCCTGGTTTGTCTTCGATGACGTATGGCGCACACTGCGGGATCTGCGTTCACGCAGCTACCTGGTCGGCGCCATTGTCGGCTCGGCCTATTTCAGTCTGATCGGCGCCTTCGTGCAGGCGAACATCCTCTCATATGGCGTCCGGCACATGGGACTGACCCAGGAACGCAGCGCCTACCTGTTCCTGTTGGCCGCGGGCGGCATCGGGGCGGGCAGTTGGCTGGCCGGCCGGCTGTCGGGTCGCCTGATCGAGTTCGGGGTCGTACCCATCGGTGCGCTGTGCATGGCCGTGAGCAGCCTGCTGCTCGGATGCGCGCCTGCTGGCGTGGTGCCCGTGGCGGTGCTGCTGGTGTTGGCCGGCGCCGGCGGCGGACTGTTCCTGATACCGCTCGACGCCTTCATCCAACGCGATGCCCCATCCGATCGCCGTGCCGAGGCCGTCGCCGCGGCCTCCTTCATCGGCTGGATCTTCGTGCTGCTCGCGCAGGGGTTGGTCGCAGGCAACAATGCCGTGGGGCTCTCGCCCGCGGGCGGGTTCGCTGCCATCGGTATGCTGACGCTGGTGGTCGGAACACTGGCAGTGCGTGTGCTGCCCGATTTCCTGACGCGCTTCGTGGTGCTGGTCGTTACCCGCCTGCTCTGCCGCGTGCGGGTGCTGGGGCTCGAGAACGTGCCGGAGAACGGCGGCGCACTGCTGGTCTGCAACCATGCGTCGTATCTCGACGCAGCGCTGCTGATCGCCACGCAACAGCGGCGTCTGCGCTTCGTTATGGCGCGCCGCATCTACGAGCAGTGGCGCCTGCTGCGACCGTTCTTCCGCATCCTGAACTGCATCCCGATCTCCGGCGAGGATCCCCCGCGCCGGCTGGCGGCCGCGCTCCAGGCCGCGCGCACGGCGGTACAGGAGGGCTATCTGGTGGTGATCTTCCCGGAGGGCGAGCTGACCCGCACCGGCCACGTGCGCGCGTTCCGCCGCGGTTTCGAGCGCGTCGTCAAGGGCACGGGCGCGCCCATTGTGCCGGTCTACCTCGGCGGCGCCTGGGGCTCGCTCGCCAGCTACTACGGCGGCCGGGTCTTCCGCCGTTTGCCGCGACCCGGACGCTACCCGGTCACGGTGCTTTTTGGGCGCGCGCTGCCGACCGACACGCCGGGCTACCGCGTGCAGCAGGCTGTGGCCGAACTGGCCTGCGACTACTTCGCTGACCGCAAGTCGCGCCGCCATCCGCTGGGTGAAGACGCGCTGCGCGCGCTGCGGCGCCGCGCGTGGCGACCGGTCATGGCCGACACCACCGGTCTGGCGCTTTCCGGGTGGGCCGCAGCCGCCGGGGCCTGCCTGTGCGCCGCGCGCCTGCGGCGTCTGGGGCCTCCCGGCACGGCGGTTGGTATCTTGCTGCCTTCCTCGGTGGCCGGCGCCCTGGCGAATCTCGGAGCGCAGATCGCCGGACTGGTGCCCGTGAACCTGAACCCGATCGCGTCGGCCGATGCCTTGCGTTCGGCAGTCGCACAGAGCGGCCTGCAGACCATCGTCACCTCGCCGCTGCTGCTGGCCCGCCTGCGCGTGCCCGAACTGCCGGTCGAATTACTCGACGTCGCGACACTGCTCACCGGGCCGCCGTGCGGGCGACGCGTCGGCGCGGCGCTGTCCGGGGTCCTGCTGCCAGTACGCCTGGCGGTGCGCCGGCCGCGGGCGTTCGGCGGCGACACGCCGTCGACGATTCTCTTCTCGTCCGGTTCGACCGGCACGCCCAAGGGCATCGTGCTCAGCCACCACAACATCCGCTCGAATGTCGAAGCCCTGCGGATGGTCTTCGAGGCCGCCTCTCAGGACCGGCTGCTGGCCGCTTTACCATTCTTCCACTCGTTCGGTTACACGGCCTGCCTCTGGTACCCCGTGCTCAGCGGGCTGCCCGTGACCTACCACGCCAATCCGCTCGACGCGGCCGGCATGGCCCGGGCGGCGCGCGAGCACGCTTGCACGCTGCTGTTCGCGACGCCGACCTTCCTGGCTCTGTATACCCGCAAGGTGGAGCCGGCCGATTTCGGCCGCTTGCGCTTCGCGGTCACCGGCGCCGAACGCCTCCGTCCGGCCGTGGCGGAGGCCTTCGAGGCGCGCTTCGGCATCCTGCCGCGGGAGGGCTACGGCGCCACCGAGCTCTCGCCGGTGGCTGCCATCAGCGTACCCGATGCCGCACATGGCGGCACCACGCAGGCCGGCTCGAAGCCGGGCAGCGTCGGCCTGCCGGTGCCGGGCGTGGCCCTGAAGGTGGTGGACCCGGAGAGCGGGCAGCCCCTGCCGCCGGGCAGCCCCGGATTGCTACTGGTCAAAGGCCCGAACGTGATGCTGGGTTACCTGGGGCGCGACGACCTCACGGCGGCCGCGATCGTGGACGGCTGGTACCGCACCGGCGACATCGCCGTGATCGACGAGGAGGGCTTCGTGCGCATCACCGACCGCCTGGCCCGCTTCAGCAAGCTGGGCGGCGAGATGGTCCCCCACGGCGCCGTTGAGGAACTGGTCCAGCAGGCGACCGGCCAGACCGAGGCAGTCGTGGCCGTGACCGCCGTGCCGGACGAGCGGCGCGGCGAGCGCCTGGTGCTGCTTTACACGCCAGCGGCTGGTCCGGTGGAGAGTCTGCGGGCCGCCATCGCCGCCGCGCCGCTGCCGAATCTCTGGAAGCCGGACTCGGAGGCCTGCCTGGCCGTCGAGACCCTGCCGATGCTGCCGACCGGCAAGATCGATCTGGCGCGCCTGCGCGCCCTCGCGTGCGAGCGGCTTGGAACCGCCTGACCCGGAGCGGCGTTGCGTTCGCCTTCGTGAGTAGGGTGCGAGCACGAGCGAATGCACGAGGTGTCGGACCGGCGGATCCCGTCGGGACGCCCATTTCATGTTGGAACTTGAGAAGTGAAGAGAGAAGAGATGACTCCCGCAGAGGCGCGGAGGCGCAGAGGATGACAGAGAACG
>CAZZCT010000134.1:0-14539 GCA_964652365.1 uncultured Lentisphaerales bacterium
GGTTTGAACTGAAATGCGCGGGAACCGCGGACGGCAGCTTCAAGTTATGGACGAGGTCCCGCCCTACGGGTGCCGCCGACGAACCATGCGTGCACGCACGTACGGCGGTACGTACCGGACCGCCGCGCGGGCGTGGGCGACCAAGTCGCCTTGCCAGGCTTCAGGCGGGGTGACGACGGCCGCCTTACGCCGGCTTTGGCCGGTCCAGCACCTCGCGCACAATGCGGGCCAGCTCGTCGCGTCCAAAGGGCTTGGACAGGAAGTCCATCCCTTCCTCCAGCACCCCTCGATGGGCAATGACATTGGCGGTGTAGCCGGACATGAAGATGCAGCGCAGCGCGCCGCGCTGCCGGGTCAACTGGTTCGCCAAGTCGCGTCCGCTCATGCCGGGCATGACGACGTCGGTGACCAGGAGGTCGAGCTTGCCGGGGTACTCCGCCGAAACGTGCAGCCCCTGCGCAGGGCTGTCGGCGGTCAGGACGTTATAACCCATCGATTTGAGAAACGCCAACGTCGTCACGCGGACCGACTTCTCGTCCTCGACCAGCAGAATGGTCTCGGTGCCCCCAACCGGCAGCAGGCGGGCCGCGGGCGCGGTCGGCACGACCGGCGCGTCGGCCTGCCGCGGCAGGTAGACTCGGAAGGTCGTCCCTTTGGCGGGCTCGCTGTAGACGTTCACGAACCCGTTGTTTTGCCGCACGATCCCGTAAACGGTGGCCAGCCCGAGACCGGTGCCCAGCCCATCGCGCTTGGTGGTGAAGAAGGGCTCAAACAGGTGATCCACCGTGGCCTTGTCCATGCCGCAACCGGTATCGCTGACCGCCAGCATCACGTAGTCCCCCGGCACATAGCCGGCATGCGCGACGCAATAGGCGTCATCGAAGGTGACATCGCCGACCTCGACCGTGACCTTGCCGACCCCGCCGATGGCATCGCGGGCGTTGACCGCGAGGTTGGCCAGGATCTGGTCGATCTGCGACGGGTCCATCTTGACGATCGCGGCCCCTGCCCCGGGCCTCCAGGCCAGGTCGATGTCCTCGCCGATCAGCCGGCGCAGAAGCTTGAGCATGGCCGAGACGTGATCGTTGAGATCCAGCGTGACCGGCGCGATCGTCTGCTTGCGCGCGAAGGCCAGGAGCTGGCGCGTGATGCCGGCGGACCGTTGCGCGTCGGACGTGATTTCGTTGAGCCAGGGGCGGATGGGATGTTCCGGCTCGACTCCCTCGCGACAGAGCTCAGCGTAGTTGAGAATGCCCATCAGCAGGTTGTTGAAATCGTGGGCTACGCCGCCCGCCAGCCGACCGACCGACTCCATCTTCTGAGCCTGTCGCAAGTCGGCCTCCGCGCGCTCGCGCCCTCGTTCGGCCTCGAGGCTGTGCAAGGCCAACCCGATGTCGTCGCACAGCTCCTTGAACAGCGATTGCTCGTCGGCCGTATCAGCCAACTCCACCGGCAGGGCGGCCACCAGCACGCCGTAGTTGCGGCCGGCATGGGACAGCGCGCCGGCCAGTGCGGCCGTATCACGGCAGGTGTGCGCCAACGGGCACGCGACGCAGTTGGTCAGGGTGTCGTGCAGGACCACGGTCACGGTCCCGGCCAGAGCCTTCCGACAGCACGCCGGCCATCCGCCGCGGTCGAGTTCGGCGCGCACCGCGTCAAACTCCGGGCCGATGGCCGATTCGGCCGCCGCCCGCAGACCGGTGGTCCGGTCGCCCAGCCCGATCCAGGCCGAATGGTAGCCGCGCGTTTCGGTAAGAATCTCACAGGCGCGGCGCAGCAGGGCGTCGCGGTTCTTCTCGTGCACGATCAACTGGTTGATGTTGCGGAGCGCACGCAGAACAGCCGTCAGATGCTGCAGTCTGGCTTCCGCACGCTTCCGCTCGGTGATGTTGACCGAGAGGATGAAGAGCCCGTCCGACACCGGCTCGATGCTCAGCTCGAAATAGCCCCGCGATCCATCAGGGTAGATGAACTCGTTCTCCAGTCGGCAAGCGGTGCGATCCCGCATGCTCTGCCGCAACTGGGCAAAGAGCGGGGTGGTCTCGATGCCGGGAAAGGCCTCCATCATCGTCCGCCCGATCAGCGCCTCGCGGCTCTGGCGGGCGTGACCAGCGGCGGCCGCGTTGACGTACCGGTACCGCCAATCCGGCCCGATGATCTGGCAGCCCTCGAGCATGCCGTCCAGCGTGTGCCGGTAGCGCGCCTCGCTCTGCCGCAGGGCCTCCTCGGCCGCCCGCTCGGCGGTCTGGTCGCGGAAAACGAGCACCACTCCCGTGATCGCCCCGCTGTCGCCCCGGATGGGCGCACCGCTGTCGGCAATCGGCCGTTCCGAGCCGTCCTTGGCAATCAGGAGGGTATGGTTGGCCAGTCCAACCACGATGCCCTCGCGCAGGACTTTCACGACCGGCGACTCGACCGTCGCCCGCGTTACCTCGCTGACGATCCGGAAGACCTCTTCCAGCGGCCGGCCCCGCGCCTCGTCCTGCTTCCAGCCGGTCAGTTCTTCGGCCACGGGGTTCAGCAGCTCCACCAGGCCTTGGGCGTCGGTGGCGATGACGGCATCGCCGATGGACTTCAGCGTGATGCTGTGGCGTTCGACGTTCAGGCGCAGGACCGCCTCGGCGTGGTAGAGTGCCTGGTAGTGCGACTTCCGCTCCCGTTGCCACACGACCAGCCCGCCGGTCACGGTCACCGCGACGATTCCAACCATCAGCGCCAGCATCAAGGCCGATCGGAACCGCCACTCCGCGAAGGCTTCGGCGGCGTCGATCTTGGCGACCATGACCCAGGGCGAGTCCGGCACGGGCCGGATCACGGAGATCACCTTGACGCCGCGGTAGTCCTTGCCGCGGAAGACGCCCACCATGCCCTGTACGGCCTTGACGGCGGGCACATCGGTCTGGCTCAACGGGATGCGGAGCGTGAGGGCGGTCCCCGCGCGATGGCGCAGGTCGTTCAGGAAGAGCACGTCTTCGCCGTCGCGCTGGACCAGCAGGGTCTCCGCGGTGCGGCTCGGTGTGGGCCACAACTGGACCAGGGGATACAGAAACTCCGACGCGTTAATGACCAGCACAAGTGCGGCGAACGGCTCCCGCGCCGTTCCCGCTCCCCGGTCGAGCGGCGCCACCACCGCCATGTGCGGAGGCGTGTCCGGTCCATACCGGTGCAGCTCGGTGAGCACCGGCCGCTGCACGCGCAGGGCCTCCGCCAGAGCCGCCGCGTAACCCTGATGGCGATCGACGGGGCCGACGAGACTCAGCAGCGTCCGCCCGCCCGGATCTGTGACCAGGATGTCGTCGTAGCGGTGCAGATCTGCCAGGCGGCGCAGGTGCCCGCGGAGTTCCTGAGCCGCCTCGTCGCCCGGGTCACCGATGTAGCGGGCCACGCTGTCGGTGAGGGGACGGAGTTCCTGGTAGCTCGCGGCGTCCGCCACCTGTTCGCGCCGCCACGCGGCAAGCTGGTCGACCTTGAGCCGTGCGATCGCGTTCAGGTCATTCTCGACCTTGCGGTGCAGCGATTGCCCCTGCGCGCGGTACAGCCAAATGCCGGCTGCCAACAGGGTCACCAGCAGCAGCGCCATCAAGCCTGCCAGCCTGTGTACCAAACGCACCGGCTTGGCCGGCGTCTCGCCCTGCACCGTGGTTGTGTTTGTCATAGGTTAAGCCTAAACACCGAACCCGCAGCCTGTGCCGCCCCGAGATGTAAGCCTGTTCGCGCGGTTAGGGTGGCAGAAGCTCGAGTCCGACACAAGGGACAAAACGCCCGCGGCGCGGAATTCTCTGACGGCGCGACCACCCTTAAATGCCGCAAGACCGGGCGCTGCGGAGGGTGCGCCTTCAAGCGGTCTCGAGACATCGCAGGAACGCTGACGGGCAACAGCTTGCCATGGCCAGCCGCGCACGGAGGGCCTATACTGCGCACCATGTCGACCGCACCGCACCCCCTGGCCGTGCGCCCGCTGGCGCAGGCGCACGTCACGGTTTTCGAATCGCCCGACGCCGCGGGCATCCACGCCTACAGCCCCGGACTGGCTCGACTGGACTCGGGGCGGTTGGTCGCCACCATGGACCTGGCCGGTCCGGGCCTGGCCGCCCTCGGGGGCATTCAGGCCGAGATCGCAGAGTGCTGCCCGCGCTGGCAGGGCCGTGTCTATACCAGCGATGATGGCGGCGCGACCTGGACCTTGCGCACCTGCTTTCCCTTCATGCACGCGCGGCCGTTTGCCGCCGGGAGCTCGCTCTACGTGCTGGGCCACGCCGGCGACCTGATGATCATCCGCTCCGACGACCAAGGCGCGACGTGGTCGGCGCCCGCGCGCCTGACCCAGGGCCAACGCTGGCATCAGGCGCCTGCCAACGTCCACTACGCCCATGGCTGCGTCTACCTGGTGATGGAACGGCGCGTGAGCTTCGAAATCAAGACCTGGTATGTCGGCGAGATGGCACCCGTGCTGATGCGCGCCCGTCTGGATGCCGACCTGACGCAGCGTGCCTGCTGGACCTTTGCATCCGAACTGCCGTTTCGCAGCGTCATCGACAACACGGCTGACGTACCGGCCCTGGACTGGTTCGGTGTGCCGTTCTATGACTGTCCCTATCCCTGGGGCAGCAACG
Source organism: uncultured Lentisphaerales bacterium (assembly GCA_964652365.1). Taxonomy (GTDB): domain Bacteria; phylum Verrucomicrobiota; class Kiritimatiellia; order RFP12; family CAZZCT01; genus CAZZCT01. The sequence continues at coordinate 4,614 of CAZZCT010000134.1, forward strand.
CCGACGACATTCCGGGCCGCGGCTGCGCACCGATCGGCTGGCTCGAAACTAACGTGGTTCAGTTTGCGGACCCGAACCACCGCTGGCACGATCCCGCCGGCGCGACCTATCACCTGTGGATGCGGGCCCACACCGGCGGCACGGGCTACGCCTGCATTGCGAAGGTCGTGGAAGAAGCGCCCGGCCAAGGGGCGCTGACGACCCAGCTCCAGACCGCGCCGTCGGGCAAGACGCTGCTCTACGTCCCCTGCCCCGGCGGGCAGATGAAGTTTCACGTGCTGTACGATGAGCCAACGCGTCTGTACTGGCTGCTCTCGACGCAGGCCACCCGCAGCCTGACGCGCGCGGACCGCCTGCCGGCCGGCCACTTCAACCTGCCCAACAACGAACGTCGCCGGCTGCAACTGCACTTTTCGACCAACATGATGGACTGGTGCTTTGCGGGGCTGGTGGCGGTCGGTCCCAGCGAGAACGGTTCGCGCCATTACGCCAGCATGGTGGTCGACGGCGAGGACCTGTGCGTGCTGAGCCGCTCCGGTGACGAACGCGCCCATACCGCCCACGACGGCAACCTGATCACGTTTCATCGCATCCGGGGATTCCGCGGGCTGGTGTACTAGTAGAAACCGGAGGGCCTCTGACCTCTGCCCTCCGACCTCCGCCCTCTTGGGTTGCGGTCGAAGCGCCGCCTTGGGTTTCCCGTTCGGGGAAACCTGGCTCGCCGCAGTTCTCATTATGGCCGCACCGGGGTCCGACTTCCGCCTTCAGGCGGCCATAGTGCGAATTGCTGCCTGTCTCGCCACGCGGCGCGTAAAGTCGTATAGTTGTGCTCATGTCTGCGAGTTCGCACCCTTTCATCGGCCTGCTGTACCTCGTGCTGGCAGGCAGCGGAGTCTACGCTCCGGCGGCCGAACCGGCCCCGCCGCTCCCCGGACTGCGGCCCGGACAGTTCGGCGCGCCGGTCACCGCCCAGGAGGCCGCCCAGTTCGCGGTCCGGGCCACTGGCGGCAACCCGCCCACCAACGGGCTGCGCTACTGGTCGACGCCACTGTGGCAACTGCCCTGCCACGGCTGCTACGTCAGCGTACTGCGGCTCAAGGACGCCGCCGGGAATAGCCGCTGTGAACTGTGGGAGAACGGCTGGGGCGACACCATCGCGGACCGCGGCATGCGCATGCGTCGCGGCCCGGATGTGGCGACGCTCGAGCCGTACGCGTCGATCTTCGACGGACGCGTGATCGACGACGTGCCGGTTCCCGCCGCACCGCGTTCCCTGGCGGCGCAGGAGCCGTGGACCCTGGCGCCCGGCCGCGGCTTCACGCGGCCTTACATGCACCACGATGCCGAGAACGGCTACGTGCTGATGGCCTGCGTGTGCCCGGACTACCTCCCTGGCTCGGTCTCCCTGATGCCGGCCCTCACGACCTCGAAGACCGGCGCACCGGGCACCTGGAAATACCACGGCATGGTCACCGGCGAACCGCGCGCCGAGCAGGAGCGCCTGGGGCGCCCCGTGTGGAGCGACGGCGGCAGTCTCCTGCAACTGGCTGACGGGACCTGGCGCATGTACGTGAACGGCTTCGGACAGGCCCTCGCGGCCCTGCACGCCGAAACGCTGGCCGGACCGTGGCGCTTCCTGCGCGACAAGCAGGGCGCCATCCGCGAGTTGATCCCCTCGCCCACGGCCGCGTCGCCGTTCCCAAGCTGCTTTCCGTACGTGCTGCGCGTCGCGCCGGAAGAGTGGCACCTGTGGCTGAGCGACGGCTGGCCCTGCCAGTCGGTCTGGCATTTCTGGTCCAGGGACGGTCTGGCGTGGGAGCTCTATGGCCAGCAACCGGAGATCACGCGCGCCGCCGTCAACGGCCACGGGATCAAGTGCCTGCGCACCTATCTGTCCGAGGATGGTCAGAGCATCATGGGGCTGCTGTCGGTCTGGTCCGACGCCGCCGAGCCCGGCCAGAAGGCCTGGCAGCTGCATCTCACGTCCCTGCCGGTGGGGCCGCCGCCCCGCGCGCCCTGACCTCAGTGGCTGGTCGCCTTGGCCAGCGCCGACTTGACCGAGACGCCGGCAATCTGCCCGAGGCGGCCGGTCAACTGCCCGAGTTCGTCGCTGGTGGCCTCCACCACCAGTGTGATCACCGCGCAGGCCACCCCGGCGCGCGGCAGGCCGACGCGGGCAACAATCAGATCCGCGTGATCAGACAGGACCCGGTTGACCAGGGGGCTGCTTTGCTCCCGATGCTCCACGATAATCCCAACGAAACCGATCCGTCGTTCCACAGCAAGCCTCCGCCCGTTCACCGACCGCGTGTCAGCCGTCCGTCTCCGCGCCCGAAAGGGGCGGGCTCAACTGCACGGCGTCCGCCTGCAGCGCCGCGCGCAAACCGGCCACCGTGAGGGCCGGCAACTCGGCCTCGCTCCAGACCCGGCCGATCTGGTGCAGGTAGTGCGCGTCCGAACTGCGCACCAGTGGCAGCCGCCCGGTTCGCGCCCGCCAGTCCGCCGCCTGCGAGTGGGCGCTCAGCTCCATGGCGTCGAAACCTTCGTCGCCAGACAGGACGCCCAACTGTGAGAAGAAACTGAACGTCGGCCGGTCGACGTGGCTGGCCACCAGCAGGCCGCCACAGTCGCGCACCGCCGCGCCAACCTCGGCCAGCGACAGCCGCGTGGGGGCACTGAGCAGGCGCCACTCCAACTCGTCGATCTCGCCCTGGGCATTGACGATGGGCTGGTCGCCGAAAACTTCGGGCTGGTTGACGCGCCGGGGCAGGGCCGCGTAGACCAAGTCGGTCATGGCCGCCGCCTGCTCCACCCGGTCGAAGAGGGTCAGCAGGTGCACGTCCTCGATCGTGGCGACCTCCAGTCCGAAGAGGCAAGCCAACCCCGCGGCCGCGCAGCACTCGGCCATCGCCGGTGCGTTGCGGGCGCTGTTGTGATCGACCACGGCGATGCCGCCCAGGCCCGCGAGACAGGCCTGCGCCACGATTGCCGCGGGCGCCATCTCGAGGTCCGCGCAGGGGGACAGGCAGGAGTGAATGTGCAGATCGAATCGCATGCGGCGCTTCCAGCGGCTGTCGCGGTCAGTCGGCCACGGGACGAGCCACCTCCACCACCGCCTCGCCGATCACGGCGCCCGGCGCGACCAGCACGCGCCGGGTGATGCGCGGGCGCCGTTCGCCCGGACGGCGGACGCGTTGCACGACGCCCTCGGTCGCCACCAGCGGGACGGTCCACAGCGCCCGCCCGCCCGCGGCCGGCAGGGCCTCGCGGTCGCGGTCGAGCAGCCCTTCGGCCAGCGCCGCAGGGGCCTCCGCCTTCAGCACCACCTTGGCAAGGTAGGCCAGCGGAAAGGCGGCAAAACCCGCCAGCGGCGTGGCGCCGGAGGATGACTCCAGCCCCTCGCCGACGGCTTGCATCAGGTGGCTGGCCCAGGCCCGCAGGAAGGCGTCGGCCTCGGCATCGGCCAGCGGCACTGTCAGCGCGAGCTCAAACCCGAAGCGACCTTCGACGGTCTCCCGGAAGAGGATTCGGCGCGACCACGGCAGGCGGTCGGCCGCGACGTGTCCGCGCTCCATCGTGATCGGCATGGTGGCCACTTTGCGGGCGGTGCCGGTGCGCGGCCAGACCAGTCCGGCGGTCAGGATGTGGCGGGTGGACGCCAGTGTGCTGCCGGTGGTGTTCACATGCAGGCTGACCAGCGTGATCTCGATGTCGGTTTTGAAGGTTGCCATGTTGCGGCTCCAGCAATCCCGATCACCGCGCCTCTCGGGAGGTTTGTGTGCGCTGCGGCGCGGCCGTAGTCCGGCGCGGTTGGGCGGGGCCGATGTCGCGCAGCAGGGTTGATTCGACCAGAAACGCGGCCGGCAAGCCGGTTGAGACCAGCTTCTCGCGCAGCTCGACCAGCCGCCAGCGCATGCGGCGCAGGTCGACGAGCCGCCAGCGCGCGGCCTGCTCGACCAGGCGCGTCAGCCGAAACCAATGCTGCTTGCGCAGGTCGTTCGTGCCGGCGGAGAACCAGGCATCGATCTCGGCCGGCAGCGCGGTCCACACGGGCGGGCTGGAGCTGTTTCCGCCGCCGGCCTTGAGCCAGCCGCGGTCAAGCGCCTCGCGCAGGATCAGCAGGTCGCGCACGCGGTTGTCGAGCATCACCACCAGGCCGATGGGTTGCTCGCCCTGGGCCAGCATCCGGCGCAGGTGGCGGATCAGGGGCCCGACCTCGCGCAGCCCGAATGTGTCGACCAGATCCCAGACCACGGCCTCGCGGCCGACCGAGACGATCGCTTCGACATCCGCGGGGGTGGCGTGCGCCGCCTCGCCCACGTAGGTGCGCAGCTTCTCGATCTCGCTCGCGATCAGGCGGGTCTCGGTGCCAACGCGGGCCAGGAAGGCGGCCCGCGCAGCGGCGTCCATGCGCAGGTTCGCGCGCTGCAGGCAGGCGTCGAGGCGCTGGCTCGCGAGCTTCTCCAGCTCATGGGGTTTGAACCCCGAGCCGAAGTCCTGCACCTCGCCGGCCGCAGCCAGGGCTTTGAAGAGCGCCGAGGCCCGGCTGATTGCCGTGGTACTCACCAACAGCGGTTGCTCGGCGGGCAGGCCGCGGCGAACCGTCGCGGCCAGCGCGGTCAGGAGCGTGCGGACGGTCTCGCTCTCCCCCTTCCGGTTGCCGCCCAGAAAGGTGGCGTCGCGCAGCCAGGTCAGTTTCGCGCCCCCCAGGAAGCCCGGGGTTGCGAGCGACTCGGTGCACCGCCGCAAGGCAGCCACCGCGGCATCGGCCGAGGCGCAGCGCCCGTCGATGATCTCGAGCCCCAGGTCACGCGCCTCCGTCGGCACCAGCCGGTCGACAACCTGCCGGGCAGCCTCGGAGACCAGGAACTCGTCATCACCACAAACCAAGTAGGCAGCACTAGCCATGGTGAGCGAGCATAGTGGCACGGGCCGCTGCGGGCAAGCACGGATCAGTCGTTCGCATCTTGGCGGCGCGTCAAAGACGGCGTCGGACATCAGGCTCCCGCATGGGAAGCGGTCCCGGCGCATGGTCTTACATCATTCCATAGTTCCAGCATTCCAACTCCCGCAGTTTGGGGACGGGTAGCGGCGTCACTCGCCGATGATCTTGACCAGTACCCGCTTGCGGCGCAGGCCGTCGAACTCGCCGTAGAAGATCTGTTCCCACGGGCCGAAGTCGAGCCGGCCCGCGGTCACGGCCGCCACGACCTCGCGCCCCATGATCTGGCGCTTGAGGTGGGCGTCGGCATTGTCCTCGGCGCCGTTGTGCGCATACTGGCTATGGGGCTTTTCGGGCGCCAGTCTCTCCAGCCAGCGTTCGAAGTCGGCGTGCAGCCCGGATTCATCGTCGTTGACGAACACGCTGCTGGTGATGTGCATGGCGTTGACCAGGCAGAGCCCCTCCTGAATGCCGCTCTCCCGAAGGCAGGCTTCGACCTGGGGGGTGATGTTCACGAACCCCCGCCGGCGCGGGATCTCGAACCACAGTTCCTGGCGATGGGTCTTCATGTGCGGCTCCTGTGTTGCGTGTTGTGACGCGAAACCTATGCGCCTGGCGGCAGTGCCCGGGGGGCGGCAACCTCCTCCGCTTCGGAGTCGTCGGCGAAGACGCTTTCGCGGATCACCCGGTCGGTGATGTCGTCCAGGAACGCGCGCAAGGTGGCGGAGAGTTTCTCGAACTCGGGCCACAGGGTTTCATCGACAAACCGGCGCGGCACGCGGACCATGACGGTGGTCCGACGCTGGCCATGGTAACGGTACGGGCTGAGTCCGTACCGCCGCAGCAAGGCGACAAACAAGCGCCGCGACCAGCCGTCGCCCAGCGTGAACTTGTACTCGGTCGCCGGATCCGTGTCCTTCATCTCGGCCAGGCGTTGCCGGACCCGGTCCATGGCGCTGGCGGCCGCCGAGCGTTCGCCCGGCGTAGTGGCGCCTGCAAACAGGCGTTCGATGCTCCGCAGGCGTTCGATCAGCTTCTCTTCGTTGGCGTTCATAACGACTGCGGCTACCTTCTCAGATGGCCGTTCCGTGCTCCAGAAAGCTGTAGTATTCGGTCTTGTTGAAGATGATGTGGTCGAGCAGTTCGACGCCGACAACCGACCCGGCCGCTTTGAGTTGGGCGGTGATCGCAATGTCGGCGGCCGAGGGCTCCAAGCTGCCCGTGGGGTGGTTGTGCGCGACGATGACGGCGGAGGCACGGTCGGCGAGTGCCGTATGTGGGGCACGAGATCGGCCGGTGTCTCGATCCGAATCCCTTCGGGCTTGATCCGGCGGCGGGCGAACGCGAACGCGGCCAGGATAAGGGTGGACTTGGCATCGCCCATGCCCTCGAATTGTGAGAGGTCAGCGACCTTTACCGGGCCGGGCGCGGCTTGGCTGCGCCCAGAATCAGATCGCGGAAGCGGCGGAACAGGTAGTAGGGATCGTGCGGGCCGGGGCAGGCCTCGGGGTGGTATTGCACCGAAAAGGCCGGCAGGTGGCGGCAGGCGAGACCCTCGACCGTGCGGTCGTTGAGGTTCAGGTGGGTGACCTCGACCTGTTTGTCGTCCAGCGACTCCGGCGCCACCGCGAAATTGTGGTTTTGCGACGTGACCTCGACCTTGCCGGTCTGCAGGTCCATCACCGGATGGTTGCAGCCGTGGTGGCCGAACTTCAGGCGGTAGGTGCGGCCGCCCAGGGCCAGCCCCATCAACTGGTGCCCCAGACAGATGCCCATCACCGGCACCTGGCCCAGCAACTGCCGGATGTTGTCGACCGCGTAAGGCAGGGCCGCCGGATCGGCCGGTCCGTTGGAGAGAAACACCCCATCAGGCTTGCGCGCCAGGACCTCGGCGGCGGGTGTGCAGGCCGGTACCACCGTGACCTGCATGCCGTTGCGCCGCAGACCGCGCAGGATATTACGCTTGATGCCGAAGTCATACGCCACCACCCGCAGGTCGGCGGGCGGCAGGCTCGCGGCCATGCCCCACGAGCAGGTGTGCCGGCCGTCGGGGTCCCACTCGTAGGATGCCGTGCAGCTCACGCGCGCGGCGTAGTCCTGGCCGTCCAGGCCCTCCCAGGCCCGGGCCCGCGCCAGCCCCTCCTCAACCGGCACGGCGCCCGTGCTGCAAAGAAAGGCCTTCTGGGTGCCCTGCTCGCGCAGCCGGGTGGTCAGGGCGCGCGTGTCCACGCCGGCCAGGGCCGGCACGCCATGGGCAATCAACGCCTCGCGCAGGGTCTGCTCGCTGCGCCAGTTGCTGGGAGTGTTGTAGTTGTGCAGGATGAAGCCGCTGGCATAGAGCCGGTCAGACTCCATGTCGGCGGCGTTCAGGCCGACGTTGCCGATCTCTGGGCAGGTCATGGTCACGAACTGCCCGGCATAGGAGGGATCCGACAGGATCTCCTGGTAGCCTGACAGGCCCGTGTTGAACACCACCTCGCCCACACGATCCACCGGCGCGCCGACCGCGTGGCCGTGCAGGACCGTGCCGTCCTGCAGGGCCAGGTAGGCGCTCCGTTGCCGCTGTTCAGCCCAGTTCCACGTGCGATTGGTCATGATGCAGTCCCCCGTCCGGGCAGGTTCAGGCGCGGCGTTTTCTCGTGGTATTCCTGGATCGTCCGCACCTTCAGGTGGCCATTGGCCGTCTTGAGCGCCCGCAACCCGCTGATCGACCAGCGCCAGCCGTTGACCGTGGTCGTGATGGGCACGGCGCGGATCGTGGCGTGGGCGCGCATCTTGACCTCGTCCCACATCGGGTCGGAGCCTACCGACGGTATGTTGATGATCCAGCCCAGCTCCTTGCCCTCCATCAGGTCGATGGCGTTCGGCCGGCCCTTGGAGATCCGGAACACGGCCCGGCTGCGGATGCCGTCGTTCCAAAGGGCCGTGCTGGTGCCGAGCGTGGCGAAGAGGTCGAACCCCAGGTGCTGGAGCTTGCGGGCCAGTTGCACCGCTTCGGGCTTGTCCTCGTCGCGCACGCTCAGGAAGACGTTGCCGCCGCGGGGCAGGCGGGTTCCGGCCCCGAGCTGGCTCTTGAGGAAGGCCAGGCCGCAGTTGCCGTCGATGCCCATGACCTCGCCGGTGGACTTCATTTCGGGCGAGAGCACCACGTCGATGCCGGGAAAGCGCGAGAAGGGAAAGACCGCTTCCTTGACCGCGTAATGGGGCGGAATGTACTCCTCCGTGTACCCCAGGTCGCACAGCTTGGCGCCGACCATGACGAGCGTCGCGAGCTTGGCCAGCGGGATGCCGGTGGCCTTGCACACAAAGGGCACGGTGCGCGAAGCCCGCGGGTTGACTTCAAGCACGTAGACCGTCTCACCCTGGACCGCAAACTGGATGTTCATCAACCCCTTGACGTGCAGGGCCTCGGCCAGCGCGCGGGTGTAGCGCCGGATGGTGGCCTTGACCGGCTTCGAGAGCGTGGGCGCCGGGATGATGCAGGCGCTGTCGCCCGAGTGAATGCCCGCCAACTCGACATGCTCCATGATCGCGCCGATGACGTGCGTCTCGCCATCTGAGATGCAGTCGACATCGACCTCCTGGGCGTTGACCAGGTAGTGATCGATGAGCACCGGGCGGTCCTCCGAGACCTCGACGGCCTCGGCCATGTACTTGCGCAGGTTCTCGCGGTCGTAGACGATCACCATGGCGCGTCCGCCCAACACGAAGCTGGGCCGCATCAGCACCGGATAGCCCAGGCGCTCGGCGATGGCCTCGGCCTCGTCCACGCTCACGGCCAGTCCGCTGGGCGGCTGCAGGACGCCGATCCGGTTGGCCAGCTCCGAGAAGATCTTGCGATCTTCGGCGGCCTCGATGCTCTCCGGGCTGGTGCCGACGATGCGCACCCCGTTGGCGGCCAGCCCCTTGGCGAGGTTGAGCGGCGTTTGGCCGCCGAACTGCACGATGGCGCCCTCGCAACCCGACTGGCGGTAGACGTGCAGCACGTCCTCGAGCGTCAGCGGTTCGAAATAGAGATGGTCGCTGGTGTCGTAGTCGGTGCTGACAGTCTCGGGGTTGCTGTTGACCATCACGGTTTCGAAGCCGGCGGCGCGCAGCGCGAAGCTGGCGTGCACGCAGCAGTAGTCGAACTCGATCCCCTGCCCGATCCGGTTGGGGCCGCCGCCGAGGATCATGATGCGCCGCCGCGGCGCGGCCCCGGCGGCAACCGGCGCAAGGGCGGCGGCGGGGGCGGACAGGAGCTGGCGGTCCGGCGTGTAGGTGGAGTAATAGTAGGGCGTGAAGGCGCGGAACTCGGCGGCGCAGGTGTCGACCAGTCCGTAGACGGGCGTCAGCCCCGCCTGCTCGCGGGCCGCGCGCACGGCGTCCTCGCGGCTGCCGAGCAGCCAGGCAATCTGCCGGTCAGAATAGCCGAACTCCTTGGCCTGCCGGAAAAGGTCCGGTTGCGCCACGAGGCCCTCGAGCGAGCCGGCGGTGCGGATCTCGTCCTCGTAGGCGGCCAACTCCTCGAGCTGGCGCAGGAACCAGGGGTCGATGCGGCAGAGCGCCTCGACCCGTTCGACGCTCCAGCCGCGGCGGAAGGCGGCCCGGAGCATGAACACGCGCCGGGCGTGCGGGCGGCGGATGCCCTCGGCCAGGGCGGCGTCGTCCAGGGCTTCGGCGGGGCCGTCCTTGCCGTCGGCGCCGAAGCCGGCGCGGCCAATCTCGAGCGAGCGCAGGGCCTTCTGGAAGCTCTGGCGGAAGGTGCGACCGATGCTCATGGTCTCGCCGACCGACTTCATCTGCGTGCCGAGCGTGTCCTCCGCGCCGGGGAACTTCTCAAACGCGAAGCGCGGGATCTTGGTGACCACGTAGTCGATCGACGGCTCGAAGCAGGCGGGAGTCTCGCGCGTAATGTCGTTGCGCAGTTCGTCCAGCGTGTAGCCGACGGCGAGTTTGGCGGCGATCTTGGCGATCGGGAAGCCGGTGGCCTTGGAGGCCAGCG
>CAZZCT010000135.1:0-8577 GCA_964652365.1 uncultured Lentisphaerales bacterium
CAGCAACTTCGGCCCGTTTCGCTTCCCTCGCGCATCAACTCTCGCAATACAGGGGTACCCCTCAAACTGCGAGAGTTGCCGCCTAATCTGCCGCCCCGACGTGCGCATGCCCAGGCAATCACGGCTCACGAGGACGTTCGCCCTCCCGCCCCTGACCTCACCAGCGCATGGACCTGGGCTCCGGGAGGGCGAGGCTCCTGCCGAGCCGCCAGCGCAGGGTCAAGAGCACGAAACTGCGGCAGGCTTCGCGGCAACTCTCGCAGAACAGGGGTACCTGACAGCCGGCCCAGACGGTGAACCTTCATGGCCTGAAGTAAGAACGCCAGGGTGGGGCGCCTGCGGTCAGAATTCGCCGATCGCCGCCACTCGATACCGATCCAGGGCCCGGTCGAGATCCTCGCGCCGGAAAAGAACGCAGCGCTTCCCGATCCGTATGTACGGCAGAACGTGTCGCCGCTGAAGGTCCCCAAGGAACCGCGGACTGATCCCACAGTACTTTGCCGCGGCCGCGCGCCGCAGGTATCCCACCGGCGCGCCGGCCGCCGTTCGATTCGTGTCTTTCGCATTCATACGTCACGCTCCTGAGTAGATGCCCGCTCGCCCTCTGACCTCCCGTGAGGGACGTGTTTGTGCAAGCGGAGGGTTCAGGGTTCGGGGTTCAGTATGCGATTTCCGCCTGAACCCTGACACCCTGAACCCTGTTTCCCGGCTCTTACACGGGTTCTGCAAGCGTCTCTCAAAGCATTGCTCTGGCCACGGAGCAGCGTTCATTGTACGCTGACCTGGGTCGTGGCGGTGCATGGCAGCAGGCCAGGCCGGCTGAGGGGTGGGGGACAGATCGCCTGTCCATCATGTGCGACGAGGGTCAGATGAAGCCATTCGTGCTGGCGGTGAAGGCCGTGATTTTGGACGACCGGGGCCGCTGCCTGCTCATTCGGCGTTCGGCCGCCAACCGGCACTTCGCGGGTAACTGGGAGTGGCCTGGCGGCAAGGTCGATCCGGGTGAGGACTTCGCCAACGCCCTGCACCGCGAGGTGGCAGAGGAGACCGGCCTGACGGTCGATCTGACCGCCTTCGCTGGCGCCACCTCCTTCGACATGCCAGCCGTCCGTGTGGTTGCGCTCTGCATGGAAGCGCGTGTCACCGGCGGCACCCTGAACCTCAGCGACGAACACGACGCCGCCGAGTGGGTGCCTCTCGCCGAACTGAACCGCTGGGACCTGACCGAACACGCTCGCGGGTTCATGCTCGAGTATGCGGGGCGCGCGGTGGCCATGCAGAGCGCAACGGCGTTGCCACCTGCTTAGCCGTACATCAGAGGGCGCCCCGATCCTCGGCTAACGGATCGCCGACGAGATCGGGGCGTCTCAGATTGCCATCCTGTTGATCAGCGAGGATTTCGCGGCGTCTGAGTGCATCCAGGAGACCGAACTGCCCTTGATCCGTCGGCGCACCGAAAGCGGCGACATGTGCGTGATTCCGATTCTTGCAGGCAGCATCGCGGACCAGACGCGGGAGGAACTCCGGTGGGTACTCGGCTTCCAAGTCGTGCCCAACGACAAACGGTCGATGAACGACTGCACCCGGCACGAGGCGGACTGGGACCAGGTTCGCGCGCAGATCTTGGATGAGATCGTGCACGTGATTCAGCGCTGCCGTGCGAACGCGGCCAAGGCTACCGTGCCGGTGAGGATCGAAGATGAGACGGCTCGCGAGGACGCTCGCCCTCCCGCCGCGTGTCGCAACATGGATCGGCAGCGAGGGCGAGCCTCCCGGCGAGCCGCGTCTCAGGTCGGGCCATTCCACCTCAGCCTTCGCCTCCCCCCCACCGCCCTGGCTTCCGGGGAGCGGCGGAGCTTCGAGGTGGACGGCGGTCGCCGCGCGCGGTTGGGGGAGGGCGAGCCTCCCGGCGAGCCGTGGCCACAGCCCAGCGACCGGCTCGGCTGGAGCCTCGCCCTCCCGGCGCCACGGGGCACACGGGAACACGCGTGAAACACGGAATACGTGACACACCGGGAGGGCGAGCCTCCCGGCGAGCCGCCGCCGCAGCCCGGCGACCGGCTCGGCCGGAGCCTCGCCCTCCCGAGAGATACGAAAGGACGTGCCTGTGACACCAGACCCTACGGCCGAGTTGCCTCAACGCCGGTGTCCGGCATCAGGCGTACTGATCTCTGGGAATGCCCCGACCATCGTGTTCCTGACGGTCTGCACCCGCCACCGCGTGCCTTGGCTGGCTCAGCCGGCGGCACATGAGGCGGTCGTGCGGGTCTGGTCCGAGGCGAAGGCGTGGTCGGTCGGCTTCTATCTCCTCATGCCTGATCACGCGCACCTGTTCTGCGCGCCCCATGACCTCGAGATTCCACTCGCGAACTGGGTGACCTACTGGAAGTCCATGTTCAAACGCGAAACGCCGAATCCCGACTGGACCTGGCAAACCGGCAAGTGGGACACGCGTCTGCGGCGGTCGGAGAACTACCACGACAAGTGGGAGTATGTGCGGCACAACCCAGTCCGCAAAGGACTGGCGGTAACCCCCGAAGAGTGGCCGTATCAAGGGATGCTGAACGAGTTGCGGTGGTGAGATAGGTGTGGGAGGGCGAGCCTCCCGGCGAGCCGCGGCGGCAACCCGGCGACCGGCTCGGCTGGAGCCTCGCCCTCCCGGCGTCACGGGGCACACGGGGACGCGCCTGGAACATAGGCGCTCCGTCTCTGGAATGAGACTGCTGGGTATAGGAAATCCGTGCGATCGATACAGATGCGTTCGCCCTGAGCCGTGTCCCCTCAGACTGCGAGAGTTGTCGCCGAACGTGCCGCTGAGACGTGCGCTTCTGCCATGCACGGCGGCTCACCGGGAGGTTCGCCCTCCCAGACCTGACATCACCACATGGTTGATGCGAAGCATGGGAGGGCGAGGCTCCTGCCGAGCCTGCCAGAGCATGACCAAGTGCACGAAGTGGCGGCAGAGCTCACGGCAACTCCCGCAGTCTGAGGCATCCTTGACGCCCCTGCGCGTTTGTGCCACTCTGCCAGCACGGCTGGCGTATTGCGCTGGTGTGGCGCATCCGGTCGCGGGGGTTTCGCCTATGGACGCGCAACAGTCGATCACCGCCGAGGTGCACAAGCGCCAGATCGAGCGCTACGTCGCCGAACGACCGCACTACGGAACCTTCGCCACCGCGCTGGAGCGGGTGCTGAAGCTGGCTTGTGCGGTTTCGTTGCCCGAGGCCTTCGTGCAGACACGCGCCAAGACCGTCTCCAGCTTCGCCGAGAAGTGCGTGCGCAAGTGGGGCAAGTACAGGCCCAACCCTCTGGCAAAGATGACCGACCTCTGCGGCGGCCGAGTCATTGTCCAGACGCTCGAGCAGGTCGAGGCCGTGAAGCTCTTCGTAGAGGCCAACTTCACCATCCACGAGCGCGACGAGAAGGGCACGCTGCTGGGCGATGACCGCTTCGGCTATCGCGACATGCACTACATCGTCAGCCTCCGTAACGACCGCTGCGCGGCGCTCGGATTCACAGCCGAGGAGCAGGTCGCCATTGGCGACCGCAAGGCCGAGTTGCAGGTGCGGACGTGGCTGCAGCACGCCTGGGCTGACACCCTCCACGACCGCATCTACAAGACAGCCATCCCTCTCTCGCCGGCCACCCGCCGCACCGGCAACCTGCTGGCCGCGCTCATGGAGGAGGGTGACCGCAACTTCAATGCGATGGCCCACGACATCGACGGCATGACCGCCAATTACGCCGCCATCGCTGCGCGACAGGAGGTGGAGTCCGAGATCGCCGCGCAGCGGCTGATTCTCGCGAACGAGCCATCGCAGTCCAAACGTTCGGTCCTGGCGCTTTCTCTGGCGCGCTTGCTGGCGGCCAGTGGTGACACTCGGGGCGTCGTCGAGATCCTTGAATCCGACGCCGCCTCACAGGACGCCAACCGCTGCGAGCGCCTGATCGCGCTCGGCTGCGCGCTCTGCCAGGAGAACCGTCACACACCGAGCAGTGCTGCCTACCAGCAGGGCCGCGCGTATCTGGAACAGGCCGTGGCCGCCTGCGACAGTTGCTCCGCTGCTCCCTTCGTGCCCAACCTGCGCAAGCGTGAGAGCCTGGCCGCCCGTGCCCTGGCTCGACTGGCCTGGGCGCTGGAGGTGCTCCCGCGTGAGCGCAAGACGGCCGGCTCCTGCTGGCATCGCGCGCACGAACACGAACCGGCGAATCCGTACTACCTCGCCGGCATGCTGACCTTCGAAGCGGTCCAGGCGCGCGGTCTGGACATCGCCGAAACACTGCGCGTCACCATCCTCGAGGCCGTGCGTACCTGTCACGGTCACATCGTCACCAACACGGAGATGCCGCAGGCCTGCTTCACGGCCGGTCGTCTCAATCTGCTGCTGCGGCGCTTCGACGAGGCGCTGGCCTGCTACTGCCGTGCCATCCGCCACATGCTCGACGGCACGCGCTGCGTGGCCGCGGACCTCCTGAGCCAGGAGTCCGAGGCCATCGAGCACCTTCAGAGTAACATCACGGTCCCGCCATCGGAACTGCAATGGGCGCTCGATCTGCTGGGACTGGCCGGCCGCCTGAAGCCGCGCACGGAACCGATTCCGACCGCCCTGCCGCCTAAGGCCATCCTCATCGCCGGCGGCGCGGGGACTCTGGCCGGATCGGCGTCAGCCCGTTTCCGTCCGCTGATCGAGGCGGCCCTGGAGCCCTTCACGGGTACGGTCATCTCCGGCGGTACGGCGGTGGGCGTTCCCGGCTGTGTGGGCGAGGTCACGCGCGCGTTGCGCGGGCGTAACGCCTGCCAGTATACACTGCTGGGCTACATCCCGCGCCTGTTGCCGAGCGATGCCCTCCGCGACACGACCTACGAGTTGCGCGAGCACGGCGAGGATCGCTTCTCGGCCGAGCAGGTCTTGGCCGGCTGGCGCGACCTGCTGGACGCGGGGATTCCCCCAGAGCAGATTCTCTGCCTGGGGTTCGGCGGCGGGAAAGTCAGCGCGATCGAGTACCGCGTGGCCCTGGCCTTTGGCGCGACCGTCGCGGTTGTGGCGGCCACCGCGGCCGAGACCGGCGACGCGGCGGCCTGCCTCACCGCCGACCCGCTCTGGGCGGGCACGCCCACGCTCTTCCCGGTGCCCCTCGATCCGCAGACCGTGCGCGCGCTGGTCGTGGTGCCCGCGCCGGACTACCCCGCGGACAC
Organism: uncultured Lentisphaerales bacterium; assembly: GCA_964652365.1. GTDB lineage: Bacteria > Verrucomicrobiota > Kiritimatiellia > RFP12 > CAZZCT01 > CAZZCT01. The sequence goes on from CAZZCT010000135.1 coordinate 5,198, forward strand.
CCTCGAGGAGATGGCCAAGGCCTTCCATGCCGAGTACGTTCGCGGCAGCTCCGGCAAGCTGCCTGACCCCATGAAGCCGTGGCCAGACCTGCCCGCCACCTACAAGACAGCCAACTTAGAGCAGGCCAAGTACGCGGTCCAGGTGCTCCAGTCCTGCGGCTTCGAGGTCCGGCCGACCGCCGACCCCGCCCATCCGGTCGTCTTCGACGCCGCCCAGTTCACCGCCGATGAAGTCGAGTGCATGGCCCGCATGGAGCATGGCCGCTGGAATGTCGAGCGCCTGCGGAACGGTTGGCGCCTGGGTCCCCGCGACGATGCCAAGAAGCTTCACCCGTGTCTGGTCCCGTGGGATGACACGAGTCTGACCGAGGAGATCAAGGACTACGATCGTTCCGCCGTCCGCCAGCTCCCGGAGGTGCTGGCCAAGGCGGGGCTGGAGGTGGGGCGGATGCGCGATTGAGCCGCAGCGGCAAGATGCGGAGGGGTAGGGGATACGCGGCAGCGGGGGGCTTCAGGCGCGCGATTCGGCTTGTCGTCGGAGTGGTGATTTGAGACGATTTGCGCATGAAACGTATGGCAGGGTCATTCGGGTGCTGTATCGCCTTGGTGTTCTGTTTGGCAGTCGCCGCGCGCGGCCAGGGGCCGGAGTTCTGGTCGGCACAGGATGCGCGCCACCACGGCCGGCTGAAAGCCATGCTGGCCGAGATCCAGCGGCAGACCCCCGCCGCGCCGGTCCGTTACCGCCGCTCGTTCGAAGAGACGGCTGTGGCGCTGCAGCGGGCCGGACGGTTTCGCGAGCTCGGTTTGACCGACGCTGAGGGCCGAACCCTGCTGCGAGCGGTCTTCGCCAGACTGGGTATTCCCGAGGTATCCCAGCCGGCGCGCCGCCAGCAAGCCCAGGATGGCGGCCCGGTGCTGCCGGGCTTCCGCCCCCGCGGCGAGTTCGAAGCAATGGACGCCGTACTGCTCGCCTGGCCGGGGATCGGCCGCCTGACCGACGACTATGTGGTCATGATCCGGACCATCCTGCGTGGAGGTGCCTGGATCTACCTGTGGGTTGACACGACCGGCGAGCAACGCCGGGTGGAGCGCCTGTTGACCCGCGTCGGAGTGGATGTGTCGCGGATCGCCTGGATCGTGTACCAGCACGATAGCTTCTGGATGCGCGACTATGGCCCGGTGTTCGTTTACAACGGGACCGGTCAGTGGGCCCTGACCGATTTCCACTACTACAGCAGCCGACCGTTGGACGATGGCGTGCCACCATACTTTGCCGGGTTGTTCGGAGTCCCGTGTGTCGATCGAGCGGATGCGGCCCACGTGGTCTATACCGAGGGCGGGAACCTGACCACCGATGGTCGCGGCACTGTGGTCTACTCCGAGCGGACCTACGAAGGGAACCCGGGGGTCAACCCGTCGACGATCGATGTGCGCATCACCACGGCGCTGCAGGCGACAAAAGCCATCGTGCCGCAGGCCCCAAGCCTGGATGGCACCGGACACGTGGACATGTTCCTCAAAGTGGTCGATGCTGATACGGTCGTGGTCGCTCAGTACCGTCCGGGCCAGGTGGACTACGCGGTGCTGGAGGAGTGCGCAGCCCTGTTTGCCGGCACGACAAACGGCGACGGCGCTCCCTGGGAGGTGCTGCGCATCCCGCAACCGGACGTCTATTACGCCTTCTTTCTGCTGCCCGTGGTCCGCACCTATACCAACGGCTTAATCGTCAACGATCAGGTCATCGTGCCGGTGTACGGGATCCCCGAGGACGCGGAGGCTCTGGCGATCCTTGGCGCGGCCCTGCCTGGTCGAAAGCTCGTTCCGCTCAACGCCAAAGACATCATCGAGTCCAGCGGCGCGTGGCACTGCGTCACCATGGAGTACCCGCGGCCCTAGATTTCCCGTTCCGGGAACCCTGACGGCGGCTTCGCCGGTTTGGGCCTTGCCTCGGCTTAGTGCCGTTTGGGCTTGCGGTCGGCAGGGGGCTCTGAGAGCATCTACGCGCAACCCGGTGCAAGGAGCAACTGACCATGGAGAGGATGACCCACAAGCAGCGCTTTCTGGCGGCCCTGAACCGTCAGCCCGTCGATTGTCTGCCCTGCGGCGATGGCCTGTGGGGCGAGACCACACGGAAGTACATCGAGCAGGGTAAGCTCAACGAGGGCGAGGACCACGTCGCTCACTTCGACATGAGCTGGCGCGGTGCGGGCTGGCTCAACAGCACCGCCGATCTGGACTTCGCGCCCGTCACCCTGGAAGAGACGGACGAGACCATCCTGCGGCTCGACGGCAATGGCGCCCGCCTGCGCTACTGGAAGGGTAAGTCCGGAACACCGGAGCACGTCGGATTCAACGTGGTGGACCGCGAAAGCTGGGACAAGCTCGCGCGTCCGCGCCTTTGCGGGTTGGACCGCCGGCGGATCTCGTTCGAACACTACCGTAACACGCGGCGGCTGGCGGCGGCCGAAAACCGCGCCTTTGTCTGGGCCGGTGTGGCGCCCTTTGAGCAGATGCACCCCATTTGCGGTCACGAAGGCATGCTGGTGGGCATGGCGCTGGACCCGGACTGGGTCAAGGACATGGTGATGACCTATACGGAGCTGACCATCCGCCACCTGACCGTGCTGTTTGCCGAGGAGGGGCTGCCGGATGCCATGTGGTTCTACGAGGACATGGGTTTCAAGGAGAAGCCGTTCATGTCGCCGGCCATGTACCAGGAGATCATGGAGCCGGGCCACAAGCGCCTCTTCGACTTCGCGCACGACTTGGGGCTGAAGGTGATCGTGCACTCCTGCGGCTACGTCGAGCCGCTGGTGCCGGGCCTGATCCGGGCTGGCATGGACTGCCTCCAGGCCATGGAAGTCAAAGCGGGGATGGACCTGATCGAACTGGCCCAGAAATACGGCGACAAGATCAGCTTCTGCGGTGGCCTCGACATCCGGATCGTGGCGGGCAACGATCGCGCGGCGATCGACGCCGAGATCGAACGCAAGGTCACGCCGGTTCTGAAGATGGGCAGCGGCTTCATCCTGCACTCCGACCATTCGATTCCGCCGGAGGTCGAGCACGACACGCTGGTCTACTTCTTCAACCACGGCCGTACGTTGCCGCAGCGGTTGACGTGATCGCGCGCCGTCGGCGGCGTGTCGGTGGGCGGGCTGCCGCGGTTTCCACCGCGCCCATGGGCGTTCTGGCACCCCTTCAGGGTGCAACGTGCGCGACCCGATTCCGGGGGTATCGCTCCGCTCAACCCCCGGCTACGTTCTGGCATCCCTGCGGGATGCGCCAGTCCACAGGGTGCAATGTGCGCGACCCGATTCCGGGAGTATCGCTCCGCTCAACCCCCGGCTACGTTCTGGCATCCCTGCGGGATGCGCCAG
>CAZZCT010000135.1:8677-14397 GCA_964652365.1 uncultured Lentisphaerales bacterium
GTATCGCTCCGCTCAACCCCCGGCTACGTTCTGGCATCCCTGCGGGATGCGCCAGTCCACCGCAGGCGGCGGCGACGACGTGTGGCGCCGGAGCCCACCAGGCGAAGACAGCGCAGACAGTAATTCGCATTGTGGCCGCACAGGGTACGACTTCCGGCCATACTGCGAATTGCTGATCCCTGCGGGATGCGCCTTCCCATCCGGCCGATGCAATGGCATGATGTAACGACCTATGGAGCCAGTACTGTCAGCAGCGCCGGAGGCGGGTGGAGTCGGCGCGACTGCCTTACCATCGCCTGGTCCGGCCACGCGCAGCCGCGGGGGGCGGTCGTCGATCGGCCAGGCACTGTCTGCTTGTCAGTCCGCCCGCCGGGTGGTGGTGAGCGGACATGCGCGACCAGACGGCGATGCCTTGGGCGCGGCCTTGGCGATGGGGCGTCTGCTGGCCGGGTCAGGACGCACGGTCTACGTGGCGGGTTGCCGCGAGGAACTCGGCACGCCGGGTTTCCTGGAGGGTTGCGAGAGCCTGGTGCCGCCGGCTGTGGCCGCGGCCTCGGGCTGCGACCTGCTGGTGGTGGTTGACTGCGGTGCCGTCGACCGTCTGCCGGAGCCGCTTCGGGCTTTGGTCGGGCAGGTCGCCACGGTCAACATCGACCACCATCGCACCAACACCCGCTTTGGCACCCACCACTGGATCGATGCGCGCGCCAGTTCGGCGGGCGAGATGGTCTGGCGCCTGGCGCGGCGCGCGGGCTGGCGGCTCGACCGGGCCGCCGCCGAGGCGCTCTGGGTGGCGCTGATCACGGATACGGGCCGTTTCGCCTATGAGCAGACGCGTCCGGCCACGCTGCGCTGCGCGGCTGAGCTGTTGCGCTACGGCGTGCGAACTGCGTTCATCAACGACCAGATTTACGGGCAGTTTGATCCGCGCGTATTGGAACTGCGCCGTCGGGCCTACAACTCGCTGGAGATCCTGAACGAAGGCCAGGTCGCCACCGTCACGCTGAGCGCCCGCGATTTCGCCGAGACGGGCAGCAACAAGGCCGACGCCGACGACGTGATCGAGATTCCGCGGGCTGTGCGCGGCAATCGGGTGGCGCTGTTCTTCTACGAAGCCGGCCGCGAGCCGAACGTCACGCGGCTGAGCATCCGGACCCGGGCGCCGCTGGATGCGACCTGGCTGGCGACGCGCTATGGAGGCGGCGGACACCAGCGGGCGGCGGGTTGCGACCTGCCATGGCCGCTGGCGCAGGCTCGTGCGGCCATCCGGCCGGTCATTGCAGAGTGGCTGGATTGCTCGTGCCGAGAAATCTAGTGTTTCTTGGTCGCTTTTGTGACTTACGCGCCTCCTGCATTGCCCCCGGCCCCTGACCGTGTCATACTGCCACCTGCTATGTCCTCTGACTCCATGAACTCGCGCGAACGCGTGCTGGCTGCGATCAACCACCAACCGGTCGACCGCGTGCCGCTCGACATCTGGGCCACTTCGGAGGTCTGGGAGCGCCTGCGCAGCCATTTCGGGCCGGGGGTCGACATTCACGCCGCCCTGCATCTGGACGGTTTTGGCGGAACGTGGGCGGACTACATCGGACCGGCGGCGCCGGCCATGCCGGTGGGCGAGAGCATCGACTTCTGGGGCATTCGCCGTCGTCGCGTCAGCCATCCCGGCGGCACCTACGACGAGGTCTACCACCACCCCCTGGCCGCGGCCCGTACGCTCGACGATCTGGCGGCTTACCAATGGCCGTCGGCCGACTGGTTCGACTATGCCGGCATGCGCGCGCGCGCGGCGGCATCCCGCGAGAAGCAGGCCGTCGCCTGCGGTTACATGGCGCCGTTTTACTTTCATAATCTGCTGCGCGGCCTGGAGACCTCGCTGGTCGACCCGCTGGAGGACCCGGAGTTCACGCAGGTACTGCTAGGGCGCATCTCGGACTTCTTCTACGATCACCATCGCCGCATGTTCGAGGCCTGCGACGGGCTGATCGACGTGGCGCAGGTGACCGACGATCTGGGCACGCAGACCGGCCCCATGATCAGCCCCGAGCTGTACCGCGCCTTCTACGCGCCGCACCACCGGCGCTTCATTGACCTGTGCCACCAGTTCGGCATCCGCGTGATGCATCACGACGACGGCGCCTGTCGGGTGTTCCTGCCGCTGCTGGTTGAGATGGGCATCGACATTCTCAACCCGGTGCAGTGGACTTGTCCGGGCATGGACATGCGGGAGCTGAAGGCCGAGTTCGGCAGCCGCTTGTGTTTCCACGGCGCCGTGGAGAACCAGCGCATCCTGCCCTTCGGCACGCCCGCGGAGGTCCGTGCCGAGGTGCGCCACTGCATCGATGCGCTGGCATCGGACCGCACGGGCTACATCCTGGCGCCCTGCCACAATCTGCAGGGCAACACGCCCGTCGACAACATCCTGGCGCTCTACGACGAGGCCTGGAGACACGGAAACTTCGGCTGACTCGGGCGGACTGACGCCGAGGGACTGAAAGGGACGGGGTGTGGCACTGCCAACCCGTAGAATCAATTCATGAACATACCATCCGCCAACTGGACTGAACCCGGCACGCTGGTGCTCTCCTGCGCGCGCGGACTTGCTCCGTTCGCCGCGCGCGAGGCCAAAGCCCTGGGTTTCGAGGTCACCGAGATCTCCGACACGGCGGCCACGGTCCGCGGCTCGCTATGCGACGCAATGCGGCTGAACCTGTGGCTGCGCACGGCCCATCGCGTGCTGTGGCTGGTCAGCAGCGCCGAGGCCCGCAACCTGACCGACCTCTACGGCATCGTGCGCGAATTGCCGTGGGAGCGATGGATCGAACCGGACGGATATTTCACGGTGAACAGCACTGTGCGCCAGGACACGATCCGCGATACGCGCCTGCCGGCCTTGCGGATCAAGGACGCCGTGGTCGACCGACTGCGCGCGGCGTATGGGCGCCGGCCGGATTCCGGCTCCGAGTATAAAGGCGTGGCCTTGTTCGCCCTGTGGCGCGACGACGAGGTGCGGATCTACGTCGACACCACGGGCGAACCACTCTCCAAGCGCGGCTACCGGCTGCAGCCCGGCAAGGCGCCCATGCAGGAGACGCTGGCCGCGGCCTGCATCCTGGCGGCCGATTGGCATGGCACGGTGCCCTTCGTGGCGCCCATGTGCGGCAGCGGCACGCCGGCGATTGAGGCGGCGATGATCGCCTGCCGGCAGGCACCAGGGATTCTGCGCGAGCGTTTCTGCTTCATGTCGGTGCGCGGCTTCACGGACGGCACGGACGACGCGATGTCCGTGCGCTGGGAGCAGTTGCGCAATGCGGCGCGGGAACACGTGCGTACCACCGGGCTGCCGCCGATCATCGCGACCGACCTGGCGCCCGAGGCCGTCGATGCGGCGCGCCAGAACGCCCGCCGGGCCGGGGTGGAGCAGTTGATCACGTTCGGCGTCTGCGACTTCGCCGAGACCGAGGTCCCGGCCACACCCGGGGTGGTCTTCATGAACCCCGAGTACGGCGAACGCATGGGCGATGCCAGCGAGTTGGTGGCGATCTACGGCCGGATCGGCGACTTTCTCAAGCGCCGCTGCAACGGCTACCGCGGGTTTGTGCTCACCGGCAACCTGGAGCTGTCGCGCCGCATCGGCCTGCACAGCTCGCGCCGGCTGCCGCTCTACAACGGTCCGATCGAGTGCCGCCTGGTGGCATACGATCTGTATGTCGGCACGCGCCGGGCTGATCCGCCGGCGGTTGGCGGGTAGCGACGCCGCAGCTCGTCCGTAACTTCACCCCGCCGCGGGCGACACAGGGTCGCCCCTCCAAGGGCGGCGGCCGGCCGATGGAGGGCCGGGCCTGTCCCGGCCGCGGTGGGGAAGTCGCTATCGAAATCGAAGCCATCGCATGATCGTCGATCCCGATAGCGATAGCGATTTGGATCGGACGGCAATCAAACACGACGTAGCCCGATCGCCACCGCGTACTGAACATCGAACGCTCAACGTCCAATGCAGTCCCAGATTCGACGTTCGATGTGGATGTTCGCGGCGGGACGAACGGCCCGGAGGACCGTTCTACGGCGCCGTAGCACGGTGCTCTGCGCCGTGCCGTCAGTGCCGTGCGGTCTCTGGACACAACTTGACCTGGACCACGCCCACAACCCAATCGAACCGCAGATTCCAGCTTTCGCGGATTACGGTTCAGATTGCGGCTGGTCGTTGGCCGACTGGGTGCCCCAAGGGCCTGGGGCGGCCCTGCCCGTCGGTGCGCGGGCGGGCGTGGCACGGGCTTTCAGCCCGTAGCCTGCGAGCGTACGGGCCTGTGAGCGGGCACGGGACGCGCGTCGCGCCGTCTGCCGCGATTCTGTCCGCATCGAGCTCACGGCTACGGGCTGAAAGCCCGTGCCACGATTGAGCCGACCGGCAGATGCGAGCGTCTCGCGACTCGCAGATTCACTGTCCCTTGGGTTCTCCCTTGGGTTCTTCTGTCCCCTTGGGTTCTTGCCATGGTGATGTCTGCCGGGCGGCGAATCACAGGCGATCAGACCGTCTGACGGGCCATTTCCCAACATTCCAGCATTCCGGTGTTCCATCTCCCGCAATCCAAGGGCTGTTGCGCGGCGGTGAATTACGCTATCGTCTGACCCATGCCGTCGCGGGCGGATGAGCCGCCCGCCCGGCGGGACAAGGAGCGCACGATGTACGTTGGCGTGGACTACTACCCGGAACACTGGACGCGGAAACGTTGGACGCGTGATGCGCAGCTGATGCAGCGCGCCGGCTTCAACGTTGTGCGGATGGCGGAGTTTGCCTGGGTCTTCCTGGAGCCGGAGGAGGGGCGCTTCACCTTCGAGTGGCTGGATGAGGCGCTGGCGATCCTGGGGCGTCACGGCATTTCCGCAATTCTGGGTACGCCGACGGCCGTGATGCCGGCGTGGGCGGCCCGCCGGTACCCGGAGATGCTGGCGGTGCAGGCCAGCGGACAGCGCGCCGAGTGGGGTGTGCGCAAGAACAACTGCTTCAGCAGCGGAACGTTCCGGCTGCTCTCCGAACGCATCACCCGGGCCATGGCCGAACACTTCGTGGGCACGCCCAACGTGATCGGCTGGCAGACTGACAACGAGTTTGGTCACCCGGTCTGCCACTGCGACGTCTGCCGTGGCGAGTGGCGCGCCTGGTTGCGGCGTAAGTACCAGACGCTCGATACGATCAACCAGGCCTGGGGCACGCACTTCTGGGGGCACTGCTTCGGCGACTGGGGCGAGATTCCGGTGCCGCTCGACGCCGGGACGCACAACCCGAGCGCCTGCCTCGACTGGAAGCGGTTCAACACCTGGCTCAACGTGCGCTTCCAGCATGACCAGGTGCAGATCCTGCGCGCGCAATGCCCGAAGCACTTCGTGACGCACAATTTCATGGGGCTCTTCAAGGACTTGAACTACTACGAGCTGGCCGAGGAGCTGGATTTCGTGAGCTGGGACAACTACCCTGTCTGGGGTGTGCCCGAGACGCCGTACGACGCGGCCTTCGCGGCCGACGTCATGCGCGGTCTCAAGCAGCGCAACTTCTGGATCATGGAGCAGACCGCCGGTCCGGGTGGGTGGTCGAGCTTCGGGCGCAATCCGCGGCCGGGTGAGATCCGCAGCGTCTCCTACCAGCAGCTGGCGCACGGCGCCGACGCCCAGGTCTGGTTCCGCTGGCGCACCTGCACCGCCGGTCGCGAGCAGTACTGGCA
>CAZZCT010000136.1:0-14378 GCA_964652365.1 uncultured Lentisphaerales bacterium
ACGAGGTCGGCGCCCACGTCCGCGGCCTTGGTGTAGATGCCGCCGCCGACGCGCGCAAAGAGCGCCTGCGTGGAGGCGCCCATGCCGAAGGTCAGCATGGTGGTGGTGATCTCGACCAGTCGCGAGGCCGGGTCCATGCCGGCCTGCACCAGCCAGATGTCGCCGACGATGTGGCCGAAGCCCGCGGCCATGTGCGCGGGCGTGTAGACCAGCCGATCGAGGATCCAGAACCAGAGTGAGATATCGAGCAGGCCGAAGCCCACCACCACCAGCCCCATCACGGCGCCGCTGCGGAAGGCCACCTGCAGGCCGCGGTTCAGACTCTCGCTGGCACCCTGGGCCGTGCGCGACGAGGCGCGCGTGGCGGTCGTCATGCCGAGGTAGCCGCACAGGCCGGAGAAGAACCCGCCGGTCAGGAAGGCTACCGGCACGAAGGGGTTCTGCACACCCATCAGGGCCAGCACGCTGAAGACCACCACCAGGATGGCGAACACGAGGCCAACGCGCGAGTACTGCTGGCGCAGGTAGGCCATGGCGCCCTCGCGCACGTAGCCGGCGATCTCGACCATGCGGGCGTTGCCCGGGTTGGCCTTGAGCATGTTCACGTAGAAGAGGCGCGCGATCGCGAGCGCCAGCAGGGCACCCGCCGGCGCGATCAGCCAGGTCAGCGGCGTAGCCTCGGCCACGCCGCCGGCACCCGTCCCCTGGGCCAGGAGCGGCCCCGCCCACGCGATTGCCAGAACCGATAGACCTGCGATCCGCTTCATCTCAACTGCTCCTCCGATTGCCGATCCAGGCCTGGCGGTGCCGCCGGCTGTCGGGAACGGGTGGTTACACCTCAGGCGCCGGCTACGGGCCGGCGTGTCAGGGCATCGAACATGCCGGGGCCGGTCTGGCAGGCCAGCACGCGCTTCAGGCCCTCCTCATCCAGCACGCTCTGCAGCATGGCCATGAACTCCATGTAGGGCGCGATGGCGCTCGTGGGCGTCAGCACCAGCAGGATCACGCGTGCCGGCAGGCCGTCCATGGCGTGGAAGTCAATCCCCGTGGGGTGGAGTCCGACCGCGCAGACCAGTTCGGTGACCGCGTCGGTCCGCGCGTGCGGGCAGGCGATGCCATGCCTCAGGCCAGTGGGCATGGCCGATTCGCGCCGCAGCACCGCGGTGCGGGCGGTCTCGAGGTCACGCACGGCACCGGTGGCGGCCAGCTTGGCCAGCAACTCCTCGATCGCCGAGTCTGCCGAGTCCGCCCGGAGCAGCGGCAGCATGCGGTCGGGCGCCAGGTAACGGCGCCAGCGGGCCAGGCGGTCCAGGCGCAGCGTCTCTTCAGCGGTCGCTTCGGCCCCCAGGGTATCCATCGGCTTGCGCAGCTCGTGGACGATCTGCTCGAACTCTGCCACCGCCTCAACCATCGCGGTGCGCAGGTAGGGCTTTTCGTCGGGGTCGCATTCGAACACGATCCGCGTGCCGGTACGACGCACACCGATGATCATGGCGTCGCGCCGCAACTGGTAGAGCGACTCGGCCATGTTCAACCCGTGCACGAAGAAGCCCTCCTTGCGGAAGCTCTCCAGCAGGTGGTTGAGCATGAGATCCGCGACTTCCGGCGAGGGGAAGTCGTAGTGCAATTCGCTGGCCGCATCGCGCTCGGTCTGCTGCCGGCGGACCCCGGAACCCTTCAGGTTGAAGGCCCAGACCAGCAACGGCGGCGACAGGACGGTCGTCAGGAGCGTCATCATGATCGCCACGCCGAAGACCTCCTTCGAGAGGTACCCGGAGGCCAGACCGATGCCGGCCGCGATGAGGGCCACCTCGCCGCGCGGGATCATGCCCACGCCGATCCGCAGCGCGCCGCGCAGGTTGAACCCGCAGGCCAGTGTGGGCAGGCCGCAGCCGAGCAGCTTGGCCACAACCGCCAGGACGGTGTAGAGCAGGCCGAACCCGAGGATGCGCGGCGAGAAGAGCTGAGGCAGGTCGACCATCATGCCCATCACCACGAAGAAGACCGGCACCATGAAGGCATAGATGGCGCCCAGGTGCTCCCGGATCACGTGGCTGATGTCGGTGCGTGAGAGCGACAGCCCCATCACGTAGCTGCCGATGATCATGGCCAGATGGGCCTCTTCGAACAAGCCGGCCACGATCAACGCCAGCCCCAGCGCCATCATGGCGATCTCGGAACTCCCGCCAAAGAGCTTGAGCAGGCGGCCGATGTGGTGTGCCGCCAGGATGCCGACGATGGTCGCCACCAGCCAGATGCCGAACGACTTGCCGGCGATCACGCCGATCAGGCCCCAGTCGATGTGGCCCTGGCCGCCTGACGAACCGATCACGCCCATGCCGATGGCCAGCATGATGATGCCCAGCACGTCATCAATCACCGCGCCGGCCAGGATCGTGACGCCCTCCGGCGACTCCAGCTTGCGCCGTTCGGAGAGAATGCGGGCGGTGATGCTCACCGAGGTGGCGGTGGACATCACGCCGAGGAAGATGCAGGCCGGATGCACGAAGGTGAAGTTCCCGGGCATGATCCGGGGCAGCAGCCAGACGCCCAGCAGGTCACCGACCGCGAAGGAGAAGACCACACCGCCCAAGCCCACCAGGCCGCCCGCGACGGCATAGCGCAGGAAGAGCTTGATGTCCGTTTCGAGCCCCACCAGGAACAGCAGCACGATGGAGGCGACGCTGCAGATGCCGTAGAGCTCCGGCGAAACGGGCGCCGCGCCCACGGCCACGCCGGGCGCCAGGCCGAAGACCCCCTGCTCGAAGCCGCGCAGCCCGGGAATCCCCAGCCCACCGAGCATGTAGGGTCCAATCACCACGCCCATGCAGAGCTCGCCGAGCACGCCGGGCATCTTCAGGCGCTGGAACAGCATATTGCCGATGCGGGCCGCAAACAGGATCACGCCCACCTGCAGCGCCAGCACCATCATGCGGGAGGTGAGGTCGGGCGAGCTTCCGCCGTGGCCTTCAGTAGCCGCCGCCCAAGCGCAGGGCACCAAGCCCGGAAACGCCGATCCCAGGATCACTGCCGCCGCCGCCAGCCAGACCGCCCGAGCCCTTTGCATTGCTTCTCTCCACACGAACGCGACAAGCGCGCCGAATGGCGTGGGTAATCTATCCCAGCGGCATCTCGCCGTCAAGCGTGACGTTTTTGCCCTCAAACATTCCAGCATTCCAGCGCCCGCAATCCATTCGCGGCGCAGCCGCGCGGCGGGCTTGCCTCTATATCTTTAAGTTGGTTGTCCGCAAATTTCGCAGAATCACGGTTCAGACTGCAGCTGGGCGTTGGCCGCCCGGTTGCCTCAAGGGCCTGGGGCGCCCCTGCTCGTCGGGACGCACGTCGGGCCGACGTGCGCCACAGGGCGTGCGTGGCACGGGCTTCCAGCCCGTAGCCCGCTAGGTACGGGCATGCTAGCGGGCGCGGCGATTTGTGTGTGTGCCGCCGGCTACTCCACCGCCGCATCAACTGCCCTGTCGGCGCCGACGTCGGCGGCCTGGACCGGCTCGGTCTGGTGGGTACCGCGCGCGAACTCCTTGGCCACGCTCAACCCCACCGCCAGCAGCGTCGGGCCGAGAAACACCCCGATCAGGCCGAAGGCCATCAGGCCGCCCATTACGCCCAGCAGCACCGGCAGAAAGGAGAGCTTGGCATTGCGGCTGATCAGGATCGGGCGCAGAACGTTGTCGATCCCGCTGATCCCCAGCAACCCCCACAGGCCCATGAAGACGGCCCAGCCGGTCGAGCCCTGTGAGACCAGCCAGATCGTGGCGCCAACCCAGATCAGCGGCGGTCCGACCGGCAGGAACGAGAGCATCGCCACCAGCAGCGACCAGAAGAGCGGCGCGGGCACGCCCGCAATCGTGAAGCCGATGGCCGCCATGATCCCCTGTCCCAGGGCCGTTCCGAGGACCCCGTAGACCACGCCGCGCACCGTGGCGCCGGCCACCTCAATCAGGTGCTGCGTGTATTCGCCCACGACGCGCTGGACAGCCTCGGATGCGCTGCGCGCCACCTGGTGCCCATCGCGATAGAAGAAGAACGAGACCACGACACTGAGACAGACCTGCAGCACGCCCTGTCCGATGTAAATGCTGTTCCGCAGCAGCCAGCCCTGGGAGTGCGCCAACAGCTTCTTCAGAATGGCCGCGGTGCGGTCGGCGTTCAGCGCCAGGTCGGACCAGTGCGTGCCGACGAGCTCGCCGACAAACGGCAGCCCCGTCATCCATTCGGGCGGCGTCGGCAACCCCTCGACGCTGATCTTGCGCACCGCCGCCAGGATGCTCTCCACGCTGACCGCCAGCGAACTGCCCACCAGCGCGATGGGCAGCGCCATGAGCGCCACCAGCAGAATGGTCATGATCGCGGCTGCCAGCGTGCGCCGCCCGTGCAGGTGACGGACCAGCCATTCGCAGGCCGGCCAGGTCGCATAGCAGAGGATCGCCGACCAGAGAATCACGGACACGAACGGGCGTATGACGACAAAGCAGCCGAGCAGAATGAGCCCCAGCGTGCCGACGCCGAGCAACTGCTCGGCATGGCGGAATGCGCGTTGTTTGACTGGATCCATGGAATCGTTCTCCGTACCCGGCTGAGCGTCTCAACCCGAGGATGGGGCAGAACGCGTCCCGCTGTCAACCGGCACCGAGGCGCCTCAGACTGCGAGAGTTGGAATGGTGGAATGCTGGAGTGCTGGAATGGTGTGACGACTGGGCTCTGAATCCCGCATCCCATGCGGAGTCTTGCACGGGGGAGCCCTCCGTGGGGGGGAACTCAGGCGGTTCGCATTCCATCCATGCCATGGTGAGGTCTGCTGGGAAACGAATCGCAGACAATTGGACTGTCTGATGGGCCTTTTCCCAACATTCCAGCATTCCAATGTTCCATCTCCCGCAATCCGGGGAGGCGCCGGCCAGTGGCTTTCATCTGGCGGCGGTCCTGGCGACGTGCGGGCGACTCGCTCGCAGGGACGAACCGATCGGCGCAGGGCCTGTTGGCATCCGGCCGATGCCCGTCGTCTACATCGAAGCGCCCGGGCCGCGGGCCGCGTAGCTGTGCAGGGCACTCGTCAGCCGGGTCATGCGACCATCCCGTCGGCAAACCGCATCACCTCGTCCTCGGTATGCGCCATGGAGACGAACCCCACCTCGAACTGGGAGGGCGGCAGGTAGATCCCGGCATCCAGCAGGCGATGGAAAGATGCGGCATAGGCCTGCGTGTTGCTGGCCCGGGCGTCGGCGAGATTTTGGACCGGTCCGGGCTGGAAGTAGCAGGTGAACAACCCGCCCTCCTGGGCACAGTGCAGGTTGCGTCCAAGTTCCTGTGCGCGGCGGTTGATGTGCGCGGCCGCCTGCTGCGCGAGCGCGGCGATGCGGGCATAGGGATTCTCGCGCTCCAGCACGCGGAGCGTGGCGAGCCCCGCGGCCACGGCCACCGGATTGCCCGACAGCGTTCCGGCCTGATAGACGCGCCCCAGCGGGGCCAGGCAATCCATCAGTTCCGCGCGGCCCCCGATTGCGGCCAGCGGCATTCCGCCGCCGATGATCTTGCCCAGCGTGGTCAGGTCCGGGATCACGCCGCACAAGGCGCCATAGGTCGTGGGCCCGAAGCGGAACCCGGTGATGACCTCGTCGAAGATCAGGACCGCGCCGCAGCGGTCGGCCGCACGCCGCAGGCCCTCGAGGAAGCCGGGCTCCGGTTTCACCAGTCCCATGTTGGCGGCCACCGGCTCGACCAGAATGGCGGCCAGGCTGGTGCCATGCGCGGCGACCACGGCATCGACCGCCGGCAGGTCGTTGAACGGAACCACAAACACATCCCCGGCCACTGCCGCCGGCACGCCCGCCGAGGAGCAGATCCCGCCGGTCAGCAGTCCGCTGCCCGCGGCCACCAGCAGTCCGTCGCTGTGGCCGTGGTAGCAACCGTCGAACTTGAGAATGCGATCCCGTCCGGTCGCGCCACGGGCAATCCGGACAGCCGTCATCACCGCCTCCGTACCGGAACTGACCAGCCGGATGCGCTCCAGGTGCGGCGCCAGGGACTGCAGACGTTCGGCAAACTCGACCTCCAACTGCGTGTTGATGCCAAAGGTGGTGCCTTGCGCAGCCTGGTGCTGAATGGCCGCCACCACCTCGGGATGGGCATGGCCCAGGATGATCGCGCCCCAGGAGCAGCAGAAGTCCAGCAGGTCGCGCCCTTCCACGCTCCGGATGTGCGATCCTTTGCCGGACGCGACGTAAAGCGGCGTGCCGCCCACGGAGTGGAAGGCGCGCACGGGACTGTTCACGCCGCCGGGGATCACGCGCACGGCGCGGTCAAAAAGCGTTGTGGATTTCATGGGTCTGCTTGCTCCTGCCATCATTCTTCCATTATTTCGGCATACCGGCTCGCCCAGTAGGTGATCAGAATGTCGGTCCCGGCCCGGGCGATGGCGGTCAGGGACTCGCGCACCATGCCGCGCAGATCGCCCCAGCCGCGTTCGGCCGTTGCGAGGAGCATGGCGTACTCGCCGCTCACATTGTAGGCCGCGATGGGCAGGTCTGTCCGCTCGCGCAGCCGGCTGATCACATCGAGGTAGAACAGGGCCGGCTTCACCATCAGAATGTCGGCGCCCTCTGCCGCGTCCAGGTCCGATTCCCGCAGCGCCTGGCGCAGATCGCCATAGGAAGCCTGATAGCCGCGCCGGTCGCCTTTCGAGGGCGAGGATTGCTCCGCCTCCCGGAACGGTCCATACATGGACGAGGCAAACTTGGTCGAGTAACTCATGATCAGCGCCTGCCGGAAGCCGGCTTCGTCCAGAGCGGCGCGGATGGCTGCCACCTGGCCATCCATCATCGCGCTCGGGGCCACCACGTCGGCGCCGGCAGCCGCGTGCGAAACCGCCACGCGCTGCAGCATTTCCAGGGCGGCGTCGTTGTCCACATCGCCATCCGGCGCCAGGGGCCCGCAGTGGCCATGGTTGGTATAGGCGCAGAGGCACACATCGGTCATGACCACCAGGTCCGGGTAGCGCTGCTTGATCTCGCGGACCGCGCACTGGACTGCGAGATGCTCATCGGCGGCGGCACTGCCGCGGGCGTCTTTGTATTCCGGCCCAACCTGGCCAAAGAGCAGCACGCCGCCGATCCCTGCCGCGGCCACGGGCTCCAGCTCCCGGACCAACTGATCCACGCTCAGCCGGTACTGGCCGGGCATCGCCTCAATCGCCTCGCGCCGTCCGGCGCCCTCGACAACGAAGGCGGGCCAGACCCACTTGGCCGGCGCCGGCAGCGACAAGTCGAACAGGCGCCTGAGTGGCGCCGTGCGCCGTAACCGCCGCAGCCTGACTTCAGGAAAGCCGTTCATGTGCCGCCTCCATCCGCAGTCGCACGCAATGCGTAGCCAGAGCCTCGATCGCGCCATCCACCGTGGCCTCGCCGCCGATGGCGTCTGGTTCGCGGCACATCCGGCGCAGCGCCGCCGCGGTCGGCTGTCCGATGGCCGTCACCAGTTTGCCGTCGAGTCTGCCGGCGCCCCACGCATTCATGAAAGCCTCCACGGTTGAGGCGCTCGAGAAGAAGGCGGCGTCGAACGCAGGCAACGTATCGTAATGGATCGGGATGTTGTCATAGAGCACGCAGTCGGTGACCTCGGCGCCCAGTGCCTGCAGGCCGGCCCCCAGTCCATCGCCGGCCTGGTCGGACCGGAGCCGGAGCAGGCGGCGACCACCGATGCCTCGTTCGCGCAGGCCCGCGATCAACCCCTCCGCGCCGAAGTCACGCGCCGGCGTCACGTCGGCGAAGAGCCCGGCCTGCTGGAGTTCCGCCGCGGTGCCGGGCCCGCAGGCCACGAGGCCGGGGAGCCGGCGGCGGTCCACCTGTGCGGCGGCCAGGCCCTCGATGAAACAGCTGACGGCGGAGGGCGAGGTGAGGATCACAGCATCAAACTGCGCCACGGAACACAGCAACGGCCGTGCCTCTGCGCGCAGCACCAAGCGGACGAGGGGACGACGGATCGGACGGCCGCCAAAGTCGGTCACGCGTCGGGCCGCGCGCTCCTGAAGCGCCTCGCTGCAGGTCAGCAGAACCCGGCGTCCGGCCAACGCGCCCCGGTCGTGCGTCAATGCGTGGCGGACAATCTCGCCCACGATCAGGAGACTCGGCGCATCGCCCGCCGCAGCACCGCCGGGCGCGCGCGCCAGCTCGCCGAGGGTCGTCTGCGCCACGCGCTCGTCGTCCGCGCCGGCGTCGGACACCTGCGCGACCGGCGTGTCGGGCAACCAGCCGTCCTGCAGCAACTGCCCCGCCACCTGATCCGTCACCTGGCCGGCCATGAAGAACACCAGCGGCAGGGCCGCGCGGGCACCGGCATCGACCGATGCCAGCGTGCCTCCTTCGGCCCGGGGCGTCATGACCGTGAAGCCGCGGGAGACGCCGCGACGGGTCAGCAGCATGCCGGTCCCCGTGGTGGCGGCGGTCAGACTGCTGACGCCAGGCACGATCCGGCAGGGCAGCCGCCAGCGGTCAAGTTCCTGCAGTTCCTCGGCCAATCGTCCAAACAGGCCCGGGTCACCGCCTTTGAGGCGCACCACGCGGAGTCCCCGGCGGGCATACGCCGAGATCAGCAGGCTGAGGCGGTCCTGCGTGACCGCCTGCTTGCCGGAACGTTTGCCGACAAACACCCGCTCCGCGCGCGCCGGCAGCAGGTGAAGCAGCGCCTCGTCCATCAGGCTGTCATACAGACACACGTCCGCCGCGGCCAGTTCCGCCGCTCCGGCGAGGGTGCACAAGCCGGCGCTGCCCACCCCGGCGCCCACGAAACACACCGCCTTCACCATCCGGTCGCGGAGCGCGGTCATGGCCGGATCGCCCACCCGGAAGGTCATGGCTAACGCGCCCTGTCCAGCCGGCACGGGGAGTTCCTCCAGGGAAAGCCAGGCGGTCACGCGCGCCGACAGGTTCAGGCGGACCAGGGCCGCGCCCGCCATCAGGAGCGCATCGTACGATCCGGCATCCAGCTGCGCCAGCCGATCCTCAATGTTGCCCCGCACGGGCCTCAGCACGGCACCCGGGAAGCGTTTCCGGCACCACGCTTCGCGCCGTTCGCTGCTGACCCCGATGACCGGGGCGGACGGCAAGTCTTCGACGCGGCGGCCCGGGGCGAGGACCAGGGCATCGCGCGGGTCCTCGCGCCACGGCAGCCAGCACCAGTCCAGGCCGTCCGGCACCGGTTCGGGCAGGTCCTTGGCGCTGTGAATCGCCAGGTCCAGACGCCCGTCCAGGACGGCCTCGTCGAGATCGCGCGTGAAGAAATCGGCGGGGCTCGCGCGCAGGTCGGTCTGGCGGTCCCGATCGCCGGGCGACGAGCACGGCACCTGTTCGAACGCCACGCCGGGCAGCCAGGAGCCGATCCGGCCCAGCGCGTCAGCCGACTGGGCCAAGGCCAGCGGGCTCGCCCGCGAGCCCGCCCTGAATGCTTTCCTGCATGCGCGCATACAGACTTCCATGCTCCAGGATGATCGCCTGGCTTTGGTCCATGACCTTCGCCAAGACTCCCGAGGTCAGGCGTTGCCAGTGTTTGAGTCCATCAAGATCGACGACCCGTAGGCCCGGGATCAGACCGTCGAGCCGCGGATCCACCGTGCGCGGCATGGTCAGATCAATGACCAGCACATCTTTCCCGGGCGCGAAGCAAGCGGCATCGGCCGGTTGCAGGACATGCCCCGGCGCCTTCACGGCGGACAGCACCACCCCCACGCGGCCCAGCCGATCGCGGAGCTCACTCCACGCGCAAAGCTCCACCCGACTCGCCCATTCCGCGGGCACCTCGGGACGGTTGACATGGTAGCACCACACACACCGGTGTTCGTGGCGGGCCGCGTGCTCTACCAGTCTGCGACCCACCACGCCCGACCCCAGGACCATCACGGGCGCTTCCGCCAGCCCGGGCAGCATCTGATTCACGTAGGCGAAACAAGCCTCTTCGATCTCGCCATTTCTGAGCAGCGGGCCCACCGCGGCCCGGATATCCTTCGAAATGTGCAGCGCGATGTCCGTCCACTCGCGCAACATGCCGTTGGCCCAGCCATGTCCAATGGCCTCGGCCACCGCGTCCTTCACCTGGGCCGTGATGTGCGTCTCGCCGACCGACTGCGACAGCATGCCGGCCGTCAGCAGGCAGAGATGTTCAAACGCCGCGGAACCGGACTTCCGATAGCGCTTGGCTTCGTCCAGCTCCCCGAAGCTCATCAACTTCTCCAGCAAGCCAACGGTGACGTCGTCGTCGGCCACCGCCGCAACGACCTCCACCCGGTTGCAGGTGTTGAGGATAAAGAACTCGTGGACACCCCAAAGCTGCCGGATCTGGGTCCCCACCTGCTTACACGCGGCCTCGGTCAGATGAAACCGCTCCCGTTCCGCGGCGGCAGTCACCTCATGGCTGGTTCCCACAACCACCAGACCCGTGTGCTCGAGAGACGCCAGGTGACGGCCCAGACTCTCTTTGACCAGACGCGCCTGACGGCAGGAGCGCCCCCCCGTGGAAACGGCCACCTGCAGTCCGCCGCGCCGGATCGACGCCGGGGTCAGAAAATCGCCGCTGGGCCAGTTGGCATCGGCCGCGCAGGCCAGCACACCGGTACGGTGCGCCACGTCCAGGACCTGCCGGTTGACGACCGCGTCGTTTGTGGCCGCAAACACCACCGCCGCGCCTGCCAGATCCCCGGGCTCGAAGGGCCGCGGCAGATGCACCAGGCGTTTCGCTTCGGCCAGCGAACGAATCTCCGCACAGACCACGGGCGCGACGACCGTCACGGCCGCGTCCGCCTCCAGCAGCAACCGGGCCTTGCGGAGACCAACCGCCCCGCCTCCGACCACGACGGCCGCACGCCCCCGCAGCAGGAGGTTCACGGCCAGCCCGGTGTTTGCCTTGGGTTGTTCGCTCATACGAAGAACGCCATGCTCGGCTTCTTGAACTCTCTCTGTGACAGAAGGAGTTGGCCGGTCGGCAGGCCGGCATCCCGGCTGATGCGCTCGTACAACCGCCGGGTGGACTCCGGGTCGCCCGTGTGGATCATAGCATAGAGCGTGAACGGAAAACGTTCCGACCGCGGGCGCTCATAACAGTGGGTGACCTCCGGAGCCTCCGCGACGCGACGGCCGGCCTCAATCACGGCTTCCGCCGGGACATCCCAGACGCACATGCCATTCGCCGTGAAGCCGAGTTTTCGGTGTTTCACGATCAGCGCCACCCGCCGCAGCACCCCCCGTTCCTTCCAGGCTGTCAACCGCAGCAGCAAATCGCTCTCCGGCAGGCCCAGTTCCCCCGCAACTCTCGCGAAGGGGCGTTCCACCAGCGGCAGGCTGGCGTCCAAGGCCCGCACCACCTCCTGGTCCAAGGCCGTAAACGCCTCCTCTACCGGCCCCGTCTCGATCCCCGCGGACGCAGGTGACGACGCCTGCACGCGCTCGTCGCGATCCCGGGTGTGGGGATCGAACATCACGTCGATCTTGAAACGCCGCAGCGCCGGGAGCGCCAGCAGTTCGTATGGCGCCACCTGACGGCGAACCGTTTCGAGCTCGCGATCAAACTCCGCCCGCAGAGTGGCGAGGGTGAACCAGAAGTTGGGCCAGCGTTGCCCTTCCGCCGCGCCGCGTTCGTAGCCGTGGGTCACACCGGGATGGCGGCATACCGCCGCGGCCGTCTGTGCCAGCACATCCGCAGGGAGGTCGACGGCGCACAAGACGCTGCGGTATCCCAGCCGACGGGCGTCGAACACACCGCCCAGACGCCGGGCCTGCCCGGATTCCAGGAAGTGCCCGATACGTTCCAGCACGTCCGCGGCGGAGAGCCCCAGTCCCTCTCCAACCTGGCGGAACGGTTCCGAGACCAGCGGTAGCTCCCGCTGCAGTTCCCGAAGCAGTTGCGCGTCCAGGTCGGTCATGAAGGAGCCCGCGGCGGTGCAGCCACAGAGAGCACCGAGCCCACCGAGATTGGCCTCGGATTTCTCTGTGCCCTCGGTGGCCACTTTTCCCCGTCTGTCAGGGCTGGGACGTTTGGGCGCAGTTACCGCCTCGAACATTCGCAGTGCAGCCGCGCGGCCGGCTTACCGGACAAGCACCACGCTGCCGTTGGGAAGCGTCGGCGGAAGGGCGCTGGAGAAAGTCCGGCCCACGCGGATATGGCCGAGGCCGTAGTTGTCGCCAGCCTCCATGGTGGCGTTGCGGGCGATCAGGTGGCTGAAACTGGTGCGCATGGTCTCGCTCAGCGTCCTGGTGGGAACGGCGGGCTCGGTGCGGCTCGGGGGATCGACGTAGAGATCCATGCGGTTGAAGGCCTGGGCGGTCCCGGGCGTCGTCTTGCTGAACTTCACGACAATGCAGTAGACGCGGTTCACTTGCGTCGTCACAGTCGAGTAGGACTCCCCGTTCGCTCCCACGCGCAAAGCCAGCCTGTTCTCGCGATGCACGAAACAGCCATTCGGCGCCGTGTCGAACTGATTCTCCAACCCAAGCTGAAGGAAGTCGTCGGTGTCGCCCGAGGCGGTCTTCAACTTGAACAGGAACCCGAGATAGAGTGTGTTCCCATTCTGGGGATAGAACTGCCGGACGATCAAGGGCCCCGCCGTATTGGCCGGAATATTGAGCGACCGGGTGCCGCCACCGAGCTGCTGGCCAGCCATCGGATAGCGGATCGTGTAGGCCGCCACGGTGGGGCCGGTGATGGCGTAGTAGGGGTCGAGGAACCCCGCGCCGCCGTTGAGGCCGCTCAGCGCCCCGACGGCATAGTCTTCGAATGCGTCCACGGCCACCAAGTCCTGATTGAAGCCGAACTTCTTGGTCATCAGGTCGCTCGGCAGGTAACCCGGAGCCGTGGCATACGCCTGCAGCAGGGTGGGCCGCGTCAGCGTCAGCGGGCCGCCGTAGACCGGGCTCGATACGGTCGGCGTCGTGCCGTTCGTCGTGTAGTAGATCGTTGCGGCTGGCGTCGCGCAGGACAATGCAACCGGGACGCTGTTGGTGAAGAACCCGCCATTGGGCGAGGCCGCCGGCGTGGCCGTCTTCGTGGCGAGACTGCTCAGCACGGGCACCACGGAGGCGTAGTTTGTGCCGATGCGCAGCTCGTCGAGGTAATAGGTGTCCCCCGTCTCCAAAACGGCCGTGCGGCAGTTGAAGTAGCTGAAGGCCGCCGCCTGCGTGCTGTTCATGGTGAGACTCGCGATGGCGGGCTCGTTGGTGGTGGCGGGGTCGACAAACAGGGCCATGCGGTCGTAGGCCTTCGTCGGACCCGCAACGCTCTTCCACACCTTGAATACGACGAAATAGGTGCGGCTCGCCACGACCGTGGCCGGAGCGGGCAGCATCGAACTGGAGGCGCCGTAGCGGATTCCGAACGGGTGCCAGGGATTAGCCACGCGCGTCAACAGACCCGCCTTGACCACGCTGATGTCCGTGATGTTGTCCGTGCCGAACCCCCAAGAGTAGAAATCATCGTCCGAGACGAGGATCGTGGGCGACATACACAGGCAACTGAAGTAGAGCGTGTTGGCGTTCTGGCTGGGAAAGGCGCGTGAGTATGCCGGGCTGCTTGAGGTCGTCTGCCACCGCATCGTGTTGGTGCCGCCGTCAACATAGACCCACTCGTTGCTGTAAGTCAGCTTCACGGCACTGGTCACGACCGCGTTGGCCACGGCGCCCCAGGCCGCGCTGAAGCCAGTGCCGGTGTTCTGCCCGTTGAGACCGCCCTGCACGCCATCCTCGAAGCTGTCGTACATCAACGGCGCGGCGCGGACGAGGCCGCACCCCAGCCCCACGGCCAGCGCCAAAGATCCAAAGCTGCGATACGTGATTCTCACGGCATTTCTCCTGCTGGGGCCGGCTGCCGGCCCGTCGCCCACCCCACGCGGCCGCCGAACGTCTCGAGGGCCATCTTATGTTCCGATAGTGTAGCACGTGGGCCACCGAAGCGGCAAGACCGGGCTCGGGCAGCCGTACTGCGAGAGATGGCGGGGAACCTGCCGCTCCGACGTGCGCATGCCCGTGCAATCACGGCTCACGGGGACGTTCGCCCTCCCGCCCCTGACCTCACCCGTGCATTGACCTGGGCTCCGGGAGGGCGAGGCTCCTGCCGAGCCGCCAGCGCAAGGTCGAGAGCACGAGACTGCGGAAGGCTTCGCGATCATTCCAGCTCTCGCGGTTTGGGGCCGATGCCACCTGCTTCTGCGGCGTCACGCGGGGCATGGTTGCGCAGCAGTCGCCGCTCCCTGACCCAGCAGTAGAGCACGGCCGCCACAAACATCACGAAGACTTCGGCCAGCATCCCGCCGAAGGACGGCAGCGACATGGGAAGCATGATATCGCTGCCGCGTCCTGTGGAGGTGAGCACAGGCAGCAGGGCCAGAA
>CAZZCT010000137.1:0-14243 GCA_964652365.1 uncultured Lentisphaerales bacterium
CAGCGCAGGGTCAAGAGCACGAAACTGCGGCAGGCTTCGCGGCAACTCTCGCAGAGCAGGGCCCGTTGCCCGTTGCCGATGCTTGCCGGGCCTCCCGATCCGCGCTATCCTTACGCCTGCAAATACCGGGAGAATGTATGCTCGTTACGCTGCTCAAAGCCAAGCTCCATCACCTGCGTGTCACGGCCTGCGAACCGGAGTACCAAGGAAGTCTGACGATCGACGAGGATCTGCTCGACGCCGTCGGCATCCACCCGTACGAGAAGATCCTGGTAGCCAACCTGGCCAACGCCGAACGCTTCGAGACCTACGCCATGGCGGGCGGTCGCGGCAGCCGCATGGCGTGTCTGAATGGCGCTGCCGCCTATAAGGGCGAGATTGGCGACCGGCTGATCATCATGGCCTGGTGTCATCTCACCCCTGAAGAGGTCCCGCAGCACAAACCCCGCGTGGTCCAGTTCGATGAATGCAACGCGGTGCGCAAGACGGTCACGTCGACCAGTTGCTGAGTCTTTCAGGGTTAGGTCCAACGAGGCTCCGCCTCAGACCGACGAGCCGTGTAACCCGGCCGATGGCAGAACGTTCACTCCGCCGATTGACCGGCTCGTCGACCTGATGCGGACCCTCGCTGCATGCGGCGGAGTACCGCCGCGGGAGTCTCGAACTTCAGCTTCGACCCAGCACCGCGCACCTTGAGCGCAGGTGACTGCTTGCGTTTGACCGACGGCACGGCGCAGAGCACGGTGCTACGAGCCCGCCGTAGAACGGTCCTCCGGTCCGTTTGTCTTCGTGCGTGTCAGGCTGTACCCGCCCGAAAAAAGACGAACCCCCGGCCTTGCGGACGGGGGTTCGTTATGCTCTTAGATTAGAGATACGCCGCTGCTCAGCACTTCGGCGTGCGCTTGCCGAAGCGACGGCGCAGCGCGATGGCCAAACCACCGACACCGATCAGCGCCCAAGTGGTGGGCTCGGGGATCGGCTGGGCATCGTAGAAGTACTGAACCGAGATTGTCGCCGTGCCCTCGCCAAACGTATCATTGGCGCTACTCGGGCCGCTCACTCCCAGCACCAACTTGTAGTTCACATTGAACGCCAAGTCGCTGTCGCTCGTGAAGTAGGCCAAGGCCGCCGCGCTGCTATAGATGCTCTGGCCGTTGTTGTTTCCGGCGTTGACACCCGCCCATACGCCGTAGTCATTTCCTGCGTAGTCGGCCGCACCCGGTTCGTCGTCCGATCCCAGCTTGAGCACATCGCTGCCACTGTAGGTCTCGGTGGCCTTGTAACTGCCAGTCTCGACGATGGCGCCATCGCCACTGATGCTGACATCGAAATCGGAAGGACTGGCTGTCTCGCTGTCCACCTCGATCGAGTAGCTCAGTTGCCCGTTGATAGTGATAACCACCTCGGTCAGCACATAGGTGTAGCCAGCGTCCTCCCCAGCCGCAATGGCGTCAGCGGAGCTGAAACCAGGCAGGTAATAAGTCAAACCACCAGCCGACCCCATGTTGTCGTCGACGATGCCCGCCTCCGTGTAGGTCACGGTGTCGCTACCTATGTCCCACGTTGGGGTGTAGGCCATCGCCGCCCCTGTCAAGCACGCCAGCGCGGCCAGCGTTACCAAGCACTTTTTCATGTCTACTCTTGCTTTCTTTCAGGACCGCATTCCACAGCGGAACCGCGGCGTCCATGTCAGAGCCTATCCTAGCCCGACATGCAAATTATTACCAGATGTCGGCCGTGGCTGCAATGGCTTTTCTTCGCCATGGTTTTTCTTGCACGTTATCGTCCTGAGTTCTGGCTGAGCAACCCTTGTGGCAAGCGGTCGTGCACACGCCCGCGCCGACCCGCACACGCTCCATGTCAGCCCGGAGTTCCTCTACCCGCTGCCTGAAACCGCTTGCCGGTACGTGCTCTGCCAGCTATAGTCCAGCCTACAAACCGGAGGGGCACCATGTCCCATAGAGTGCGGCAGGATGAGTCGGGGGAGTCGAGTCGCGGTCGTCGGCGGCATGCCGAGTCCGAGCGGGAGATCGTGCCGCAACGCGTCTGGCTGCTCTCGGTCCTGTTTGGCTTGGCGGCGGGGTTGCTCTACGCGGTAACCGTATCGCGCGGGGTGTTTCCCGGGATTTCGGCCGTGCTGATGACGCAGGTGGCAGGCCTTGACGTACCTCACGTGCCGGATCATCCGCTCTGGCGACTTCTGGCGGGAGCGGTGTCCGGGCTGCCGGTGTTGAGCCTGCCGTGGCGGCTTAACCTGCTCAGCGGGCTGTTCGGCGGTTTAGCTGTGGCGCTCGTCTTCCGGTTGATGGCACGGCGTACGTGGCGCCTGCTGGGCAAGGATATTGCTGACGATCGTGATGCGGTCCGGGCGGCCTACCTGGCAGGCGCCGCGGCGGCTCTGTTCCTGGGGCTCAGCACGGTCTGCTGGTCCGCGGCCACCCGCCTGCATCCGGCCTGCCTGGAGTTGGTGCTGGGCCTGCTGGCGCTCAACCTGCTTGACCGCTATGCCATGCGTGGGGGCGTCGCGCTGACCTATCTGGTGGCACTGTTGACCGGCTTCGGTGCGGTCGAGTCAATTGTCGTTCTCGCCTTGGCGCCGTTCATCGCGGTCTGGCTCCTGACAGCCATCTACAGGCGGCGTCGGAACGTGCGATGGGGCCACATTCTCGGACTCGCGGCAGCGGGGGCATTGGGTATGGCCGTGGCGCTTGCGTTGGCATCGCGCGTGACGATTGCCGGGGGCGATCCGGGCTGGCGCGCGCTGTTGGTCGCGCTGGCCAGAACTCAACTCGCCGAATTGCGTGCGCTGGTGCCGTCGATTGGTTGGGTCATCGTCTTGCTGCTGGGCTACGGACCCTGGTTGCTCCTGCAGTTCACAGCCAAAACATCCCTCAATGCCGGCGAAGCCACATTTGGCGACCAGCATCTTGGGCGCACGAGTCTTGTCGGCGCGAAGACCTCGCTGAACGCCGGTCGGTCGATGTTCGACTGGCTGCTCCACGTCTGCTTAACCGTCATCGCTCTGCTGATGATGTTCGACATCCCTGGCACGCCCTGGGCTCGCATCGGGAGGGGCGGACGGATGGTGGTGCTGCCGTACCTGCTGACCGCCTGGGTCATCGGGTACCTGATAACCTACTGGTACGTGCAGTTCCGGGAGTCCGGCGATGATGACGTGGCGGCGCGGGACCGGCAGCGCCTGTGGCAACTGCCGCGAAACTTGCAGTTCAGCGACGGCAATGGCCGTGTTCCCGAGGGTGGGCACGTCTCCAAGTCGCGCGCCACGCGAAAGCGGGCTGGGACGGGACCGTTCTCCAGTCTCAGTTTTGGACAGCTCTTTGCCGGGGTCCTGACGCTGGTGCTTGCGATCTGCCTGCTGTTGGCAGGTGGCCTGCACGCGCGTGAGGCGCATGGCGGACGCGGCGCGTTCATGGATGCCTGCGCGCGGGAGGTCCTTTCGACGCTGGGCGCGCGCACGTGGCTGGCTTCGGACGGCACGCTCGATCCGCACCTGCAGATCGTGGCGCAGACCGAGGGCCGGCCGCTCAAGCTGATTCGGCTCAGCCGCGATCGCGACCTGTTGGCGATTCGCGCGCTGCAGCGCCAGATAGCGGCCGAACCTCTCTTTGCGGATCGGACCGCACGCATGCAGAACGCCGCGGCGCTCGGCACGGTGGCGTTTCTGCAGGAATGGCTGTCGGTCGACACCAATGCGTACGAGCGGGTGGCGGTGTTCGGGCAGCCGGTCTTCTGGGCGGAAGCCGGTTTCAGGGCCAATCCCGAGCGACTTGTCTTCGGTGGCGCGCCGATTAGTCAGGCCCCGGATTTGGAGCAACTGATCACTACGCATCAGGCCTTCTGGGCCGTCCAGCAGCAGGCCCTGTCGCGGTCGCAGGGTGCGCTCGATTATGCCGAGATCCATCGGCGGAATCTGCTGCGACACATGAGCATGGTGGGCAACAGCCTTGGCGTACTGCTTCAGGACTATGGACAGGACGAGCTCGCGTACCAAGTCTACGCGCAGGCCATGGAACTGGACCCGGACAACGTCAGCGCGACGATCAACCGCTACGCCCTGATGCGCGGTGGAATGCATGCCGATGATCTGCGAGGTATCGAGACGGCGCTTGCGCAGGCGCGCGAGCGCATGGGCGCGCATCCACTGTATGCGGTGATCACGCGGCAGTATGGGGAGATCCGGGCGCCGGCTGTCCTGGCGGCGATGGGATGGCAGTGGAATCTGGCGCGGCAGCCGCGCCTCGCGGAGCGCGAGATGCGGCGTGCCGCTGAGACGGCCAGCGACTCGAATCAGCCGGCTTATCTGCTGACGCTGGCGGGCATGCAACTGGGTTCTGAGGACGCTGCCCGTGGCGAACCGATCTACCAGCGGCTGTTGGAGAAGAACCCGAACGACACGCAGGCGATCTTGGGGATGGTTCGCGTTGAACTCCTGCGCGGCGACGCCGACGCGGCCGAAACATGGTTGCGTCGCGTGGGCCCCGCGCCCGCGACCGACCCCGCGGTCCCGCTGCTGCAGGCCGTCGTACAGCTGGAGTTGGGGCGTCGCGATGCCGCCCGCAAGACCCTGATGGGCCTGGTTGAGCAGCATCCCAAGTACCTGCAGGCCTGGGCGATGCTGGCCTCGCTGCTGATTGCGGAGGGGCGCGCAGAGGAGGCTGCGAAGACGGTATTGCCGCACATGGAACGTGTGACCGGTCCCGCCGGCGGAGTCCATTACCTGACGTACCTTACCCGCGGCTGCATCGAGCAGGCCAAGGGCGGAACTGACGGGTTGAAGGCGGCCCGCCATGCGTTCCTGGCGGCTCTCAGCCTTCGGCCCAACCTGTCGACGGTTCGCAACGAGGTGCTCAAGCTGGACTACCAGCTGAACGACATTGTCAGCGGCGAGGCGCATGCACGTGAGATGTTGCGGACCGACCGTGGGCATGGTCTGGCCAACTACCTGTTGGCTTCGATTCTGATCGCGCGTGACGAGGTCGCGGCCGCCGAGGACCACTTTCGTCGCAGCGTGCAGTGCAAGCCAACGGCCCTCGGGCTGAACGGCATGGCCGAGTGCCTGCGGCGCATGGGCCGACTCGATGAGGCCGCGACGGCCGCGCGTCAGGCCCTGGACTTGGAGCCGAAGTGCTGTCCGGCCTGGGATACGCTGGCCTGCGTCCTGCTGGACCTGCGCCAGAACGACGAGGCGGTACAGGCGGCCCGCAAGGGCCTGGCACTGGCGAATGACGACCCGCGCTTGCGCCTGACGCTGGCGCGCGCGGTCATCGCGAAAGGCGACAGGACCGAGGCGCTCGCGATTCTCGATCCCCTGCGCCGACGTCAGGACACGCTGCCGCCGGACGTCCGCAAGGCGGTTCAGGATCTGCTCGGGCGCTAGCCCTGCTTTAGGCAGATGATCGTGTTCGACAGCGGCCTGACCTTGCCGCGTCCGTAGTGCCGGCTGGAACTGGCTGGGCCCCTGCGGGTTCTCTGTCCCCGGCGCCCCTTTCTCCCGTGAAGACCAGACTTCTGGCACCCCTTCAGGGTGCGGTCAGGGTGCGTCGATTTCCGGGGGTATCGCTTTGCTCAACCCCCGGCTACGTTCTGGCATCCCGCTGGGATGCGCAGGATAGGCGTCCTCGCATCGCATCGAGGTCGGGAGCTTCGTCGACAAAGATCCCGACAAGGTCGCGACAAGGCTTGGGTTGCGGGCCTCAGCCTGCCTTGGGTAAGACAGGTGCGGCGAGAAAAGGAAGAACCCCCGGCCTTGCGGACGGGGGTTCTCTCAGCTTAGCTCAACTTGCCGTCGTGCGATTGCTCAGCACTTCGGCGTGCGCTTGCCGAAGCGACGGCGCAGCGCGATGGCCAAACCACCGACACCGATCAGCGCCCAAGTGGTGGGCTCGGGGATCGGCTCGTAGAAGTACTGAACGGAGATGGTGGCCGTTCCGACCCCATGTGTTTTGTTGGCGCTGTCCGGCCCAAACACACCCAGCGACAGCTTATAGTTGACCGAGAACGCAAGATCGCTGGCAGTCGTGAAGTAAGCCATGGCCAGCGCATCGGTGTAGGTGCTGGAACCGTTGTTTTCTCCGAGCTCGGTGCCAGCCCATTCGCCGTAGTCGCCGCCAGCGAAGTCGGCTTCGCCATCGTTGTCGGCTCCCAGATTCAGCTTGGAGGCAGCACCATATTTCTCGGTTGCGACATAGCTGCCAGTCTGGACAATGGCGCCGTCACCACTGATTTCGACATCGAATGCAGATGGACTCGCGGTCTCGCTGTCCACCTTGATCGAATAGGACAGTTGCCCGTTGATGGTGATCACCACCTCGGTCAGCACATAGGTTTGGCCGCCCCACTCCCCGGCATTAACGGCGTCATCGGATTCAAACCCAGGCAGGTACACCGTTACTGCGCCGCCCGAGCCCATGTTGTTGTCGACGATGCCCGTCTCCGTGTAGGTCACGGTGTCGTTGGCCGTGTCCCAGCTTGTTGTGTAGGCCGCATGTGCGGTCATCGCCATCGCGGACAGTGCCGCGAGAACCATCACGTACCGTTTCATAACCCGTATCCCTTTGCTCTTCTCAATCGCGCCGACCGGTCAGTCCGTTCGGGCGTGTCCAACTCCGAGCCTACTCTGGCTCAAGATGGCGTTATTTTTACCAGAACGGTCGATCGGGTGCAACTGTTTTTTTTGTGTTAGGGGCGGCCCTGCTATCCGTGGGGCGAGCTTTCCGGACGGGCGGGTCGAGTATCCGACCTCCCCTGTGGCAGGCGCGAAGCCCGAGGGGACAGCGAATCTGCGAGGCGCGCTACGCTTGCATCTGCCGGTCGGTTCCATCGTTGCACGGTCTTTCAGCCCGTCGACGTGAGCTCGATGCGGCAGACGGCACGACGCGCGTCCCCTGCCACGCTCGCCCTGTGGCGCACGTCGGCCCGACGTGCGTCCGGAGGGGGAGGACCACCCCAGGCCTTGGGGCACCTGGTCGACCACCGCCCAGCCGCAGTCTGAACCGTAATCTGCGACATCTGCGGACAACAACTTGAAGCTATGGACGAGTTAAGGTGCTTGCGGTGCGTCGCAGGCTACGGGCTGGAAGCCCGTGCCACGACCGCGCCCACTGAGCGGATGGATGGGCCGCAGGTACATCCGCAGAAATAGCCATAGCCGATGGACACTGGGCGTCCGCGAAAGCGCTTGTCGAGAGGCGGGATGCCGGCTATTCTACGTCTGTTGGTAGGGGGATTGGGCGATGGACCCTGGCTACTTCCAGGAAGAGGACGAATGGCGGGGCGAGCCGCCGCGGCTGTTGTTGCTGTCGGGCCTGTTCGGCCTGGCCGCGCTCATCCTGTACGGGCTGACCGTGTCGCACGGGGTCTTCCCCGGCGTGTCGGCCGTGCTGATGACCCAGATCGCCGGTCTGGAGCCTCCCCGCGTGCCGGACCATCCGCTGTGGCGCCTGCTGGCCGCAGGGGTCGCCAAAGTCCCGCTGTTGACCCTACCCTTGCGGCTCAATCTGCTGAGCGGCATCCTCGGCGGCCTGGCTGTGGCGCTGACCTTCCGGTTGATGGCATCGCGCGTCTGGCGGATGTTGGGCGCCGACGTCGCTGACGACCGCGAGGCGTTGCGGGCTTCGCGTCTGGCGGGTGCCGCCGCGGCGATTTTTCTGGGCCTCAGCACGGTCTGCTGGTCTGCCGCGACGCGCCTGCACCCGGCCTGCCTGGAACTGGTTCTGGCCCTGCTGGCGCTCAACCTGCTCGAGCGCTACGACGTTCGGGGCGGTGTCGGCTCGGCGCACCTCCTGGCTCTGCTGACCGGTATCGGCGCGCTTGAGTCGCCCGCGGTGCTGGCCTTGGCGCCCTTCCTCATCGTCTCGATCCTGGTGCTCATCTACCAGCGGCGGGGGCGCGTGCGTTGGCGCTTTCTGCTGGGCCTTACGGCAGCCGGCTTGCTGGGGGTGGCCTTGTCGCTTCTGCTGGCAGCCTGCGTGGCGGTATCCGACGGCGACCTGAGCTGGCGTACGCTGGCGGTTCTGCTGGTGCGGAACCAGGCCGCGGAGTTACGGGCCTGGATGCCGCGCGTGGGGTGGGTCAGCGTGCTGCTGCTCGGTTACCTGCCCTGGTTGCTGCTACAGTTCACGGGGCGCGACGCGCTGAACTTCGGCAAGTTGATCTTCGATCGCGTCCTCCACACCTGTTTGACGGTTATCGTCGCGTTGATGGTCTTTGACATTCCAGGTACACCGTGGGCCCGCATCGGACGTGGGGGACGGATGGTGGTGCTGCCCTACCTGCTCACGGCCTGGGTGGCCAGCTATCTGATGGCCTACTGGTACGTGCGTTTCCGCGATCGCGGCGAGAACGCGTCCGACGACGAGCATCAGAACACCCAGAAATCCGCGCCCGTGGCCGCGCGGTCGGCCGGACTTGGCCTGGGGCAGGCCTTCGCGGGGCTGATGGCGCTGGGACTGTCGGCCGTTCTGCTCATAGCCGGCGGCCTGCACGGGCGCGAGGCCCACGGCGGCCGGGGCGATTTCATGGACGCCTGCGCACGCGACGTGCTGGCGACACTCGGTTCACGTACCTGGTTGGCTACGGACGGCAGTCTGGACCCGCACCTGCAGCTCCTGACGCTTGCGGAGCACCGCCCGCTCAAGCTGGTCCGGCTCAACCGCGATCGCGACCGGATCGTCATCCGGACCCTGCAGCAGCAGATCGCGGCAGACACTCTCTTTGCCGGGCGATCCGTCCGCCTGCAGAATTCCGCCGCGCTGGGCGCCACGGCCTTCTTGCAGGAATGGTTGTCGAGCGACACCAACGCCTGCTCGCAGGTGGCCATTCTGGGAATCTCAAGTCCATGGACGGAAGCCGGTCTGCACCCCCTCCCGGACCGTCTGATCTTTGGCGGTGCCCCGGTCGGCGGCACGCCTGATCTCGCTCAACGGGTGGCGACGCATCAGGTTTTCTGGAAAGCCCAGCGGCCAATTCTGGCCAAACAGGCACGACCTTTCGACTATGTGGAGGTGCACCGGCAGAATGCGCGCCGGCTGACCGGACTGGTGGGCAACAGCCTCGGTGTGATGTTGCAGGACCACGGGCAGAATGAGCGCGCTTACGAGGTGTACCGGCAGATCGGCGAGTTCGACCCGGACAACATCAGCGTGACGCTCAACCGCTATGCGCTGCTACGAACGGGCCTGCATGCCGAGGACCGTCCGTTCGTCGAAAAGGCCATCGCGCGCGCGCGGGATCGCATGGGGCTGGAGCCGTCCTTCATCCGGATCACGCGGATGTACGGTGAAATCCGGGCGCCCGCGGTGCTGGCGGCGGTGGGTTGGACCTGGAACATGTCGCACCAACCGCGCCTGGCAGAGAGCGAGATGCGGCGCGCCATCGAAGTGGCGGCCGACGAGGCACGTCCGTCCTATCTGCTGACCCTGGCCGGCATGCAGTTGGCTTCCGAAGAGGACGCCCGCGGCGAACCGATCTACCGGGAGTTGCTGGCGAAGAACCCGCAGGATCCGCAGGCCCTGCTGGGCATGGCACGCGTCGAGTTCCTGCGCGGCCATGCCGCATCGGCCTCCGAGTGGCTGACGCGCGTGCGCGCGACCGGATCAACAGACGCGTCGATCCCGCTGCTGCAGGCGGCGCTCCAGATGCGCGAGGGCCGCCCCGCGGAGGCCCGCAAGACCCTCCAGGAACTGGTCGACCGGCATCCGAAGCATCTGCAGGCCTGGGCCATGCTGGCCTCGCTGCTGATCGCGGAAGGACAGACCGCGGAAGTCGAAACAACGGTGTTGCCACGCATGGAACGCGTGGCAGGTCCTTCCGGCGGGGTCCACTACCTGACGTATCTGACGCGTGGTTACGTGGAGCAAGCCAAGGGGCCCGCTGGCTGGAAGGCCGCCCGCCAGGCATTTCTTTCGGCCCTGAGCCTGCGGCCGGGCTTGCCGACCATTCGCGACGAAGTCCTCAAACTCGACCACCGCCTGGGCGATGCTGCCAGCGCCGAGGTACATGCGCGCGAGTTGCTGCGGACCGATCGCGAGCATGCCCTGGCCAACTACCTGCTTGGCACGATCCTGCAGAGACGGGGCGAGACCGAGGCCGCCGCGGACCTCTTCCGCCGCAGTGTGCAGCGTAAGCCGACGGCGCTGGCGCTCAATGATCTGGCAGAGAGCCTGCGGCGCCTGGGGCGGTTGCCCGAGGCCGAGACAGCGGCGCGTCAGGCACTCGAACTCGCACCCAAGTTCGGGTTGGCGTGGGACACGTTGGCGTGCGTGCTGCTCGACCTGCGCCGCAGCGACGAGGCTGTGCAGGCGGCGCGCAAGGCGGTGTCGCTGGCTGGCGGCGACGCGCGGCTGCGACTGACCCTGGCGCGAGCGGTTGCGGCGCAGGGGGATCGGACCGAGGTGCAGGCCATTCTCGAGCCGCTGGTGCGCCGGTTGGATACCCTGCCGGCGGAGTTGCGCCAGGCGGTGCAGGAGCTGCTGGGACGGTGATGGACCGTTCAGCGATCAGCCTGTCCTCTGAGGCTCGTGCAGAACCCCTGCAAGAGCTGGGAAACAGGGTGCGCAAGACGCCTTCCAGCTTTCCTGAGGTCCTGATTAAACAAAATTACGCACGCGTGTGTTCGCGACAAAGCAGCGAGGCGGCACGATTGGTCTCAACCGCCAAGACGCCAAGCACGCCAAGGAGAAGCAGAGTCAAGCTGCACGCGGTGCGACACAGGCTACGGGCTGAAAGCCCGTGTCACGCTCGCCCTGTGGTGCACGTCGGCCCGACGTGCGTCCCGATGGGTAGGGGTGCCCCAGGCCCTTGGGGCACCCGGTCGGCCAACGCCCAGCCGCGGTTTGAACCGAAATGCGCGGGAACCTCGGACGGCAGTTTCACGTCATGGACGCGGCGCCTACGCCGCGACCGGCAGCTTCAGGATCGCCAGCAGCGTGAAGACCATCGTGAAGATCGCGGTGGTCTCGATGATGCCCAGCGCGGCCAGGTAGTTGGTCAGCCCCTGACCGGTCTCGCCCTGCGCGTCGGCGGCGGCCGCGCCGGCCCGCCCTTGGTACCAGGCCGAGATGCCGATCGCCAGGCCCGAGAAGAGGCCAAGCACCAGCAGTGGCATACCGGGTGCGCCCTTGCCGGCCTGCGCGATCATGATGAACATCAGGATCATGCCGTAAAGCGTCTGCGTCAGGGGTGCGCCTACGAACGTCAGCAGCAGGAATGGAGCCTGCTTCTTCTGCCCGTAGCACTTCTTCCAGGCGCCAACCGCAGCCGCGGCGGCCACCCCCGTGCCCAAGGCCGATCCGGTTGCGCTCAGGCCCAATGTGGCGACGGCCCCGGCAATGCCCAGGGCGGTGTTAGCAGCTTGTGGATCCATGGTCTCTCTCGCTTTCCTTGGCTGGCCGCCGGGTGGCGGCGTGTGTTCTGTCAGGTCGAGGCTCTTGCAGAATCCCTGCAAGAGCCGGAAATCAGGGTTCACTGCCCGCCCGGCGGCGCCGGAAGGGCTGGTAGGCGAAGCCGGCCCAGGTGATGCCTTTGTGCGACGAAAACTCGAGCGTGTTGAGTCGCACCGCATGCACCAGGATGCCAAGTCCGCCCATGGCCAGGTTGAGGCCGTGACCCAGGAGCAGGATCAGCACCATGGCCGGGATCTTGACCAGCAGGGGCAGCGGCAACCCGGAGGCCATGGTGTTGAAATTCTCGGCCACCTTCACGCCGGCCATGCCGACGGCGAACAGGCGCACGTAGGAGATCACATCGCCCAGGCTGCCGATGATGGTGAGCGGCAGCATCGCCAGATCCACACCCTGGGTCTTCAGTTCGCTGCGGTCCAACATGAAGCCGGCGATCATCAGGATCGAGGTCGCCGCGACGTAGGGCATGAAGACCGGGAAACGGAATCCGGGCACCACCACCAGACATGAGACGCAATACATCGTCCAAATCACGCCGACCCAGCCCACCTGGGCCAGGAACTTGCGGCTGGGAAAGAGCACGATCGCGTTCCAGGCGCGCGCGATGCTCAGGTGCACGGCTCCCAACGTGAAACAGAGCTGCATGATGTTGCTCTGGTCTGCCAGCCAACGGCTCAGGCGGTGGTTGAGCAGGGGCGGGAGAAGGGTGGTCGGGATGCCGAAGTAGGTGGATGTCATCACGCCCCAGGCGATGGTCGCGAGCGTGAAGACTGTCAGCAGGATAAACGGTGCGGCCGGCGCACGTGGCAGGCGTCGACGGGCCAGGCGCGTGGCCGCCAGCAGCAGCAGTCCGTATCCGGCATCGCCCACGAGCATGGCGAAGAAGATCGTGAAAAAGGCGTAGAAGACCACGCTGATGTCGGCCTCGCGGTAACCCGGAACAATGCCAAGCAGGTCGAAGAGCGCCACGATCGGCCGGAAAATGGCGGGCGGGCGCAGCAGCGTGGGCGGCGCCTCATCGTCGCGCGGTGCCCGCAGGCGCAGGCCCCACGCCTGGGCGCGGGCGGTCGCGCGCAACGCGGCGACGGCCTCGTCCGGGCAAAATCCGGTCAGCCAGCAGACTGGCCCTTGAGTCAGGAGCGAGGCTTGGGCGGCCGCCAGGTCGCGCGTCTCGGCGCGTGCGTCCCGTTCCGCCGTCAGCGCGGGCAGGCTTGAGTGTCCGGCCGCCAGCGCGCGCTGGATCGCGGTCCGGCGCGCGGCGTTGGCCGCGAGGCGGGCCGTGAGTTCAGACTGGCGGGCTTCGGGCAGTTCGATGCGCTCGGCCGTCGTCGGAAGGACGGTCGTGCCGATGGCGGCGCACCAGGCCGTGCCGTTGGAGAGCGACAGCACGCGCAGCACACCGCTGGCCAGCGCCGGCGGCGGTTCGGCCGGCGCGTGGAAGAGGGCCACGGGTACACCGGTTTCGATCAGCCGGCGGGCCAGTTGCGGATCAAAATCGCCGAACGGTGCCGTGCGTTGCCGCTCGCGGGTCAGGGCTTCGCCCTCGGCGGCCAGTTCGGACAGCTCCTGCGTCAGGACCAACACCGTGTTAACGGTCGCGGCCGCAGCTGGAAGATCGGCCAGTCCAGCGCCGCCCTCCGGAGAGGCGGCGGCCGCCGCCCGGACCACGCGGATGGCATCCTCGGCCGCGCGCACGTCGGCGTCGGCCTCCCGGACGGAAGCGGAGCCCTCGGCGGCACCGCTGTCGAGGTGCAGAACACCCAGGCCGCGCAGGGCATCGAGGGTTGCACGGCGGGTCGAGGCCAGGCAGAGCACCGCCACGCGCTGCATTGGCACGATCATGCGGCCTCCTCGCCGGCGGCCGCCGTGCCGCGACGCTTGGCAATCTTGCCGCGCGCCACGCCCGCGGTCTGTTCATCGCCCAGAAAGATACGGATCTCGCGGATGTTGTCCCGGCATTCGGGGATCTTGACCTTCTCGAAGAGGTTCACCCGCTGCGCAGTCGTGTGGAGCTCCCGGGCGATCGCGGCGCGCTGCTGTTCGAGCACCGCCGCCTCGGCCCGCAGGGCCAGCAGGCTGGCGAGTGCGTCCTGGGCGTCATCCAGCCAACTGGGCGTCTCGAACAGATCCAGTGGCGCGCGGACGACCTCGATGCCGCGGTAGAGCGGGATGTTGACTCCGGCGATATTACCCGTATCCGTCACGATGCGATTCAGGACGACCGCGTCGTCGGCCAGGGCCGGGTCGCCGAACAAGGCCACCCACGACGACAGAGCCTCCTGCACCGCCTGGGCGCGGCCATGCACCTGCTCAATCCGGCCGGTGATGGCGGCGATCTCCATCTGCAGTTGCTGCTTCTTGAGCTGCAGCATGGGCAGGAAGCGCAGAAAACGCCGCAGGGCGTCGGTCTGGGCCTTCAGCTCGGTCTTGGTATGTTTGATCTTGGCCATGGGTCCGGTGGGACGGTGGGACGGTCAGACGGTGGGACGGTTGGGCGGTGGGACGGTTAAACGGTGTGACGGTGGGACGGTGGTTAGGCGGTTAGACGGTGCGGTGGGGACTGGCGGGCCAGAACTTCTGCGTGAGGTCCGACGAGATGGCGGTTTCGATCGGTTCGAAGCAGTCGGCCAGGATGCGCCATCCCAGGTCCAGGGCGGTCTCGATCGGGATGTTGACTGAGAGGTCCATCATCTCGCGTTCGAATCGCACCCCGTACTTGAGCAGCTTGCGGTCCCAGTCGGTCATGCGAAAGCCCATGGCCTGTTTCTCAAGTGTCTCGCGGCAGGCGGCGTAGAGCTTGATCATGGCGTCCATGATCACGCG
>CAZZCT010000138.1:0-14176 GCA_964652365.1 uncultured Lentisphaerales bacterium
GGTGCGAACTTCATGAACATGTTCGGCTTCGTCATGTTCAACCAGGAGGTGATCGCCGCGGAAGTCGCCCGGCGCACCGGCAAGCCCACGCACTTGGCGCGTATGAACTGGCAGGCCGACTCCTACCACATCTACGGCAAGGACATCCAGCAGGCCGAACAACGCCTGTTCAGCCGGCTGGATTCCACGGCCTTCGAGGACCGTATCCTGCGGTTCGAGGACCCGGCCATCCGCGAAATGTACCACGAGCAGGAGCCGGACCTGCTGCGCAAGATTGCCGAAGTCAGTGCGCGGATGCCGTAGCGTACGCGCAGAGTGCAGGGGCGACCTCGTGTCGCCGCGTGTTGGGAGGTTAGGCGATGACGAAGACACCGCGAGTCCGCATCGAGAACACGAGTCGCGCCAAGCTGCAGGCTTCGCCGAAGGGCGTACGAAGCTTTCGCGACGCTCGCTTCGGACTCTCCGTCCACTGGGGCCTGTATTCGCTGAGCACGTCGGGCAACGAGTGGATCTACTACACCGATCGCATACCCTGCGAAACCTACAAGCGGCGCATGGAGCGCTTCAACCCGGCCCGCTTTCACGCCGAGGAGTGGGCCGACCTGATGGTCGAGGCCGGCCAGAAGTTCCTGCTGATCACCTCCAAGCACCACGATGGCTTCTGTCTGTGGGACACGGACCACACCGATTTCAAGATCGCCAATACGCCGTTCCGCCGCGACGTGTTGGCCGAACTCGCCAAAGCCCTGGCCGATCGCGACATTGCCCTGCACTTCTACTACTCCCTGGTGGACTGGACCCACCCGGCCTATCGCCGCGACTGGCCCGCCTACGTGGCCTTCTACCAGAGCCAGCTCCGCGAGCTGTGCACTCGCTTCGGCAGGATCGGCGGCATCCTGTTCGACGGCTACTGGCCGCGGGCCGACTGGGTCGCGCGCGACCCGCGCGCGCGGGAGTACTTCGCCGCGCGCGGACCGTGGGATCTGGCCGGGACCTACGACCTCATCCACACGCTGCAACCCCACGCCGTCATCACCAACAACACGCATGTGCCGCCGTTGCGGGGTGAGGACTACCAGATCTGGGAGCTCGACCTGCCGGGCGAGAACAAGACCGGCTTCAACTGCGTCGAGATCGGCGACCAGCCGACCGCCTGCTGGTGGAACCTGAATGCGGGCTGGTCCTACCAGCCGTGGAATCACAACGTCAAGAGTGCCGAGGAGATCCTCACGACCTGCCGGGCGGTGCAGTCGCGCAATGCGATCTACATCCTAAACGTCGGACCGCGTCCCTTCGGCGACATCCACCCCGAAGAGCAACAGGTGCTCCGGCAGGTTGGCCAGGCCAGCCGCAAATGGCGTCTGTAGCCAGCCGATTCCGTCACCCGCCAACACGCCTGGCAAGGACGCTGAGGACGCTGGGGACAGAGAAGCCGTAACACTCCGCATCTGTCCGCGCGGCCGGGACGAGCCCGGCCCTCCATCGTCATGCGCGAAGCGTGGAGGGGCGACCTTGTGTCGCCCGGGCTCGGTCGGCTCCACCGCCCTTGGTCTGTCCGTGTCGCCCGCCTCAGCCGCGCCATCCTGTCAAAGAAGCTCTCCAGCCCTCCTGTCTTCCTGGCTCAGGGATAGCAGGGATGACGCAGCGGCTTGGCGGCAGCCGTCAACTGCGGGACAGGATTCAAAGCAGAGCGGTCCTTGAAAACGGGCGTGGCGGTGCCGTGTGTGGCGGCTGGGCGGTCACGTTCTTGACGCCACCCGCCGAACAAACTCAGCCTGGGCGTCTTCGTGGTACGAGCTGCGCACCAGCGGCGCGCTGGCCACGAAATCGAACCCGAGCGCCTGCGCCGCGGCCTTGAGGCGCTCGAACTCGGCGGGTTCCAGGTAGCGCGCCACCGGACAGTGGCGCGGGCTGGGTTGGAGGTACTGGCCGAAATAGGCGATTCGCACGCCGGCGCCGCGGGCTGCCCGCAGCACCTCAAGCACCTCCGGAAACGTCTCGCCCAGGCCCAGCATCAGGCTGGTCTTGGTGATCAAGCCCCGGCCGGCCGCGTGTTCCAGCAGGGCGAGCGAGCGGGCGTAGTCCGCCTCGGGCCGGACCTCCGGATAAAGCCTCGGCACGGTCTCGAGGTTGTGGCCGAACACGGCGGGGCGGGTATCACAGACGACGTCCAGTGCCGCGCGGTTGCCGCCAAAGTCGGGCACGAGCACTTCGATTTGGACTTCGGGCGCGGCAGCCTGCACCGCGCGGATGGTCTCCGCCCACAGGGCCGCCCCGCCATCCGGCAGGTCGTCGCGCGTGACCGAGGTCAGCACCACCTCGCGCAGACCGCTGGCCTGCACCGCCCGTGCCACACGCGCCGGTTCGTCCGCCGCGGGGGGCTGCACCGGCCGGCGGTCCACGTTGCAGAAGCGACATCCGCGCGTGCAGCGATCGCCCAGGATCAGGATGGTGGCTCGTCCGTGGCTCCAGCAGTGGCCGAGGTTGGGACAGAGCGCCGCCTCACAGACAGTATGCAGGCCGAGGCCGCGCAGGCGGGTCCGCAAGCCGGCCAGGGCTTCGCCCGGGGCGGCCCGTACGCGGATCCAGGGCGGTTTGGGCAAGGATGTTGACTTCGCGGTCATGGACATGTATTATTAAACACCTTCCCGTTGTGCCGAAGCAATCAGCAAGCGCATCACAGACCGTCGGGAAGCGGCGTGATACGGCCGGAGAGCGAACATGCAGAGCGAATACCGCGACCCGATCCGGGTTGGCATCGTCGGATTGGGCCGGGCCGGGTGGGGGATGCATTGCCCCGAACTCGATTCCTACCCGGGACTCTTCCGGGTCGTGGCCGCGTGCGATCCAATCAAAGAGCGGCGCGATCTGGTGAGCGCGCGCTATGGTTGCCGGACCTATCGGCGCTACGAGGACCTGCTGGCCGACCTGGACGTGGAACTGGTCGACATTGCCACGCGCTCGGACGACCATTTTCCGCACGCCCTGGCGGCGCTGCGCACGAACAAGTACGTGCTGGTCGAGAAGCCCATGTGTCTGGACCACGAGGAGGCGCTCAAGCTGCGCGCCACGGCCATCAAGTCCGGCCATAAACTCTTCGTGCGTCACAACCGCCGTTTCGAACCGACCTTCCAGCACGTGCGGGAGATCATCGACAGCGGCCTGCTGGGCGAAATCTACGACATCAAACTGCGACGCGGCGGCTTTCAGCGGCGCGACGACTGGCAGACGGTCAAGCGCTGCGGCGGCGGTCAACTGCTCAACTGGGGTCCGCACATCGTGGACCACGCGTTGCAGTTGCTCGACGCCCCGCCCAAGCAGATGTGGTCCGACCTGAAGCGCGTGGCGGCCATGGGCGATGCCGAGGACCTCGTGCGAATCATCCTGCGCAACGCGGCCGGACTCACGGTGGACCTCGAGATCTCGGGTGGGCGAATCCTGTCCGAACCCGAGTACCTGGTGACCGGGACCAAGGGCGCCCTGGTCGTGGAAGGCGGATCAATCCGCCTGCGTCATCTGGATCCGGCCCACAAGCTGGCCCGACGCCGCGCCAGTGTGCGCACGCCGCCATTGGGCAGCTTCGGCAGCCCCGATCAGGTGCGCTGGGTCGAGCAGACCATTCCGGTGGCGCCCCAGATCGAGAGTGGCCTGACCAAGATGTGGGAGCATCTCCATGCGGCCATCCGCCAGAATCGGCCCTATCCGATCACGCTGGACGAGGCCGTTGAGGTCATGCGCGTGATCACCGCCGCCCGCAAGGATACGCCCTTCGGCTGAGTCGCAAAGGATTCGAACACTGAACATCGAACGTCCAACGTTGAATGCTTCGGTTTGCGATTACGGGCGACGGTTACGGATTCGTGGGATGCTCCAAATCGTCCGCCGTAATCGTCCTCAAACGCGTGTTCGATCGTCCTCGTCGTCGTCGTCCTCCTCGTAATCGATGCCCGAGGACGAGGACCGCTTCGCTGAGGACGAGGGCGAGCCAATCCGTACGAGGCGCTTGCAGGCGTTCTGCAAGCGCCTCAATTCTCGAACATGCCCGGCGGCAGCGGCACGGTGCCTTCCCACG
This sequence comes from uncultured Lentisphaerales bacterium, assembly GCA_964652365.1. Classification (GTDB taxonomy): domain Bacteria; phylum Verrucomicrobiota; class Kiritimatiellia; order RFP12; family CAZZCT01; genus CAZZCT01. The sequence goes on from CAZZCT010000138.1 coordinate 4,073, forward strand.
ACTCGCGCGTGGACCAGGGCAGTTCCGAATCGGCCTCCGAGGTGGCGCACCCCGCCAGCGATGCCAGGAGCACCGCCAGGAACAGGCCCAGCGCGACCCGACGCGTGGTCGGGGTTAGGGCTGAAACACGGATATGTGCGTGCATGCGCATGCGGGTTAGACCGCGGATTCCAAACCTGGCAGCGGGGTGGAATCAGGAGCCCGTCGGTGCAGATTCTTAGCAACGCACGGGACCTGAGTCCGACGGTATCCTAGAAGTACACAACGTCGCCGATGGCCACCGGCACCTGCTGCCAATCCGTCAGGATGTCGGCAACCACCAGGTTCTGCTCGCGGATCACCTGGCGCAGCTTGATGCGCGTGACAAAGTCGCCGGAGGCGGTCTGCAAGCCCTCGCGCCGGACCATCATCTGGATCTGCGGCATCGGCTGGTTGCGCTCGCTGCCGATCAGCTCGGTCATGAACGCGTTCTGCAACTCGACCACCACAAACTTCCACTCCTCGTTGATCGAGACAACCTTGCCCCAGGTGCCGGGCGTCAACTTGCCTTCCCACGAGGTGGCATCGCCCGGCTGACTGGAGCCGGGCGGCGGCTCGCGCTGGATCAGGCGGGCGATCTCGGCCTTGAGTTTCACGACCTGGCGCTCGAGATCCTGGATGTTCTCCTTGGCCTTCTCGTTCTCCAGCTTGGCTTCGGCCAGCTCGGCGTTCAGGTCCCGAATCTGCTCGTCGAGGCGTTCGATCTTCTTCTCGAGCTGCTGCTTCTCGGCCTCGAGCTGCGTGATGCGCGCGTTCAGCTCCTCAATGGTCTTCTTGTCTTTCCGGCCATCCTTCTTGACTGCATTGAGCTCGGAGATCGTGGCGGAGAGCTCTTCCCGCAGCTTGAGAAGCTCGGCGCGGGTCTTGCCCAACACGGCGCTTTGGGCGGTCGCCCGGGCCAAGGCCAGGTCCAGCAGCTCGCGCATCGTGCCCTTGCCCTCGATTTTGGGTTTGCCGTTCAGATCGAGCACGTTCTTGCCCAGGCCGTCCTTCAGGTAGAGGTTGCGCAACTGGATCCGCAGCTCCTCGGTGCCGAACTCGAGCGTCGGCATCGGCTGCGCCGGCGGCTCGAGCTTGTGCTCATACGAGTCCCAGAAAACGGACAACTCCGGGTTCTCCAGCTCGCGGCTGGTGACCGGCGACGCATCGCGGGAGGGCAGCACCGGCTGGGGCACGTCGGGCGCGTCCTGTGCTTCCAGCGACTTCGCCACCTTAATGAACGACTCTTCGAGTTGGTGGGTCCGACCGACCAGCAGTTCGCGCTTGTTGAAGTTCTGGATTGCTAGCCAGAGCGCGACGGATCCCAGCACGAGAACCACGACGACGAGAATGCGTAGCACCTTACCCATGACAGGATTCCTCTTGTTGGCACATGAAGCGTGTTAAAGACAGTAGGGCAAACCGGCGCGGCAGGCAACAAGAAAAGGGGGCGCGCGTGCATTTGCCCGATCGGGGCCGCTCCCGGGGCGCCGCGCACGGGTCTTGAACCCGCCCCCCGGCGGGGTTATATAGTGGGTGATGCGCCTATCTATTATCACCCCCAACCGCAATGGCGCGCGCCACCTCGAGGCGTGCGTGCGAAGCGTGCTGGCCCAGCGCGGCCCGGGGGTCGAGTTGGAGTATATCGTCGTTGACGGGGGCAGTTCCGACGGTTCGCTTGAGCTCCTGGCGCGCTACCGCTCCGAGTTAGCCGAGCTGATCTGCGAGCCCGACCAGGGGCCGGCCGATGCTATCAACAAGGGGCTGGCGCGTGCGACCGGGGAGGTGATCGCCTGGCTCAACGCCGACGATTTCTACATGCCCGGCGCGCTGGCGCGGGTGGCGGCGACCTTCGCGGCACGGGCCGACGCGGCGATCTGCTTCGGCCATTGTCCGATCGTCGACGGCCAGGATCGCGAGATCCGGCGCGGCATCACCCGGTTCAAGGCCTGCTGGTACCCGTTTTCCTGCCGCGCGGCGATCCAGACCCTCAACTACGTCTCGCAGCCGGCGCTCTTCTTCCGGCGCACGGCGGCCGTGCGCGCCGGCCGTCTGCGCACGGATCTGGTTGCGGCCTGGGATTACGACTATCTGCTGCGGCTGTGGCGCCAGGGCCGGGCGCTACCCCTGACGCCGCCACCGCTGGCCGCCTTTCGCTGGACACCGGGTTCGATCAGCGGCCGCCAGTACCGGCGGCAGTTCGACGAGGAGTACGCCATCGCGGCGGCCGACGCGGGCCGCTTCAGTCCGCAGGCCCTGTTGCACGCGTGCGTGCGGTGGGGCATCGTCACCATCTACGATCGGATGGCCCGGCAACGCCGCCAGGGCCCGGAGAGCGCCACATGAAGATCGGCATCAACGCCCTGTTTCTGATTCCCGGGCAGGTGGGGGGCGCCGAGACCTACCTGCGGCAGACGCTGGTGGCCATGGCGCGCAACCACCCGGAACACAGTCTGGTCGTCTTCTGCAACCGCGAGAACCGCACCCTTCTGGCCCGCGACCTGGCGGCTGGCGGCAACGTCTGTCTGATCGACATGCATGTGCGCGCCAGCCAGCGTGCGGCGCGCATCATCTGCGAACAGGTCGACCTTCCGCCGGTGGTGCGGCGCAGCGGCGTCGACATGCTCTGGTCGCCAGGCTACACCATGCCGCTGCGCTGCGCGTGCCCGCGTCTGACCACGGTGCTGGACCTGCAGTACCGCCACTTCCCCGAGGACTTCCCCTTCGTAGCGCGCTGGGCCACGCGCCTGTTGGTGGCCGGCTCGTGCCGCTGGAGCGAGCGCATTGCTACGATCTCCGAGTTTTCCCGCCAGGAGCTGATCCGCTTCACGGATGTGGCGATCGAGCAGATCGACGTCACGCCCCTGGGCGTGGACCCTCGTTTCGGCCGGCCGCTCGCCGGCGCGCGCCTGGCGGATCGCGCGCTGGCCCTCACCCAGAGTGCCGAGCCCTACCTGCTGGCCGTCTCCAACTCCTACCCCCACAAGCGCCTGGAGGTGGCGGTTGAGGCCTTCGGGCTGCTGCAATCCGGCATCCCGCACCGCCTGGTGCTGCTGGGTCGGCCGCGTCGGGGCGAGGCACGGGTCGAAGCGGCGATCGCCGCCCTGCCGCAGCCCAATCGGGTGGTGCGGCTGCACTACGTGGACAACGACGACCTGGTGGCGCTCTATCAGGCGGCCGACGTTCTGCTCTTCCCCTCCTGCTACGAAGGGTTCGGCCTGCCGGTGGCCGAGGCCCTGGCGGCCGGGTTGCCGGTGGTGGCGGCCCGCGCCGGAGCCGTGCCCGAGATTGGCGGAGACGCCGTGACGCTGGTGCCGCCCGGAGATGCCGCGGCCATGGCCCAGGCGGCGAAGGAGGTTCTGCAGCTGACGCCCGAGGCCCGCGCCGACCGGATCCGGCGCGGCCGCGAACGCGCCACGCGGTTCGACTGGAACCTGACGGCCGCCACAACGGTCGCGGCCTGTGTGCGCACGGCCACCGAGGGACAGGGTTGACGGCCGCCGCCCAGCCGGTCGCGGCGGTCGCAGAAGCCCATGGACCAGAGCACGTCCTGCTGCTCGACCTGGAGACCGACGCCGATGGCCGGATTCTCAAAGCCGGCGGGCTGCGCGGCAGCCAGTCGTTTGCCTGGAGCGGACGCGACCAGCACGCCGCCGTGCAGGGTCTGGAGCGCCTGGCAGGCGGCGCCGCGGTGGTCGTCGGCCACTACGTGGCGGAACACGACCTGCCGATTCTCCAACGCCTCTCACCCAACGGCCCGCTGTCCACGCTGCCGATCATCGACACGCTCTACCTGTCGCCGCTCTGCTTTCCAGAAAACCCCTACCACCGGCTGGTCAAGGACTACAAGCTCGCCCGCGCGTCGGTCAATGACCCGCTGGCCGACTCCCAACTCGCCTTCCGGCTCTATCTCGACGAGCGCGAGGCCCTCGCCGGTCTGCAGGCGACCGAACCGGCGCTCTTCCGCACGCTGCACGGTCTGGTGGGCGGGCTCCGACCGGGCGGCAGTTTGGCACGCGGTTTGAACCTGCTTTTCGGCGAGCTGGGCGGGCAACTCCCGGATGAGTCGACGCTGCTCGACATGCTGCGCGGACTGGTCGGACGCTGGGGCTGCGCCACGGCCGCCGCGCACCTCGGGCCGTCCGACTTGGCGGACGAGACGCTCCGGTGGTCCATGGCTTACGCCCTGGCTTGGCTGCGGGTGGCCGGCCATCAGTCGGTTCTGCCCGCCTGGGTGCGCCGCAGCTTCCCCGGCGTGCCGCGGCTGATCGTCCGGTTCCGCGACTCCGCCTGCGCGGCGCCGGACTGCCCCTATTGCCGCGTCGCCTTTGACCCGGTGGCCCAACTGCGGCGCTATTTCCGCTTCGACGCCTTCCGCCCCGAACCCGTTGCACCCGATGGCGGCAGTCAGCAACAACGCATTGTCGAGGCCGGCATGGCTGGCCGCCCGTTGCTGGCGATCCTGCCGACCGGCGGTGGCAAATCGCTGGGCTTCCAGTTGCCGGCTCTGGTGCGCAGTTTCCGCCGCGGCACGCTGACCATCGTTCTGTCGCCGCTGCAGGCGCTGATGAAGGACCAGGTGGACGGACTCACAGCCCGCACCGGAACCCCCTTTGCCGCCGCGCTCTCTGGCCTGCTCACGCCGCTCGAACGTGCCGACGTGCTGCGCCGGGTGCGCCAGGGCGACATCTCCATTCTCTACGTTTCGCCCGAGCAGCTCCGCAATCGCTCGTTCGCCACCACCATCGCGCAGCGCGAGATCGGCGGCTGGGTGTTCGACGAAGCACACTGCCTCTCCAAGTGGGGCCACGACTTCCGACCGGACTACCTGTATGCCGGCCGCTTCATCCTCGGCCTCGCCCGGCAGCAACAGACCGCCGTGCCGCCGATCGCCTGCTTCACTGCCACCGCCAAGCCCGAGGTGATCGAGGAGATCCGCGGTTTCTTCGCCCGCGAGGTCGGCCAGGAACTGGAGCTTTTCGAAAGCACGGTCGAGCGCATCAACCTCCGTTTCGAAGTCCGCCAAGTCTCCCCGGCTACGCGCGCCAACGCCATTCTGGAACTGCTGACCGAGCGGCTCAACCCCGCCGAGGGCGGCGCGATCGTCTTTCGCGCCACCCGCCGCCTGGCCGAGGAGACCGCCGAGTACCTGCAATCCAAAGGCTGGCAGGCCCACTTTTTCCATGCCGGCATGGCGCCGTTCGAGAAGAAGCGCATCCAGGATGGGTTCATCCATGGCGACATCCCCGTGATCTGTGCCACCAATGCCTTCGGCATGGGCATCGACAAGGAGAACGTGCGCCTGGTAATCCACGGCGACACGCCCGGCTCGCTCGAGAACTACCTGCAGGAGGCCGGCCGCGCCGGTCGCGACCGCCTGCAGGCTGACTGCGTGTTGCTGCATGACGAGGAGGATGCCGAACAACAGTTCCGCTTCCATGCCCTCGGCGAGTTGAGCCGCCAGGACCTGGCCGCGATCCTGCGCGGACTGCGGCGCGCGCAGGCCGACGGCGAGGGACGCGTGGTGCTCACGGCCGGCGAACTGCTGCGCAGCGAGAGCACGCCGGTCACCTTCGACGTGACCGAGTCCGGCGCCGATACCAAGGTGCGTACCGCCGTCTCCTGGCTCGAACGCTCCGGGTTCATCGAGCGCGACGAGAACGTCACCAGCGTCTTCCAGGCCCGTCTGAATGTCCGCAGCCTCGATGACGCCGGGCCGATTCTGGACCGACTCAATCTGTCAGCCGCCGAGCGGGCGCTCTGGCGCGAGATCCTGGAGGCATTTATGGGCGCCCGACCCGACCAGGGCCTGCGCGCCGACGAGCTCATGGGCCTGCCGGCCTTCGGCGCCTGGCTCAAGCAGGACGCGCAGTGGCAGGTGCGCGAGGCGGGGCCGGGCTGGAAGGTGTCCAACGGACCGGTCTACAGTCTGACGAAGAAGGTCATCGAGGTGCTCGACGCCATGTCGCGTGCCGGCCTGATGCGCAAGAGCACGCTGATGACCGCCTTCGTGCGCCATAAGGTCAAGAGCCCCTCGCGCGACCGGCTCGCGCAACTCGACCGGCTCGAACGCGCCACGCTCGCCCTGCTGGCCGAGGAGGCGCCCGACCCCGAGGGCTGGTTGAGTCTCGACTTGCGCCTGCTGAACCAGCGCCTGACCGACGCCGGCGAGTCGCCGTCGGTCGATGTACTGCGCAACCTGATCGCGGGCCTCGAACACGATGGGCGCGGTCTGGCCGGCACGCGCGGCAGCCTGGACCTGCGGTACGTCGGTCAGCACCTCTACCGTGTGCGGCTCTATCGCACCTGGTCCCAGATTGTCGAGCTGGCCGAACGCCGCCGCAAGCTGGCCGGGACCGTGCTGACGGCCATTCTGGACAAGCTGCCGGCCGCCACGCCACCCGGCGCCGACGTGCTGGTCGCCTTCTCCTTCGAAGAGCTGACGGCCGCCGTCGAGAGCGATCTGGTGCTGCGCAACGAGACCCGCGATCCCGTGGCCGGCGTCGAGCGAGCGCTGCTCTTCCTGCACGAACTGGAGGTCATCCGCCTGCAGCAGGGTCTGGCGGTCTTTCGCGCCGCCATGACCATCCGTGTGCTACCGGACACCCGTCGGCTGCGCTACACGCAAGAGCATTTCGCACCCCTGGCGCAGCACTACCTGGAGCGTCGCTTCCAGGTACACGTGATGAATGCCTACGCCCAGCACGGCCTGGAGCGCATTCAAGAGGCGCTCAAGCTGGTCGTGGCCTACTTCACGTTGGGACGCAAGCGCTTCATTGAGCAGTACTTCGCCGGCAACGAGGCGCAGCTCGAACGCGCCACCACGGCCGCTTCCTGGCAGCGCATCGTCGAAGAGCTGGGTGATCCGGATCAGCGCCGCCTGGTCGAGGCATCGGACGATCGCAACCTGCTCGTGCTGGCCGGCCCCGGCGCCGGCAAGACCCGCACCGTCGTGCACCGTTCCGCCTTCCTGCTGCGCGTGCGCCGCGTGCCGGCCCACGCCATTCTGGTGGTGTGCTTCAACCACTCCGCCGCCGTGGAACTCCGCCAGCGGTTGCAGGCCCTGGTCGGCACCGATGCCTTCGGCGTGACCGTGCAGACCTACCACGGTCTGGCCATGCGCCTGACCGGCACCTCCTACGCCGCACTGGCCGAGCGCGCGGCGGACAGGTCCGTGGACTTCGACGCCCTGATCCCCCAGGCGGCAGCCCTGCTGCGCGGTGAGACCGAACTGCCGGGGGTCGAACCGGATGCGGTGCGCGACCGCCTGCTGGCCGGCTTCCGGTACATCCTCGTGGACGAGTACCAGGACATCGACGAGCCGCAGTATGCCCTGATCTCGGCCCTGGCCGGCCGCCGGCTGGCCGACGAGGATGCCCGCTTGACCCTGATGGCCGTGGGCGACGACGACCAGAGCATCTACGGCTTTCGCGGCGCCAACGTGGCGCACATCCGGCGCTTCCAGGACGACTACCAGGCCGACCTGCACTACCTTGTGCGGAACTACCGCTCCACGCGCCACATTATCGCCGCGGCCAACGCCCTGATCGCCCCGAACCGCGACCGCATGAAGACTGAACGGCCGATTGCGATCGACCGCCGTCGGCAGATGCAACCCGCCGGTGGGCCGTTTGGCGCGCGCGATCCCTTCACCGGCGGCCGCGTGCAACTCGTGGCCGTGGCCGTGGCCGACGCCGGCCGGCAGGCGGCCGCGGCCCTTGACGAGGCGCAGCGGCTGGCGGCGCTGGGCGTGCCCTGGGACCGGTTGGCCGTGCTGGGTCGCGCCCGGGCCGATTTGGCGCGGTTCCGCGCCCTGGCCGAAGCCGCGGGCGTGCCGGTGCGCTGGTGTGCGGAGCGCGAACGGCTGCCGCCGCTGCACCGCGTGCGCGAATGCGCCCGGCTGCTGGAGGCCCTCACAGCCGCCGGTAGCTCGATCGAAGGCCCCGCGCTCGCCGCGTTGCACGAGTCCGTCGCGGCCGGCACGCGCGCGACCACCTGGACGCGCCTGCTGCGTGAGACGATCGCCGCGTGGCGCAGCCAGACCGAGGACACCGAACAGCCGGTCCCGGCCGTGCGCGACTTCATCCATGAGGCCCTGGCCGAGCGACGGCGGGAGCCCGGCAGCGGGGAAGGGGTGACCCTGGCCACGGTGCATGGTGCCAAGGGCACCGAACACGATCACGTCCTGATCGTCGGCGACTGGTCCAACCTGGGCTCCACGCGCCAAACGGAGGAAGAGGAACGTCGCACTTTGTACGTCGGCATGACGCGGGCGCGTCACACGCTGGTGATCTTCGACCGCCGCGACCGTCCTTCGCCGCTGTTCGCGCCTTTGCACGCTGTCCCCCACGTGATCCACCGGGTCTCCGAGGTCGCCGCCCCCGACGACGCGCTCCTGTCGCGGCACTACGACGTGCTGAACCTCTCCGACCTCTTCATCAGCTATGCCGCCGGATTCCACGACGGCGCCCCGATCCACGCGGCGCTCGCCCGGCTCGCGGCGGGCGACACCCTGCGCCTGCGGGCCGGCGAACAGGAGTTGAGCCTGGTCACGGAGCAGGGCCACGTCGTAGCGCGCCTCTCAAGTGCCGGAGCTGCAGCCTGGCGGCCCCGGGTGGCGGCGGTGCAGGAGATCCGCGTGCTGGCCATGGTCCGTCGCTACCGTGAGGACAGCGAGCCGGATTACCGGGCCAAGTGTCGCGTCGACCGCTGGGAACTGCCGGTATGCGAAGTGGTGTGGAACGGCGAGGGATGAACCGCCGCCATGCGGGACGGACCGTCCGGACCGTCCGAACGCGGAGCATCTGGCCACGGCCTCGGGGAACAGTGGTTCCATCTGCTTCTTCTTCCGGCGAAACCGCAGAACCGCAGAACGCCCAACTGCAGAAGTTCGAAGGATGGTGGGCCGCTGCGGATGCCGGCCTTCGACATTCGGAGATCATGATTCGTCAATCTACGGTTCTTCAGGGGCATGGCCAAAACCCGGCGCCCGCATATGGTTCATCTATGGATGTGCCGTGTCGGCGTGAACGCCGTCGCGAGGAGCTGCAACGTGCCCGTCGGAGCATTCGGCACGGCGGTCTGGAACACGCCACCCAGGACGACCTTCCGGCCTTGTCATCGACAGCAATCATCCCGAAACAAACCGCAAAGTGGCTTCTATGACCGAATTCGGCTGGGAAGCCCCGAGTGCCGGGGAAAGGCGCGCGCGCCCCATAGAGCGCTTGCTGCTGGGGTCTGCCGCTTCCGGGGGAGCTTGACGACCAGCCGAGAATATGTTCATCTATTGCATACTTCTAATGCTGACGAGGCAAAATCATGGAAACTGCACGACAGATCGAAGGCGGCCTCTCGCCACGGAATGCCATCGCTCTGCAATTGCGGCGTGAGATTAAGGAAGGCGTGATTGCGGCAGGCGGGGCACTGCCGTCGGAGCGGGCGCTGACTCGACGCTTTGGCGTCGCGCGAAACACGGTAAGGGCCGCCTTGGATCAACTCGCGGACGAGGGGTTGTTGGGGGCACGTGTGGGGCCGGGACGTCGCAACCGGCTTGTGAGGGGGCGCAGCGGGTCGATCAGCACCGCGATCTCCCGCGATACCGTCGTAGTCCTCGGCAGGAGTCGGGCGGAGTCCGATCCGACGCACCGGCATGCGGGCTGGTCAGACTTCGTCGATTTCGGCGCGCAGGAGGAAATCGACCGGCGCGGGCTGCACCTGCTGGTGTTCAATCCGGCCAAGCTCGGCTCGGACTTCGGCGCGCTCACCGAGCAGCGGGTCTACGGGTTGCTGGTGCCGTCGGGGTTGGCGAATGAGGGCGGCTGGGACCGGGTCAAAGCGTTGGCGGATGGCGGCACGCCTGTGGTGGTGTTCGGGGAAGAGCCGGACGGCGGGCGGATCGACCGCGTGGTCTCGGACCATGAGCAGGGCGGCTATGACCTGACGCGGTGGCTGCTGGAGCGCGGCTGCCGTCGTCCGCAGATGGTCTGGTGCTCGGTCGTCCGTCACGCCTGGGCGCGGGCGCGCCGTGCCGGGCACGAACGGGCCATGGCCGAAGCCGGCCTGCCGACGTTGCCGCCGATCCAGACG
>CAZZCT010000139.1:0-14041 GCA_964652365.1 uncultured Lentisphaerales bacterium
TGCCCGTGCAATCACGGCTCACGAGGACGTTCGCCCTCCCGCCCCTGACCGCACCCGCGCATTGACCTGGGCTCCGGGAGGGCGAGACTGCGGCGAGCTGCAATCACCATGCGCATCCTGCAGATCATCCCCGGCTCGGGCGGCTCGTTCTACTGTCAGAATTGCCTGCGCGACCTGGGCTTGACCGCCGAATTGCGGCGTCAGGGCCATGATGTCTGGGTCATGCCGCTCTACCTGCCGCTTTCGGCCACGACCTACCCCGGGAGCGAAGCGAGCCGCACGCCGGTTTTCTACGGAGCCGTCAGCCTCTACCTGCGCCACCGCTGGCCGCGCCTGCACGCGCTGCCGGCCGGCGTCTGGCGTGCGCTCGATTCGTTGCCGGTCCTGCGCCTGGCCGCACGCCAGGCCGGCGCCACGCGCGCGGACGGCCTTGCCGGGCTGACGATCTCCATGCTGCGCGGCGAGCACGGCGGCCAGGCGGCCGAGTTGGAACGGTTGGTCGACTGGTTGCGCAGCCTCCCCGCCTCCCAGCGTCCGCAAGTCATCAGCCTCTCCAACGCGCTGCTTCTGGGCCTCGCCCGGCGCCTGCGCGCAGCGTTGGGGGTGCCGATCGTTTGCTGGCTCCAGGACGAGGACGTCTGGATGAACGCCATGTCGCCAGACGTAGCCGGCACCGTCTGGGATGCGCTGCGCGACCGGGTGGCGGATGCCGATCGCTTCGTGTCGGTCAGCGCAACCTACGGCGCCGCCTTCCGCCGCTGTACCGGACTGGCGGCGGAGCGACTGCGCGTCGTGCACCTCGGCGTCGACCCCGCGGCCTACCCGCGCGCCGACCCGCGGAGCGACCCACCCACGGTAGGCTACCTCTCACGCCTCTGCGCAGCGGAGGGGTTCGGAACGTTTGTCGATGCCTTCATCCAGCTCCGGCGCGACCCGCGCTTCAGCAACGTGCGGTTGCTGGCCACGGGCGGCAGCGTCGGCGACGAGGCCTTCATCCGCCAGCAGGTGCGCAAGCTCGCGGCGGCCGGGTTGCAGGATGCCGTCGTGATCGACCCGGAGCGCTTCCAGCAGGACCGCGCCGGCTTCCTGGCGGAACTGACGCTGCTCTCCGTGCCGGCCGTGCGGGGCGACGCCGGAGGTCTCTACCTGGTGGAGGCCATGGCCGCCGGGGTCCCGACCGTGCAGCCGCGCGTGGGGGCCTACCCCGAACTCCAATCCGCCGCCGGTTGCGGCACGCTCTACGCGCCACACACCCCCGAAGCCCTGGCCGCCGCCTGGGCCGGCCTGCTCACCGATCGGGCGCGACTCGAGGACGAATCGCATCGGTCGCGCACGGCGGCCGAGGAGCGTTTCTCGCTGGCGCAGATGGCCCGCCAGGTGATTGAGCTCTACGCCGAGCTTACCCGGCCGGTTCCTTCCTGACCACGCAGGGCCGAACACGCCGCCGCGCGAGCGGGCTCCCCGGGTCAGCGGCTCTCGCCACCGCCCGTCACCCCACCCTGCCGGCAAGGTTCGTCCCGGCCGGCAGATGCAGTTCGATTACCGGACCGCCCTCCACCGCCACCCGCATGCACACCGGCGCCGGCGCGTCGTAGCGGAAGCAGGCCCGTCCATCGCGGCACACCCACTCGCGCACCGCCACCGGTTGGTCGGTCTGCACCGACAGCACGCCGTCGATCTCGAGTCGCACCCCCGCGGCATCCACGGACACCCCGCCGCGCCGGCCCTGGTAGACGAAACCGTCCCAACTCCCGAAGGCCCCGGGCTGGATCGCGCCAAACCGGATACCCGCACACGTGTCCTCAACCGCAAAGAGGTTCTCGAGCGCGGGCACCGCCAGCATGGCGGCCCAGATGTAGTGCGGATCGCGCCCGCCGTTGGCGGTGAAGTGGTGTGTGCAGTCGGTGCCACCCTCTGGCGGGTAGTTCTCGTTGGCGTGATGCCGTGGCAGCCAGTCGGCCAGGAAGAGCCGCCGCGATCGCGCACTGAACTCCGCGGCGATGTCGTCCCAACCGGCGTTGCGGATCGCCAGATAGGCGATGTAGTTCGTCGGCGCCCAGACGTTGCCGCGCCAGTAGTTGCCGCGCCAGTATTCACCGTGCCGCCGGTCGTCGCGGTAAGCCGGATCGTCGCGGCTGACCGTGGGGATCACGTTCTCGCCCCAGAACTGACGCGGATCCAGCAGTGTCTCGCGCAGGCGCGCCTTGACCCCGTCGTCGGCCAGTCCCGCGATCAGCGGACTGAAGATGTCCGGCGTCTTGACAGTGGAGAAGCGGCCGTCGAAGAAGCGATTCTGATAGTACCCGCACGACGGGTCCAACATCCGCTCGCGGAACCGCACCGAGACCCGATCCGCCTCGGCCTGCAACCACTGCTCGTCCGCCGTCTCCCCCAGCCAGTTCGCCACCACGGCCATGGCCCGACAGGCCGCCACGTAAAGCGCGTTCTGCCCCACCATGGTCAGGTTCAGGGTGCCCCTCCCGAAGTCAAAGGCCACGCCCTCCGCCGGCAGGCCGCGCCGTTCATAGGCAAAGCCCGCCGAGTACATGGGCGAATCGTCGTAGCCGGTTTCGTCGAAGGCGTCTTGCACGATGCTGCCCAGCGCCTGCCCGTCGCCGGGCCGCCGGCAGGTTCCACACTCGATCAGTCCGTCATCGTTGCCATCGCGGCAAGGCAGGCCGTCGCCGCGGTCCCCGAACCAGAAGCGCATGAACCGCATCAGCGCCGGAAAGGTCCGCGACGCGAAGGCCCGGTCGCCGATGAACCGCACGGTCTTCGAGTAGAGGATGGGGACCACCAGGTTGCGCTGCGGCGGCGCCCCCTCCATGCCGCGCGCGAGAATGATGCCGGTGATCTGCGCCAATGACTCGCGCGCCAGTTCGGGATGGTGGAAGCATGCCAGGTACGAGTCGAAGAAGTTGTCCCACATGAATACAATTGGTGTGCTATTTGGGCCGACCCAATCGCGGTTGACCGGCACGAACCGCCGACCGGACCGGAGGTCGTAAGCCGCCGAGAAACCGACTAACCGCTGGATCGCGTCGGCGCAATCGCCCGCCGCGCCGGTGCTGTGCATCAGGCGCCCCTTCATGGCCGCGCGACCATCCTGCAGTGCGCGGTCCACCTCCGCCGGTGCCGGCCGCCGGGGCACGCTCTCGGCCATGACCACGAAGAGCGGCGCGTCCGGCCGTAGCCGTGCGCGTAACCCGGCCACCACGGCGGGAGCGTCGGAGGCCGCCATCTCCAGCCCGCGCAGCCGGCATTCCAGGCGCTCCAGCGTGCTCTCCAGGGCCCACTCGCCACAGTCGCCCTGGCATCCAAAATAGACCCGCCAGCCTCCCTGCGAGAGCCCGATCCGACCGTCCTGGCGCCCGCGCGGCCGCGCGGGCGCGACGCAGCCGTTCAGCAGCAGCAGGAGGTCCACCTCGCGGTCCGCGCTGAACTTGGCCAGCGCCTGCCGGCCATCAAATGTCCACTCCAGGTGGATCGTGGCGGCCTCGCCGGGCTCGAAAGCCGGCACGACGATACTGTTGCCCCAGAACAGCTCCTCGCGCAGGAAGCGGCTGGCCGCCCCGGTTGCGACCGGGGCCAGAAATGCGAGGTGGTGGTAGGCATCGCCCGGGTCGTGCGGGCCCAGCTCCGTGAGCGTGTCCACCACCAGTTTTCCGTCGAACCGTCCGTGGGGATCCAGCAGCGGAATGCCACGGAAGCCGAGCGCGTTCCCGCCGCGGGCCAACGCCAGCCCGTTGATGCCCAGCGATTCAACCTGCATGCAGAGCAGTCGGTCGCTCGGAACGGACGGCGGGAATGGCGCGGGTGATCTGGTTGCCATGGTTGGTCTGCCTTGTGGTGAAATCAGCCGAACAGGTCGGCGTGTGCCGTGCGACAGGCCTGCAGCGCGACGCGGCCGGCCTGTTTGTCAAGAATCGTGGGGTCGCGCTCGATCGCCTCGTCGAGCAGGTCGTCGCGACGGGTCAGCGCCGCCTGCACGATCACGGCGTTGAGCTCGGCTACCGGACGGCTCAGGCGGATCACGGGGTCGGGCAGGCGCAGCGCGCGCGGCCGCGGGCCGCGGGCATCGACCACCGCCGGCGTCTCGACGAACGCACCGGCCGGCAGGTCGGGAAGTTGCCCGGTGTTGGCCAGGTTCAGGGCGTGGCAGGCCGCCGCCGGGCCACCGTGCAGCGCCACGGCGAAGTCGACCGGCTTCTCCCAGGCCCGGTGCGCGAGCAGCGGTTCGCACGGGACCTTCCCGTCGGCCGCCGCCCGCAGCGTGGCCAGGCGCTCATCGCGCTCGGAGTCCGTGCCATGCGAGGTCAACTCCAGAGGCCGGCTGTCGGCGTTGGGCGGCAGGAAGTCGCGCATGTGGGCATCGCCGTTGGCCGGCCAGCAGCCGGTCTCCCGGATCAGGGCGGCGGTGCGCGGCTCGAAAAGTCCCTGCTGGCCGGCACGGGTGAGGAACGCGGCCAGCTGGTCGCGCCCCCCTACCCGCTCGCGCAGCTCCAGTGTGAACGTGAAATGATTCAGTCCGGCCATCACCGCCTCGTAGCCCGCCACGGCCTGCGGCCAGGGATAGGGCTCACGCCAATCGTGCAGAACCTGCCCAATCAGCCGATAGCCGCCCATGGAGTTGCAGCAGAAGCCCGCCGTGCGCACGCCAAGTTCGTGGGCGGCCTGGCAGACCCGCGGCAGGGGATTCGCCGAGCACAGCAGCCAAGCGTCGGGGCAGAGCGTGCGCATCTCCTCCGCCAGTTGCCGGATCATGGCGATCTGCCGCAGCGAGTAACTCAGGCCCTGGATACCGCCGAACTCCGTGATCAGATGGCCGGGGGCGAGCCGCCGGATGATCTCGAGATCCATGGCGAAGCGACGTCTCAGATCGACCGCCGCGCAACAGATCACGAAATCGGCGCCCTCCAGCGCCTCCCGCGCGGCGCCGTGAACGGTGATGCGCGCGCGAATGCCGCTGGCGGCGGCCATACGCCGCCCAAGCCCCGCCATGTATCCGGCCATCGTCAGGTTGGGGTCCACGAGCGCAAGGTGCACCCCGTCGAGACGATGCGCCACCAGCGCGTCATGCAGCACGCTGGGACCAAACACGAAACTTCCGGCACCGATCAGGCCTATCTTCATCGGGTGAACATCGGCAGATGCCCTCCGTGGGGTTCGACGCCGCAGACCTGGTTGCCAAGCCATCGGACCGTCAGCTTTCCGGACCTTCCGGGCACGCTCCGCGGCACAAACTCCTGGGTGAATTGCGGAACAGGCCAGGTCAGCGTCAGGCACTCACCGGCGCGCACGTCCCGACACACGGCATAGGCCTGCGCCGGGCCGCCCCATTCCAGGCGGCCCGCCGCCACGGAGTCGCGAGCGAGCGCCACGTCGGCTGGATCGGCCCAGGCCGGCGGACGCAGGAAGAAGCACCCGGCCCTACGGGCCTGCACATCCAGCCGGCCGGCCGCCGGTTCATAGGCCTGCACGCACGCGGCCGCATGCTCGCGCGAGAACGGCAGGTTCACGAAAACGCCGACAGGCCGCTCCTCGACCGTGCCCTGCCACGCCTCCCACAGCCCGCGCATCCCTTCGGGCGGACAACAGCCCATCATCTGAATGCCGTTGGCATAGAGTCCCGGCGCGCCCAGGGAGTCGCCCGGATAGCCCACCCAGTCATCGAACGTCGCCTGCGCCACGAACCCGCCCTCAAGTGCGCGCAGCGCATCGAGCGCGTGGTCGACCTCGGCTTGCGGCCGGTTGTGATGCAGTTTGCGGAACAACGCGACGAAGGCGGGCGTCCGCGAGAACTGCGAGGCCCGCAGCGTGTTGCGCACGGCGCGCGCCACGTGCTCCCAGTACTCCGGGCGGCCGCCGCGCGCGAGTGCCGCCGCGATGCTGATCATGTCGCCCACCACGCAGATCTCGGTCCGGTATTCGTGCTGCGGAATGTACTCGGGATACCATCCGTAGTCCGTTCCCTGACCGAGCACAAAGCGGTAGGCCCGCTCGGCCCAATCCAGATAGCGCCCGTCACCGCTCGCCGCGCCCAGGTGGGCGACACCCCAAATCTCGTGCGTGTGCAGATGCACATGCTTGCAGAAGGCGCCCGTGGCCGGGTCGATCCGCTGGACGCCCATATCCGGCTGGACGCCTGCCAGGTGGCCTTCCGCGAAGGCGCGGGCGAGCTCCAGGGCCTCGGCATCCCCCGTGCACTCCCAGTAGCGCACGAGCGGCTCAATCGCAGACGGGTAGCCGTGCGACAGCTCCCCACCCCATCCCTGGTCCACGCCGGCGTCACCCAGATGCAGCCAGGTTCCATCCCGCCAGGGTGCGAACCCATGCGGCAGAAAGGCGCGGCCGTGCGAGTCGAAGCAGACCAGCCCGCGCAGGGCGCAGAAGAGCGCGCGGGCGGATACGCGGTGCGTTTCGTCGCCCGACCGCAGAAACTCCTCCGACAGGTACCAGAGCCACTTGCCGCTGGACCAGGTGAACGCCCACTCATGCTGCAGCGCCTCGACGGCACTGGGCGATCGCAGCGTGCCCACCCAGGCGGCGGGGTTCATCCACAGCAGCCCGCGACCGCGCTGGTACGACTGGACGCGCTGCCGAACACCGCGTTCAACCGGGCACGGATCGGGCTCCCCGCCCGCCATCGACCGCATGTGCGGGAACTGCCACAGCATCCGGCAGTCGGTGTCGCCCAGCGCGATCGGATCGTAGCCGTAGGCGTTCGCCGGTAGCAGCGGTACGTGCGCGGGTATTCCAAGCGGCCCCAGCGAAAACTTGCACTCGTAGTTCCGCTCCGGGTCGGGATTGCCGCGCAGGTAATTGAGCGCGGCCCGGCCCATGTCCGCAAGCACGAGATCGTCGCGCCCCGCCGTCCCGCGCACCACCGCGGTGCAAACCGCCGTGAGCTCGCCGCGAAATTCCCGTGTCAGATGATGTGGCATCGCTCTCAGTCTCCCTTCGGTCATCACGCTGTTCGGCACCCCTCGCCCAACCCCGCAGCCCGGTCAGATGCACGGACCGTGAGCCGGTGCGCACGCCTCATGTCGGCCCGGCGTTCGCCTGCAGATCGGAAACCAGCACCTGACTCGGGCGCTGGTAGAACGGCGACTGGCACGCGTCGGGACGATAGAGCGTGCGTCGCTGCCGGATCCGGCGGCCATCGGCGAAGAGCTGTGTCAGAGCCGGGTCGAGGCCGGTGGCCGCCAGGTGGGTCAACTGCTCAGCCTCGCCGTCGATGGCCGTGAAGCGCGCTGTACCGGCCAGCGGCGAGTCGACGATCTGCAGTTCGCCGCCGCGCAACAAGGCCCGGCTGCAGCGGTAGAAGTTGTGATGAAACTCCCAGGCAGTGGCCAGGACCGCGCGGCGGAAGTCGGCAAAGCTGCCGGCGTCAGCGCGGCTGCCCATCTCGATCAGCAGTCCAATGTCGGCCATGGCACGCAGTTCGCGATCGATCCGCCGCGGGGTTTCTGCGTCAACCAGCGCCGTCTCCAGGCGCAGGTAAGCACCACGCTGTGCGCGGCGCACCGCACACGGCCGGCCGTGCACGCCCGCCGCCAGGCGCAATCCGACGTAAACCTCGCCAAAACGCAGAAACTGCCAGGCAGTGGGTGCGGCTTGGCCATCCCACTGCGCGAGCGGGGCGTCGCCCTCCCACGCTTCGTCCGGCGGCCGCCCGCGCGTGGCGAAGTAGATCGCAAACGCCAGGCGCCGAACCTCGCGGCCGTCAAGGTCGGGCGCGAGCGCGCCCACCAGCATGGCCGAGCCCTGACACTGAGCCGTCTGGTAGCGCCCGCAGTCGCAGACGTGATCCGACTCGGCCAGCGAGTCGTAGATCGCGCGTTCATCGCGTTTCACGCCGCGGAACGCCCCCGCGTGGGGCGAATCACCGCCCGCGTGGGCTGGCTCGCCGTGATCGGGGCTATCGGCGACCAGCCGCGGCCAGAAGGCCACCCGGTCACGCCAGGTTGCGGGCGCCGGCGTGGTGGCCAGGGCCCCGTGCAGTACCAGCGTCTGTCCAGACATTCCACCGGTGTTGTTCGTGGAGGATGTTGCCAACCACCACTGGCGCTGCTGATAGGTGCGTGTCTGGATCGGACGGCAACCTCCGTGGGGGCCGGAATCGGACCAGTCGGCCGTGGCCGTCATCCCGTAGGGGTAGCTCCGCGGCTGGCGGGCAAACGCGACGAGGCCGGGGCGAACACCGCCATGGGCCGCGTTCATCACCTCGACGAACTGGGCCAGGTTGAAGGCGCGGTTGCGTCCGTGGTGCATGGGTGCGTCGTAGGCCGGGTCTTCCAGCGCCTGCCGCGGATCGATGGTCAGGGGGTGGCCAGATATGTACCAAACGTATGCATTCAGGACCGACAGCGTCTCGGTGATGTCGGTCGTGTAGGCACGTGACATGGTGCCGCCGGTGGTGCCGGTATCCCAGTGCCAGTGCCCCAGCAAGTCCACCAGGATGCGGTCACAGCAGGCTTGGGCCATCTCGCGCGCGGCCGGGTTGACGGAGCACTCGGCGATGTCGAGCAGGCTGCACAGGCAGATCGGACTGTAGGTGGCGCTGGTGTGCTCGGACGCGAGTCCGCGCCGCTGGAAGTGGGCGCAGAGGCCTTCGAGATTGAACAGGCCCTGGTCGGTGAAGTCCGGCCGGCCCAGAAGATCGCCAGCCAGGATCAGGGTACGTGTGGCCATGCCCGGCATGTTGTCATTGTAGCCGTGGAACATGTAATCATAGACACCGGCGGAGGGCAACCGGCCTTCGCCGTCCACGGTGAAGCGGGCGAGGTGTTCTTCCGATCGCAGGCGCAGTTCAGGACCCAGGGCCGCGCCGTGCCGCGCAAGGTGGCCGGCCACGCACGAGGTCATGAAGATGTCGAAGGCCTGCCAACCGGCACCCGCCGCGTAGATGCGCAGGCCGAACGCGCGCTCGGCCGGGTCGTCTGAGGCCAGGAAGGCCGGCAGGATCCAGTAGGCGATGCGGCCGTCCGACTCGGTCGACGGTTGATAGGTGCCGTCGGGCTGAAAGAGGTCCGCGCCGTGCCGGCGGACGAATGCGAAATAGGCTTCGCGCCGGGCCTGCATGCCGACGCCATCGAGAATCTGATTGTTCGGAGTGCGCATTGCGATCGTACCTCTTCCATCCCATCACGCGACGCGGCCCCGGTCGGACCTGCACCGCCCGCGTTCGCCACGGCACGCAGGCTTCAGCCGCGCTGCAAGCAGGTGCTGGATGTGCCGGTGATTCTACCAGTTCTGGCGGCCCGCCGGCACGCGAAACGCGCCGGGCGGCGGCGAACGTCCGCGTGAGCCGTGATTGCATGGGCATGCGCACGTCGGGGCGGCAGATTCGGCGGCAACTCTCGCAGTTTGAGGTCAGGTGCCTGACCCGCCCGCGCCGGCCGCGCGCAAACCACGCAGGGCTTCGCCCAGACTGGCCAGCAGGTCGTGTGCGACCAGCGCCTCCGGCGCCCCGTGCCAGGCCGCCAGGTCGCCGGCGGTTCCGTGCAGGTAGACGCCGACGGCAGCCGCATCGCGCGCGTTCAAGCCGCCGGCCCACAACCCGGCGATGACGCCCGCCAGCACATCGCCCGTGCCACCGGTGGCCATGCCGGCGTTGCCGGTGAGGTTGAGTTCCGGCGTGCCACCGGGCGTGCAGACCAGCGTCCCGGCGCCTTTGAGCACAACCACCGCGCCGGTGCGATCGGCGATCCGACGCACGGCTCCGCAGCGGTCGGCCTGCACCTCGGCGATCGCCACGCCCAACAGGCGTGCCGCCTCGCCCGGGTGCGGCGTCAGGATGACGCCCCCGGGCGCGACTGCGGGCAGCTCCATCGGTTGGGATCCCGCCCAACCGGCCAGGACATTGAGCCCGTCGGCATCCAGCAGCAGCCGGTCGAGGCGGAGGGCCAGCAGGTCACGGACCAAGGTCCGTGTCTCAGGACGTACCGTCAGTCCGGGGCCGGCTACCGTCACGTCAAAGTCGGCCAGTGAGCGCGACCACCGTCGCACCGCGTCGGGCGACAGGAACCCGCCGGGGGCGGCCAGGACGTGGGCCATGGCCTCCGGCGCCAGGCTCGCCAGCGCCGCCTGCGCACAGGCCGGCACTGCCGCCGACACCAGCCCGGCACCTGCACGCAAGGCACCCGCGGCGGTCAGCGCCGGCGCCCCGCTGAAGCCTGCTGCACCGCCGAGCACCAGCACATGGCCGCAGTTGCCCTTGTGCGCAGCGTGGCTGCGACGGCGCAACCGGGCCGCCAGTTCACTCGCGGCCAGAAACTCCTGCGGTTGGGCTTCGTCCGCGGATGGCACCGGCAGCCCGATGTCGGCGATCTCGACGTGCCCGAGACAGGCGGCGGCCGGAGGATGGCCGAACCCGGTCTTGGGCGCCGCCAGGCAGACGGTCAGGTCGGCGCGCACCAGCGCGCCCGCCGCGCACCCCGAATCGGCATCCAGACCGCTGGGCAGATCGATCGCCACGACCGCGCAGCGCGGTGCCAGACGGTTGATCCACCGGATGGCTGCCGCGATGGCATCGCGCGGCGCGCCGCGGCTGCCGGTTCCCAGCAGACCATCAACCACGATTCCTTCGAAAGGAAAAAGAGCGATCTCCGCGCCATCCCAGTCGGCGGGACACGCCCAAGCTTCCCAGGCCACGCCGGCCTGAGCCATCCGATCCCATGCCAGCCGCGCATCGCCCGTCAGGTCGGCCGGCCGGGCCGCCAGGCGCACGGCCACCCGGAAGCCGGCGGCCTGCAGTTCTGCGGCGGCCACGCAGCCATCGCCGCCGTTGTTGCCGCGCCCCAGCGCAAAAGTGACGGTCCGCGTACCGCGGGCACGAGCCAGCCGTGCCACTTCCCGGGCCACCGCCACCCCTGCGAGCTGCATCAGCACCGCCCCCGGCACGCCGCGCGCGATGGCCGCACGGTCAAGCGCACGCACCGCCTCACTCGAAAGAAAGCGCATCTCACCCTCCAGAAACGCCCCGGATGCGCGCCAGCATCGCACGTACGGCATCCTCAAGCCCCACGAACACCGCGTGGCAGACGATGCTGTGGCCGATGTTCAACGTGTCGAGGCCCGGCAGGTCGCGGATGACGGCCACGTTGTCCAGGTGAATCCCATGCCCGGCATTCACCTGCAGGCCAGCCGTGCGCGCATGGCTGGCGGCCGCCGTCAGGCGTGCGAGTTCTGCCGCCGCCGCCTCGCCGCCGGCGTCGCAGAAGGCGCCGGTGTGCAGCTCGATGCATGGCGCCCCCAGGGCGGCGGCCGCCTCGACCTGCCGTGCGTCGGGGTCGATGAACAGGCTGACCATCACGCCGGCGTCCGTCAGGGCCCGAACCGTCGGCGCCAGGGCGCGCGCCTGTCCGGCGACGTCCAGGCCGCCTTCGGTCGTAAGTTCAGCGCGCCGTTCGGGCACGAGACAGACCTCGTGCGGCCGCACCGCCAGGGCCACCGCCAGGATCTCCGCATGGTTGGCCATCTCCAGATTCATGCGCGTGGTAATCACCCGCCGCAGCGCGTGCACGTCCGCATCCTGAATGTGGCGCCGGTCCTCGCGCAAATGGAGAGTGATGCCGTGCGCCCCGGCCCGTTCGCAGGCCGCCACAGCCTCGATCAGACTGGGGTATGGAGTGCGACGGGCTTGCCGCAAGGTGGCGACGTGGTCGATGTTGACGCCGAGGCGAATGGTGGCATAGGACATGGTTAAACCTGTTGCGGCACGTCAGCCGGATGCAGTCAGCTCGCCGGGCCCAAAGCGTCATCGCGATCCCCGAAGAACGAGTCGAAACTCTCGCGGACTTCCTCAAGCTGCGTCAGACGCGTGCGGCGGGTGAGCTTGAACGCAAGGTGCTCGGTCAGCGGACGCAGGACGTTCATCATGCGGTCGCCCTGGACTTCGATGACCTGCGGACACCCCCCCATCTTCAGGAAGATCTCGATCACGCGCGAGGGGATCTCGCCCCACATGGCATCAATGCCCTGCAGGGCCTGCAGCAGTTCCGCACTGAAGACGAACCCGCTCTCGGTGTCCACGACCAGCAGCATGTAGGCCGTCTGCGGGCGTTCGCCCTTCTGCCCGATCAGCGCGCGCGAAAGCAGGAGATCGATCTGCACGCACGCGCAGCGCGGTTCGGCGCAGCGCAGGGCGTCGATCTTGCGGGCCTCGACCGCCACGGCGATCTGGCGCGGCGGCAGGCGCGGCATCCGGACCCACTCGTCGGTCCACGTCCCCCGTGCATCGATCGCGCGTACGAGGTAGGTGTTGGGCGTCTCGGCTGTGAGGATCCGAGGATCATCCTCGCACCGCATGGCCACGCCCAGCGACTGGTACAGAACACTATGGAAACTGAGCGCCTCGTCTGCACCGAACCGCCAGGGCAGATAGCCGACGCGGTGGCTGCGGAACATGGGCCAGGCGTCCTTGCCACGATAGCGCCGGCCGAGGGCGCGAATGACGGCCAGGTCGGAGGCCTGCAGGCGATCGCGGCTGGTGAAGACCAGTTGCAGTTGCGGGACTTCAAGGAACGCGTCGAACGACAGCGCGTCGTGCGCGACCGCGTCGCGCACGTCCCGCAGGGCCTGCCAGCCCAGATAAACGGCACAGGCCAGATGCGCGCCGGCGGCCCCCATGATGCTCACGAACCCGATCGTCTCGGTCCCCGGCAGTCGCACGCCAAAGGCCGCCTCCTCGGGCATCCACTGCCAGGGCGCCAACTTGCGGAGTTGATCGGCCGCGGCATACAGACGCTCCCAGACGGCCAACGGCACGCCATCCAGTTCGCCGGACCGTTCTGAGGGATCCTCGGTCATTGCGGTTTCCAAACCATCGCGACCATCGTCGCACGTACCAAAGAAAACGGGCCTTCTTCAGGGAAGGCCCGCGAAACACGCTGCCGCCGCAGCGCCTGGTGCTCGGGGGGGGACTTGAACCCCCACGGATTTCTCCACATGCCCCTCAAACATGCGTGTCTGCCATTCCACCACCCGAGCGCGAAGCGAGGCATGAAGATAACGAATCGAAGGCCCGGCTGCAAGCGCAATGGGAACTACCTGAGCCGAACCACGGCCACGCCGAAGCGGGGCAGATTCAGGGACTGACCCGTGCGGCGCCCGGTCAGAAGCTCGGCTTTGCCCGGCGGCACCGCCACCTCAACCGGCTCCTGGTTGTGGTTCACCAGGAACAGCAGCCGCCGGCCGGCGCCCTGCCGTATCGACACCTCCACGCCCGCCGGCGGCGTGACCACCGGCAGGATGCCCGCATCGGCCAGCAGTTGCGCCGCCAGTTGGTCGTAGAACGCCGCCTCGCGCACGACCGTGCCGATGTACCAGGCCCGACCCTGACCATAGACGTGGCGGGTCACCGCCGCGAACTTCGCCAGGTGCCACTGGCTGTAGCCGGCCATGGCGCGGGCGCGCACCGGTCGCACGTAGTCCACGTACCGCTCGGCCGTGAAGACGCCGGGCAGCCCCTCTCCACAAACCAATGGTGTGCCATCGCTCTCCGGCACGGCGTCGTATTCCTCGATCGTGATGCCCAGTGCGCGCGACAGCCGGCCCGGCAGGGTCCGTGCATGGCACAGGTTGGTGGCGTCCTTCACGCCCGTACGGCAGTCGGTCAGCAGCACGCCACCCGCCTTCACATAGGCATCGAGACGGTCGGCCACGTCGTCGGGCAGCACGTGCAGGTCGGGGGCCAGCACCAGCTTGTAACGCGACAGGTCCGCGGTGGTTGGAACCATGTCGACGTTGATGCCAGCGCGGAAGAGCGCCTGGTAGTAACGCCGAACCGCCCCCTGGAAGGTGTTGCCGCCGTAACCGGGCTGGATGTCCGTGGCCCAGATGCTGTCGTAGTCGTAGATGCAGGCCACCTCGGGCTGGACCGTGGTGCCGGCCAACACACCGGCCAGGCGGTGGTACTCGCCGGCCACCTGGGCCGCCTCGCGGTAGCGCCGCAGGGGGCGCCCGTCGTGCTGCAACAGCCCATGCCAGTACTGCTCGCGACCGGCGGTGCAGGTGCGCCAGCGGAACCAGACCTGGG
>CAZZCT010000140.1:0-14020 GCA_964652365.1 uncultured Lentisphaerales bacterium
ATTCGCATGCTACACACAACGAAAAAGTGTCAAACGGAAGTCAGGACTCGACAAGGAGCAGACGGAGTTGCAACTGCCGGCCCAGAAGAAACGTTCCGTACATCCGTCATCGGGCCGTCGTGCCTGGCCGGGGGAGATTCCGGAGCAGGTGCAGGCTTTGCGCGCGGCGCTGGAAGTCGCGGACGGTCCGGTGGATGCGGCGTTTCTGGCCGCCCGCTTTACGCGGGCCAATCCCGACCGCGTGGCTGCGCTGCTCGACACGCTCGTGATTGTGGGCCAGGCGCGGAAACTGCCTGATGGCCGGTATAGCGGCCGGGTATAGGTGAGCCGCCTACTGAGCTTGTCGAAAGCGATCGCCGCCTTTCTTGAATCAGGAAGTCAGGAAAACAGGAAGGCCGGAGAGTTTCTTTGACAGGATTAACAGGATTGGCAGGATTTGCGCGGCTGAGGCTGGCGGGAATTGCAATGCCTAGACACAGCGCCACATGGTTTCGCGCATGGCCGCGCCAGTTTGCAGCCGTCTAGACGCGTTTTGCGAGAGCCATGCGCAGTTACCTATGACGCTGTATTTAGCCAGACGCGGGCGACACAACGTCGCCCCTCCACGCTTCGCGCACGCCAATGGAGGGCCGGGCTTGTCCCGGCCGCGCGGACAGATGTCCCGCGGGAACACAGACATCGTTGGCATGAACGGGAAGGGAGCCGATGCGGATACCTCCCCTCTCTCCTGGGTTCAGATTGGCCTCCGCCTGATCGGCCGCTAGCACCCCGTCGGAATGCGTTTTGCACTCGCTGGTTTCCGGGGGATCTCTCCGCTCAATTCCCGGCTACGCTCAGACATTCCTTCGGGCTGCGGACAAGACACTGGCTGCATCCGTGTCCTCGGGAAGCATCCTCGGTTCAGTCATGCATTGGTCGGGACTAGTCAGCCGAACCGTACTGGATCGTGGCGAACCGCGGCAAGATGATCGCGCTTGGATGGTTGGTCGGGAACTCCTGTCGGAGCTCTTCGAGCTGATTGGATGTCAACCCGTAGACGAATCCGGACTGCTCGTTCTGTGCCCGGTGCTCCATGGAATCGAGCATCTCTTCCAGCATCAAGGCGCCGAAATCGCCTGCATGACCGTTCTGTGTTGCCGCGAGTAGCAGTAACAGATAGAAGGCGGATCGTTGCATGATAGTCATCTCCTATTGAAGGGCCTGCGGTCTGTGAATCTCACCACCAGGCCGAAGTCGCTGGATCTGTGTCTATCCGCAAAACATTCCGCTTGGCGTTCTTCGCGCCTTTGCGAGCCTGCCGTGGGCCTAGGGTGTTGGCCGAGGGCTGGCGCCTTTCATCCGCGACTCCAGCAATGCAGCAGCCTTTCCGGCAAGTTCGGAGCCTTGCGCTTCAAGCACCAGCACGCGCTGGCAAGCCTGCCGCGCTTCGTCGGCGTCGGTTGCATGGACTGCGATCTCATAGTGGGCTTCCGCCAGATACGGGTCCGCCGCAATCGCCCGACGGAAGCATTTGGCACCGCCCTGACGATCACCGATGCGAACCAGCACGAGCCCGCTCTCGAGGTAAGGGCGTCCATTCCCTGGGCACTGGTCAGCCGCCCGTTCGAACAGCGTGATGGCGTCCTCCGTCTTCCCAACCGCCGCAAGCGACCGGGCGACAACCAGAAGAACGTCTGGTTCCTGACTGTTGTTCAGGATATCCCGATGCACCTGCCGAACATCCGCAAAACGGCCTGCATGGTAAAGGGCCGCCAGTAGGGTCTTTCGCTCTGCCAGCGGTTTCTGCTGCGCGGCTGCTTCGAGCTCGGAGACGACGGTCGCGAAGGCTTGGGTCACGCTAGAGGAGGTCTGGGCGCAAACCAATCGTCCATCTATTGCCAGAAGCCCGGCGAGCACGATGGCTGCCAGTGAATGTCGTTCCATTGCCTGTGTCTCCTTTGCGTGATAGTCATTCGCCATATGCGTCAGCAAGCTGCAATGCTTTTCCTGAATTCTGACCTGCGGTGTAGAAGATGCGCACGTGACCGTCACGTGTGCTGAAGACGCTGAGTTGAATCAGTTCATTCTGGTAGAGTGCCGTCATAGCCGGGTTAGCATCCGTTGGAACGGAGCTGTCCGGAGAGCCCGGATAGTGTAGGTCCGGGTCATTGACTAGCCCGTAGACGCCAGTATCCGCCGAATAGTTGGTCTTGATGTTGCGAATTGGATCGCCAAAGCGCAAAGCCTCGCGACCATCGGGATCAACATAGTCCGCGTACGCTGCATACTCATACGTGTGCCAGATTGTCACTGCGCCGGCTGCTGCGGCAACAGCGTTTAGGAAAGTAACCAAGGTGGCGGCGGTGCCATCGTAGAATGCGCAAAACCTGTCGCGGTCTTCCTTCTCAGTGAAACCAGACTCGTCCGTAATCCCATAGAACTGCTGCTGCTGGTGCACTGCAGCCAGAAACGCGTTTCTGGCGTTGGTGGCCGCATTCATTTGCGTCTCTGTCGCATAGCGGACATGAAAGTGCATTGTGTCAATCGGAAAGAAACCTACACCTCTTGTCGAAGGGATGTCCAGTGTCGCGAGGGGTGGGTCGGTGCAAGAAGCCTGGATTGAGTCCCGCTCTCGAGCTTGCTCGCAGTCCAGTTTCGTGTCGAGCACGTACCGAAGTGTGTTCAGCACATTCGTGGCAAACATAGGGTCGAGGTCAGCCAGGGATGCATCAAGCATCAAATCATCCAGAGCTCCCGTCCGCTCGGAGTCAAGCATGCTGTAGTCTTTTATCACGAGACCATGCGCGCTAGCTGTGCTTCCACTAGCGCTTACATGGACTATGTCGGCGGTCCGCATACCCCGAACTTTGATGATATCAACCATGTTTGACCCGATCTCGCGCTGGGAGGCAGTTGCTGTCGGCACCTCATTCGTGCCCTCAACGAGCACCACTATGTGGCTCAAGAGTCCATTTGTATTGAACTCGACACTCGGCATGGTCCCTTCCCATACAACCGAGCACACGGATGTACCACGCTGACACAGAATCGAGGCGCTCACCGGGGCGGTTGGTATCGGCGTGAGCGTGGCGGTCCAGCCCTCCGTGGCAACATGTTCTGGATAGGCCCTAACGATGGCTTCACTACCTTCCTTCACGCAGGTGGGAGCAGACCACCACCACTCGCCGATCTGAACTCGCGCCACACTAACCCGCACCGCGTCCGTCACGACCCAGCCGTAAACTTCGCCGGGGCCGTCGGGGTCGAGTTCCACCGTGATGCGCTGGTCGCCGGCGAGGGCGCTGGGGGCGATGCCCTCGACGTAGAGTGTGACGGTGCCGGGGCCGTCAACAAAGCCGAGGGCGGTCAGGTCCGCATAGGTGCCCGGGGGGACATAGTCGCCCGGGGTGGCCGCGGTACAGGCGGCCGGGTTGCGGGGCTGGTCGGCGTTCCGGGTCCAGATTCGCAGGTGGCCAGGGGCCGGCGAAAACAGAGGCGGCGTGCCGGAAACGGTCACCGCGGCCGGGTCCGAGGCGCTGTAAACCAGCCGCAAGGCCGCCGGCCCCATGGACCCCGGCAACGCAGGGATGCGCAGCACCAGCGGCACGAAGCAGTCGTTCGTGCTGGCGTCGTCGGCGTTTCCGGCGCTGCCGTCACGGTTGTAGCCGTCGGCGAAATCGGGCACGCCATCGTCGTCGGAGTCGCCGTCGTTCGCGGCGATGACCTTGCCGGGGAGGGTGGGATCGTCCTCGATGCGGTCCTCGGCCGCCGTACCTTCCGGGAGGCCAAGGCCGGCGCTGTTGTCCGAGTCGATGTCGAGGTCGGCTTGCAGGATACAGTACAACGTGCAGATCTCCACATTGCTGGGAGCAACGATACCGATGGGCTCGCCGTCCTGAATGCAGATCGCGGCCGACGGACCGTAGCCCGCCAGCGTCACGGTGGCGTCCGCCGGTGCGCCTGTGTAGCCGAGGTTACCGCGCACGAGAACGCCGAGCATGACTGTCTGCCCCGGGAGAAGGCAGAGACATCCCCGTCCGGCGGGCGAATTCTCGTCGTCGCCGACCAGCAGTGCCCACCCGCTCTCGACACTGCCCGCCGACCACCGGATGGCATCGATCCCAATCCCACGGTCCCAGAAGTCCGGCCCCCCCTGGGCTTCGGGCCAGACGATCTCCACCATGACCGCGCTATTTGTTTCCAGCGCGTCGGCAGGGTCGGATGGCGACGTCCCCGTGGCGATCTCGGCAAAGTCCCACATTCCATCGCCGTCGCTGTCCGGATTGCCGGGGTCGGTGTCGGTCTGCTCGACCTCGTCGCCATCGTCGAGGCCGTCGCAATCGCTGTCCGGACTGCCGGGGTCGGTGTCGGTCTGCTCGACCTCGTTGCCGTCGTCGAGACCGTCGCCGTCGCTATCGGCCACGGTGCTGTCGGTGCCATAGAGCAGCCATTCGCGGGCATCCGGCAGACGGTCGCCGTCGGTGTCAATGTCGGCCCGCGCCGCCAGGAAGAAGCCAGACAGGCCCAGGTCTGGCATCTCCCACGACGTGAAGGGAGTCGTGGCATCGAGTTGGCCCACGTGGAACCAGTCACTTGGCGGTGCGCGGGTCGCGGAGCCGAAAAGGTCAACCGGCAGATGGTCTTGCGGCGCATAGAGCCAAAAGCGCAGGTGGGTCTCGTCGGCGCGAGGCAGAAGACCGGCAAAGGCCAGCCGATTGGTATCGGCTGGCGCCACCGGGTCGTTGGCTTGCGGCGGGACGGCATTGGTCGCACAGGCGGCCAGGAGGTCGCAGAGGATTGAGAAGTCGTCCGCCGGCACGAGACGCAGGTGGAGCGACACGCGCGCGCGCTCACGGCTGGCGATCCAGTCGGCGAGTTCCGCGCCGCCGAGCCAGGCGGGCGGCTGACCGTATCTGGTCGTTAGCCACGCATCAGGGTCGCAGAGTTCGGCTGCGCTGTTGGTGCGGAGCACCATGCCGTCGGCACCGAAGTAGATCCAAACGCGCGTGGAGAGTTGCGTTTCGACCACGTTCACGCCCCACGTGTCGATGCCCGCCAGCGGGACCGCTGCGACGCCGTTAGTCAGACCGGGCAGGCCCGCGGGGTCGAAGGGCACAGGTGCCAGCCCCTGCCAGACGCGCATCGGCGCCGGTGGCGGCAGCGTGCTCATGCCGCTGGCGAAGCCCATGGTGGCGTACACGTTGGTGACAAGGGCGTCTAGATCGTCCCACGTTTCGAGCGTGTCGGCGACGGCGCGATGGAACGAACCGGCGGTCAGCGCCACCGCCACAAGCGTCACACGAAGCTGCACGTATGATACGGGGCACACACGCATGGTGGTGCCACGGTAGTCCTGCTGGTCGGGGGTGTCAAGGCGCAAGCCGCCCGCATCCGCGCGTTGGGAGAGGAACTTGACGCGCACCGCAAGCGGCAGCAGGCGGCGCATCCGGGCCTGACGCTGACCGGCATGTACAACGTCTTGGAGAAGCTGCGCAGCGGTGCGGTGCTGACGGCGAAGGAGAAGGCGATTCACGAGCAGGGGTTGGTGTCGGTGCTGAGGCAGTTGCACGACGACCTCGACGCGGCGGTGTTCGAGGCCTATGGCTGGAGCGATTTGAGTTGCCAGGGTTCAGGGTGTCAGGGTTCAGCGAAGACCAACCAGCCTGAACCCCGAACCCTGAACCCTGACCCCGCGGCCACCATCCTCACGCGGCTGGTGGCGCTGAACGCCGAACGGGCGGCGGAAGAGGCGCGCGGTCAGGTGCGTTGGCTGCGGCCGGAGTTTCAGGCGAGGGCGGACGTGAGTCCCGTTGGGACGGGACAACGTCCCTCACGGGAGGGCAGAGGGCGGAGGAGCAAACGGAACTGCAGTTGCCGGCCGCGAAGAAACGTTCCGTCCAACGGGCATCCGACCGTCGTGCCTGGCCGGGGGAGATTCCGGAGCAGGTGCAGGCTTTGCGCGCGGCGTTGGAAGTCGCTGGCGGTCCGGTGGATGCCGGGTTTCTGGCTGGGCGATTTGCGCGGGCCAATGCCGACCGCGTGGCTGCGCTGCTGGAGACCCTCGTGATTGTCGGCCAGGCGCGGAAACTGCCTGATGGCCGGTATAGCGGCCGGGTGTAAGGGTGCCGCGTACTGAGCCTGTCGAAAGGGACCTCCCCGTTTGAACCGGCAATCGGAGGTCGAACGACGATGGACAGTGATGCACACGGATATGGTCCCTCACTGTCTGCCCGTCTTCATGGCCATCTGGTTCCGCAGGGCTGTTGACGCCCGAGCCGGGATTACCCCCGGCCCCATCTTGGCGTCGGGAGGGCTCGCATCCGGGTGCGGAGTCAAGAGCGCATAGATGCTCGCCACCTCGCGTCCACGGGCATCGCTAAACGTACGCACAGGCTCAAGGGCGGCCAGACGCCTCCGTGTGAGTCTCTCAACAATGGGCCGCTGGGCGGCTTGCGGTCTGGGTATGTGAATGTAAAACCGGTCATTCTCCAGCGCGTTGACCTGAGGCACATAGAAGTCCGTGATCGCCCGCTTCTCATTCGATGAATAGTACCTCACCTCGGGGTGGGCGAGCAGAAAGCTTCGGATGTCGCCCCACCGCCGGTTGTAAGGGAACCCGAAGATAGCGCTCCCGCAGTGCGGCTTGTCTAGAGACCACAACAGGAACCGCTTGTCCTCCCACGGGTACTCGCGGGAATGATCGACGAATATCGTATACGACTGGGCGAAGGCCAGAAGGAGCAGAGACGTTCCCAGCACCCGGCGGAATGCGGTCGCCGCGGTCGGCGTGCAGACCCGCAGGGCGTCCTCCACCCACACCCACGCGAGTCCCATGAAAATGAACAGGGGGGTGAGGTAGTTGTATATGTGAGTTCCCGGCTTTGCCAACACCCCCTCCATGAACGCGAAGGGGAGCAGGAACCACGCCAACAGACAGATCCACTTGGCCCGATCATTGCCGCGGGCGTTCGTGCCCGTCGCCAATCTTGGCCCGGACCCCCGCCGGAGCATGGCCACGAGCCCGCCGGCGAGCCCCACCGCGGTCAGCGCGACGTACGCAGGGAGGACCAGGACTGGCTGGTAGTCCTCGAACAGGCGGCGGGTGCTGGATTTCTCAGACAGGCGACCGCGCCAGTAGTTGATCGTCTCTGCATCGACGACGAGAGCAAAGGGTATGTAGAATGCGGCCACCAGCAGGATACCCATGGCGGCGGCAAACCAAAACCGCCTGTTCCTGCGGCAGTCCCGAGCGAGGTAGATGACGAAGGGCGCGATGAAGAGCCCGTCGTAATGGGACAGAATCGACAGCGCCCAGAATAGAAAGCCCCAGCAGAACCGACGGAATGAGAACGCATACAACGCCAGAATCATGAATAGAATGACAATTGACTGGTACTGGACAATCCTTCCGAATGCCACGAAAAAGCCGTTGGTAGCCATGAGCCACGCAGCGACAATGGCAACGCGTTTGTCAAAGTGAAGCCTGACCAGCCGGTAGAAGAGGTATACGGCCAGGCACCCCGCCAGTGCGAACGGGGCGCGGATCAGGAACGGGTGCGCATACTCCGGGTCTATGCATTTGAGCGCCGCAGTAACCAGATACTGCCCCGGCCCTTTCCGCCGGGACAGGAGGAAGTCGATCAGGGTCGCCCCGTGTGCTGGCAGGTAAAGGGCTTTGATTTCATCCCCTTGGTAGTCCGAGTAGCCCAGATGGACAAAACGCAAGGCGACGGTAGCCGCGAGGAGCAGGACTAGGACGATGCCATCCCACATGGAGACCATCGCGCGGCGCGGGCGGACGCCAACCGCGCTGCGACTGCGAACTCGCCCGTTGGGCAGACTGGATACCCGCTCGGTTGCCTCGGCCTGAATAGGAACGTTCATAACGGTGGCGCCGCCACTGCGACCCGCCCCATCTCCACCGCGTGGCCCAGGACCGACAGCAGCGCCACGCAGGCCGTATCGCTGCGGAGCACGCGCGGACCGAGCGCGAAGGGCTGGAAGCCGTGTTCGGCCAGCAGGTCGCATTCGTAGGGGGTCCAGCCGCCTTCCGGCCCGATGGCCAGCAACGGGCGGCGGTTCACAAGTCCGGCCGGCAGCGGCGTGGCCAGCCCGGGATGGGCCAGCAGCCGCAGGCTGTCCGGATAGGCTTCGTCAAGTTCCCGCTCCACGAACCGCTTGAACGCGCGCCGCACCGTCACGCGGGGCAGCCAGGTGTGACCGGCCTGTTCCAGCCCTGTGAGCAGCAGCGGCCGGTAGTGCTCGGGCTCGAGCCAGTGGGTGCCGAAGTAGCATCGTTCGACCCGCGCAGCATTGACCAGCTCGACGTGGCCCACGCCCAGCATCGCGAGCTGAGGCCACAGCCGCTTCAGGACCCGCGGCCGCGGAATCGCCAGCACCACGTCCACCCAGGGCGGGCGGGCCGGCGTCGCGAGCTCAATCTCGATCCGCGCCTCGGTGTCGCTGGTCGTGCGCACCAGGCCCGATCCGGTCAGGCCATCCACCACCCCCACGCGCAGGCGATCGCCGGCCTCGGAGCCCAGCACCTCGCGCAAATGCCGGGCGCGACGGTCGCGGAGGATCGCCACCCCGCCGTCGCCAATCTCGTGCGCTTCGAGGATGATCCAGTTCATTCCATCTCGTCGACGGGTTCGAGTTCGTCCAGGTCGATCTCGCCCTCAAAGACCAGCTTGGCCGGTCCGGTCAGGGTCATGCCGGTGCAACGGCGGTTGCGCCAGTCGCCGTCCACGAACAGCTCAAACCCGGTCGAGGTGGTCAGCCGGATGGGCAGCGTGAAGCCGGCGGTCTCGACCGCCACGATGGCGCTGGCCACGGCCCCGGTGCCACAGGCCCCGGATTCGGCCTCGACGCCGCGCTCGTAGGTGCGGATCTGAATCCGGCTGGGCGGGTGCAGCCGCACGAAGTTGACGTTGACGCCATCGGGCGCAAAGGCGGGATGCTGCCGGAGCACCACCCCTTCGCTGTCGACGTCCACGCTCGCGATGTCCTCAACCGGCACGATCACGTGCGGCACGCCCATGTGGATCGCGTGGCAACGGACGACACCGGACTCAACCGGGATCTCCATGTCGTAACAGCGCCGGCTGGGCTCGGGCATCCAGATCCGCACGCCGTTGTCGACCAACTCGGCGTCCAGCCGGCCGGCCTGGGTCTCGAGCGTCATGCAGCGGCCGACGGCGCCAATGCGGTGGGCATACCAGGCCACACAGCGGGCGCCGTTGCCGCACATTTCCACCTCGGTGCCGTCCGGATTGAGGAACCGCATCCGGAAGTCGGCCTGTTCCGAGGGCTGGATCAGGATGATTCCCTCGCAGCCGACGCCGGTCCGCCGCGCGGCCATGGCCGCCATGCGGAAGTGATCCTGCCAGGGCACCTGGCAGGCCCGATCGTCAATCATGATGAAATCGTTGCCGGCACCATGCATCTTGGCAAAATGGATCTTCATGCTCAGCTCCCTGTGGCAACCCTTGGATGGCGGAAAATGGAAGGCTGGAAAGCTGGAAGGCTGTATAACGGCCCATCACCAACTCTTTTGCCCATTGTTCGCGGCTTTGCTGACATCACCGCTTGCACAAACCGGAGGTTCTGCAAGCGCCTCCACTGTTCCAGCATTCCAACCTCGCATTCCAGTGGCAGCCTGGCAAAGGCCGCGCGCCTGCTCCGAGGTGCTGGCTAGGGCTCGAAAATCCGCCGCACCAGGTCGCGCATGCGCGTGTCGCTGTCGCGAACGGGCGGAAAGAGGTCCTGTTTGCCCTGCAGGTCGACCAGGTCGGACAGGATGTGCAGCGCTTCGTCCAGCATCACGTCGTCGGCCGGGGAGGGCGGACCACCCTCCGCGCCCTCCTCGACAGCCTCCTCGGCCCGACGCACCTCGTGTTCGGCACGCGCCAACTGCCGGCGAAGCTCGATCTGCAACGGCACCTCGGTCCGGGACTGCACCGCCTGGGCGTGGTCCACCAGGCGCAGGTAACGCGTGAAGGCCGGGTTGGCCGCGCGGCGGAGGGCCGAGGCGCGTGCCAGCGTCGGCACGTAAGCGGCCAGCCCGGTGTTGGCCTGGTACTCCACGGCCGGCACGCGGCTCCAGGGCATGGCATTGGGCAGCTTGTCCTCGCCCAACTCGAGGTAATCGAGCACCGACGGCAGGATGATATCGGGCACGACGCCGCGCAGCTGCGTCGACGCGCCGGACACGCGGTAGTAGCTGGCGGCCGTGACCTTGATCGAGCCGAGGTTCTTGGCGCTGCCCAGCTGCAGGATCGTCTGCACCGACCCCTTGCCGTGAGTCGATGAGTCCCCCACGATCACCGCGCGACCATAGTCCTGCAGGGCTCCCGCGACAATCTCCGAAGCGGAGGCGCTGATGCGGTTCACCAGTACCACCACGGGCCGACGGTAGGCCACGGCCGGATCGCGGTCCGGCAGCACCTGGATCTGTCCGATCTCGCGGACCTGCACGACCGGCCCGGTGCGGATGAACAGGCCGGCCAGCATGATCGCCTCGCGCAGCGAACCGCCGCCGTTGTTGCGCAGGTCGAGCAGCAGCCCCTCGACCCCGCCGGTGTTGAGCTCCGCCAGGCAGTGGGCCACATCCAGAGCGCTGCTGCGGAAGCCGGGCTCGCCCGGCCGCTGGTTGACCGAGCCATAGAAGGCCGGCAGCCGCACCACGCCCAGTGCCCGCACGGCACCGTTGGTCAGGGTGACGCGCTCGACGCGGCTGGTGGCCGCCTGCTCCTCGAGCCGCACGTCGTCACGAACCAGGTCCACCAGCCGCACACTCAGTCCGCTGGGATCGGAGACGCTGATCACGTTCAGCACGACGGTCGTGCCCTTGGCGCCGCGGATCTTGCGCACGGTCTGGCTCAACGGCAGGTGCAGCACGTCCTCGATGGCCTGGTCGCCCTGGCCGACGCCGATGATCTTGTCGCCCGGCCGCAGCCGGATCTCGCGCGTGTCACGCGCCGCCGGACCGCCGGGAATGACTTCCTGGATCTTGGCCGTGCCGTCCTCCGGCGTAAGCAGGGCCCCGATGCCGCACAGCGTCAGGTTCATGTCGATGTTGAAGTCCTCGACCGCCGCGGGCGCCATGTAGGTCGAGTGCGGATCATAGGCCGCCGCCACCGCCCCCAGGTAACGCTGCAGGACCCAGTCGGCGTCGCTGTCGTCGATGACGATCTGGAACTGCCGGTACCGCTTGGCCACGAACTCTGCCGGGGTCGGCGGGGGCGGCGCCCGGACCGCCGCCAGGCCGTTGGTCGCGGCCGCAACCGCCGGGCGGTTTGTGACGGACGCGTATGCAATACCATTGGTTGGCACCGATCCGGCCGGAACGTTGGTCACGCCGAACTCGTCGCGCGAGATCACGTAGGCCAGGTACTCGTTCTTGACGCGCAGGCGCCAGAGTTCGTCCTGGGCCGCGCGGTCCGCGGGCCAGGGCGCGTCCTTGCGCCGCCAGACGTAGTTCTCCGGCACGCTGAAATCGAACCCGGTCGCCAGCAGGTTGGTGACGCAGGCCTGGCGTTCAGCCAGGCGCTGCCGGTAGACGTTGAACACGTCGAACGCAAACTGGAGGTCGCCGGCCTTGAGCGAATCATCGAGCGTCTCGCGCTGCGCCGCGAAGGCATCGATGTCGGACTGCAGGAAGTAAGCGCGGTCGTAGTCGAGCGACGCCACGTAGTTGGTCCAGGCGCGAGCCGAGATCGCGTCGTTCAGGGGTTGCTGCAGCAGGTGCGCCGCGGGCAGCAGCCGGACGAACTGGCGCGCCACCTCGGCATAGTGCGGCAGGGGTTCGAGCACGCGGCCCGCGCCCGCCGCCCCCTCCAGGGCGACCAACGGGAGTAACAGCAGCAGCATCCAAGAGGTCCATCGCACACGCATCAGTAAACTCCTCCCCGCAGACGGTTCTCGAGAACCTTGACGGCCCGCTCGGTGTCGGCCGCCGCCAGCGCCCGGCCACCGGCCTGCACGGTCTCCACCAACCGGTCCAGACTGCACACACTCACCTCGCCGGCGGTCAGGGCCGGCTCGGCCTGGCCCTGACCCGCGAAACAGAGAATAGCCCGCACCGGCAACGCATGGCCGGTCCGGACCGCCAGCCACGCCGACAGCTGCGCCGCGGCGGCGCGAGCCTGCCGCACGGGCGGCCGGCTGGGCGTGCGGCCGTCGACATGCAGCTCGTCCCCCGCGAGGGTGATCCGGCCGCGCCAGTTCTTGGTCTCGACCGCGCAGATTCCGGCCGGTCCGACCACCACATGATCGAGGTCAGATCCGCGCCACATGGCCCAGCCGGCCGCCCCGAGGTCCACGCCATGAAACACATGATAGCCGGCCGGTAACCGCGCCAGGACGCGTGACACCGCCTCCTCGCCCTGCGCGCCCTTGAAGAACGCCTCAATGCGGCGCCGGCCAGTGCCCGCGCCCACGCCCAACAGCGTTCCCGCCAGCAGCAGCAAGCCGATGCCCAGACCGGCCGACGACAGCCGCGGCCCGGGCAACGCCACGCCGATCAGGCCACCGCAAAGAAAGACGGCCGCAAAGAGCGGCCACGCCGCCCGCACGATCCCGGCAAAACGGGCCCGCTCGCCCGGGCTGCCGTAACTCCGCGCCTGTGTCTCCGCGTCTGCTCCCATGCCCCGCTCTCCACGTCGCCGCCCTCGGCCGGCTCAACCAGCCGCGGCCGGCACCGCCGCCAACTCGCGCTCCAGCCGCGCCATCGTGGCACAGGCCTCGTCGCGTTTGGCACGTTGCTGCGCCACCACGGCGGGCGGCGCCCGCTCCACGAAGCTGGCATTGGCCAGTTTGGCGTCAATGAAGTTGAGCAGATTCCGTACCTTTTCCAGCTCGGCGCCCAGCCGGGTGCGCTCAGCCGCGACATCGACCAGGCCTTCCAGCGACAGGTAGAGGGTACCCAGCTTGCCCACCGCCGCGGGCATGGCGCGCGTCTGGCCGTCCGTCACGACCTCGAGCTGTTCCGCCCGCAGGAACGCCATCAGCGAGGCCCGATCACGCGTCAGGCGCGCGGCAGAGGCGGCGTCGGCGGCCTGGATCACGTAGCGCGCCAGCTTGGCCGGCGGGATGGCATAGTCGGAGCGCAGGGCACGGCCCGCGCTGATCAGCTCGTGCTTGGCCTCGACGTAGGCCGTAACCGCCTCGTCGAGCCCCCAGGCCGCGCGGCTGGCATCGGGCAGCGGCGTGGGCCAGGGTGCGCGCATGATCGACTCGTCGGCCGTGCCGTAGCCCAGCTGGTGCCACAGCTCTTCGGTCAGGAAGGGCATGTAGGGGTGCAGCAGCCGCAGGGAGGACGAGCAGGCGTAGGTCAGGATGCGGAGGATCTGGTCGCGGCGCGCGGCGTCGTCGGACTGCAAGTCGGGCTTGGCATATTCGAGGTACCAGTCGCAAAGCCGGTTCCACACCAGCTCGTAGGCCGCCAGGGCTCCGTCCTGGAAGCGGAACGCCTCGAGGTGCCCGGTCATGGCCTGCACGGCGGCGTCGTACGAGGCCAGCAGGTGGCGGTCGTCGTCGGTCAGCCGGGCCGGATCCAGCTCCGGCAGGCGGCAGGCCAGGGCGTGCCAGTCGAGGTGCGGCGCGGACTCCATGTGCCGCTGCAGGAAGCGTGCGGCGTTCCAGAGCTTGGTGCCGAAGTTGCGGCCGATCTCGAACTTGTCGGCATTGACGTAAACATCCTGGCCGGTGGCCGTGATCATCATCAGGCTGAAGCGCAGCGCATCGGCGCTGTAGCGGTCGATGATCTCGATCGGGTCGAGCGCGTTGCCCAGGCTCTTGCTCATCTTGCGGCCCTGGTCGTCGCGCACCGTGCCGTGGATGTAGACCTGCCGGAAGGGCGGCGCGCCCATGAACTTGGTGCCGGCCATGACCATGCGGGCGACCCAGAAGAAGATGATCTCCGAGGCTGTCACCAGGTCGTGGGTCGGGTAGTAGTAGCGCAGATCGGCGTTGTCGGCCGGCCACCCGAAGGTGCTGAACGGCCACAGCCAGGAGGAGAACCAGGTGTCGAGCACATCCT
>CAZZCT010000141.1:0-13843 GCA_964652365.1 uncultured Lentisphaerales bacterium
CAAACTCCAGCCGTCCCGGCCGCTACACCATCAACTATCTTGGATCACACCCGGCTGAAGCGCTTCCAGCGTTTACAGGCCGCCGCCGAAATGGTACTCTACAGTTGAGGCAGCGCTAGTTGTCCGCAGAAGACCCCTTTGGTCCGACGCCGGCTGACGCGACTCCACCGCGGGCACATCCGCGACCGAAGGACCATGGCTACGACATTTGACGATTTTGGCTTCACCCCCCCGGTTCTGCAGGCGATTGCCGCCTTGGGATTCGAGACCCCCACGCCCGTGCAGAGCGAGGTCATCCCGGCGGTCATGAAGGGCGAGCGGGACTTGATTGCGCTGGCACAGACCGGCACGGGCAAGACCGCGGCGTATGGGTTGCCCCTGCTGCAGCGAACGGATGCGGACCGTTCGGTGACCCAGACACTGATCCTCTGTCCGACACGCGAGTTGTGCCTCCAGATCGCCCGCGACCTGAAGTCCTTCTCCAAGTTCATTCCGGCCGTGCGGGTTGTGGCGGTTTATGGCGGCGCCGCGATCGACGTGCAGATTCGCGCCGTAGTGAAGGGCCCGCAGTTTCTCGTCGCCACGCCGGGCCGTCTGCTGGATCTGATCCGGCGTAAGAAGGCGCGGCTAGTGGATGTCCGGCAGGTGGTGCTGGATGAGGCCGACGAGATGCTGAACATGGGTTTCCAGGAGGATCTGGAGGCAATTCTCGACGAGGTGCCGGACAAGGCCCGCAAGCTGCTGTTCTCGGCCACCATGCCCCGACCGGTCGCCGCCATGGCCGGCAAATACCTGCAGACGCCCGAGGAGATCACGGTCGGCACGCGTAATTCCGGCTCCGAGACCGTCAGCCACGAGTTTTACCGGGTCCATGCCAAGGACCGCTACGCCGTGCTGAAGCGCATCCTCGACTTCTACCCCACGTTGTATGGAATCGTCTTCTGCCGCACGCGGCTGGAGACTCAGGAGGTGGCCGGCAAACTGGTTGCCGACGCCTACAACGCCGACGCCCTGCATGGCGAACTGTCGCAGCCGCAGCGTGACCGCGTCATGGAGCGCTTCCGATTACGCCACCTGCAGATCCTGGTGGCCACCGATGTGGCGGCGCGCGGACTCGATGTGACCGACCTGACCCACGTGATTCACTACAGCCTGCCGGAAGACGCGGATCAGTATACCCACCGCAGCGGCCGCACCGGCCGGGCCGGCAAGAGCGGCACCTCAATCGCGATCATCCATCTGCGCGAGGAGCACCGCATCGCCATCATCGAGCGGTCGCTGCGCAAGCGCTTCACGCACAAGTTGGTGCCGTCCGGCACCGAGGTCTGCGCCGCCCAACTGCATGCCTTGCTGGAACGGGTCAAGCAGGTCGAGGTGGACGAGAAGCGGATCGCCCCCTACATGGAGCAGATCGATGCCGTGCTCGCGGAACTGCCGGCCGTCGAGGTCCTGAAACGCTTCGCCTCGCTGGAACTGAACCGCTTCCTGGAGTATTACAAGAACGCCGCCGACCTGAACGCGCCGGCCGAGCACCCGCGCGGCGACCGGACCGGTCGTCAGGCCGCCGGGCCGGCGCGCGACCGTGCGCCCGAGGGGCCGGTCACACGCGTCACGGTCAACCTCGGCCGCCGTAATGGCTTCACGCCGCCGGATCTTCTGGGGATGCTCAACCGCGCCATGCCCGGCGAACGCATCGCCATTGGCCGCATCGACATCGGCAACAATTTTACGGTCTTCGAAGTCTGCGGCGAGATGCCGGACGGCCTTTGCAGCCGCCTGGAGTTGCCGGACTTCCGCGGGCGCCGCGTCCAGCTGCGCCTCGCCGATGCGGGCCGGCGGTAAGCGGAGCATTCGGCACGCGAACTTTAGGGCGGGCTGACGCCCGCAACCCAAACTTTGTCGCGATCTTTGTCGGCGAACCTCGCGACAACGATCCTAATTGCTATATCTACGAAAATCTGCGAAAAGTGAGCCGGAGGGGACTGAGCCCGAGGGGACAGTGAATCTGCGAGTCGCGATACGCTCGCATCTGCCGGTCGGATCCAATCGTGGCACGGGCTGAAAGCCCGTGCCACGCTCGCCCTGTGGTGCACGTCGGCCCGACGTGCGTCCCGACGGGTAGGGCCACCCCAGGCCCTTGAGGCACCCGGTCGGCCAACGCGCAGGCGCAGTCTGAGCCGTAATCTGTGAAATCTTCGGACGGAAGCTTGAAGTTATCGGCGAGCGTCAGGCTGCTAATCTCCCGCCTGGTCCAGGCCACGCGGCAGCAGGTCGGGCCGCCACTGCCGTACAAACTCCATGCCGGCGGCCCGGAAGAAGAGCGTCACCGGCAGCAGCGTGACCGCCCCGACAAAGGGAATGAATAGCAACACGGCGGCAATACAGCAGGTCAACGGGATGACCATCAGGATCGCCAGCCCAGCCAGCAGGCCCCACCAGGCCAGCCACATGAAATAGCCGAACACCGCGCCGGGATACTGGGCGCAGAGTTCGCTGATCACCCGCCAGGCCTGCAGGACCCCGACCTTGCGCCAGTACATCACCGGCTCGATGAAGTGCCGTGTCAGGGTGCTCAGGGAGATCCAGACCATCGCCACGAGCGCCAGCAGGCACACCCACAGGAGCAGGACCGGCAGCGCCGCCGGGTCCAGGGTTCCGAGGCGCAACATGGGCAACCCGGTCGAGACGAGCGCGCAGCCGGCGAGCACCAGGAGTGTCACCGCGGCCGACAACCCAAGGGCCATCCGCCACCAGAAGAGCGAGGGCGCGAGTACGCGCGCCTCGTCCCAGGATTCCCGTATGGTCGCCGCCGGCCGATGCAGCCGGTGCAGCAACATGAAGGTGCCGCGGGCCCGCAGCCAGCAGAACAGGATTCCGAGAGCGAGCGCCATCAGCACGCCCACCGCGATGGCCGCCAGCAGACCGGCGGTCAGCGCCGGATGATCGACCAGGAACGTGCGCACCTGTTCTTTGATCGCTGCGAGCGGACTCTCGCCACCTTGGACACTGCGCTTCAGCACCTTGGGATCGAACTGGCCGCTGCATCCCCCGCCGCCGCCAAACGTGGCCAGCCAGGCGCAGAAGCCGATGCTGAACCACCGCGCCAGATCGAAGGGGCTGAACAGCATGCCTTTCATCCGCCGCCAGGCGCAACGACCGGCCTCAAGACCGCTCGGACGTTCGCCCGTCTCGCCGGTCAACGGTGTCGTGGCCGGCACAACGGGTGGCGCGGCGGGCTCTTCCACCATGACCTCCGCCGGCTCTGGAGTCGGGGCTGCAGCCGCGGTGAAAGACATCAACCCGGCCAGATGGCCGGCATCACGCCACGTGTCGCCAAATTGTGGCTGCCACACCAGGTCGGCAGGCAGCAGTTCACCGGTCTCGGCCAGTCGCCGCAGGTCATCCCAGGCCATCGGCCCGCGGCGCTCCCCGCGAATCACACAGTACCATTCCATCGTACCCCTCCTCCCGTATCAACCCGCCCGCCCGCGTTCAGTTGCGCCACGGCACGCGACCGACCGGCCGGCCGCACACGCGCCAGACTCACGGCGCGACAACCGGCGATGCCCCCACCCCCGCGGTTTCGACGCGCACCGCCAGCCAGGCGCCTTCGCGGCCGGCCATCACCCGGACACGGCCGGCCGCGGCACACGCGTGGAGCGCGTCCACAACCTTCTGCAGGCGCGTCTCCTGAGTCCCGTCCGGATCGCGCCGCGAAAGGGATGCGACCAGGCGGTAGACCGTCATCACGCGGCTGGCTTCCTGAGCTACCGCTGGCGCGTCCAGCCACAGCAGGCCGATCGGCTCAGGTTGTGCGCAGGCAGCCTGCCAGGCCGCGCGCCAATCGGCCTGCCCGGTCACAGCCGCCGCACGCTGGGCATCCAGACTGCCGGCCGCGGATGCCAGCCGCAGCCAGCCGGGACGCTGTTCGACCGCCAGGCAGTCGGCATCGCGCGTGCGCCCCAGCACGCCCAGGCGCGCCGAGTCGACCAGAGTCCGGTCGGCCATCGGCGGCACCGAATCACGAACCGCCAGACCGAGACGGAATCGCCGGTTCGCGGCGTCGATCAGCGTCGGAACCAGCCGTGCATCGGGGGCGGCTGGCCATGGCATGAGCAGATGCGCGGCGGGCAGGGCGATCCCGAAAAACCGGCCGCCATACGCCTGGTTGGTCAGGTAGGCACAGGTATCCTGCTCCTCACCGGCCGCGGGCCGGGCGGACGCGCGCACGCCCGGCAGCCAGGCCTCGAGCAGGCGCCGCACCGGGCCGGCTGGCGCGACCAGCAGAACTCGCGGCGGATCGTCGGCCAGTGCATCCAGCATCGCGCAACGACCGACCAGACGCCAGGTCTGCCAGGCCGGATCAGCCGGCTGCAGCCGCAGGTCGAGCCGGATCTTCGCGGGCGACCAGGCGGCCACGTCGAAACTCAGCGGCGCGCGCAACGGCACGTAGGCATCGGCGGCTTCGGCCGCGAGCCAGCCGCGCATCGGGCCTGCCAGGGGGAGGCTCCACGGCTCACCCGTGCCAAACACCGGGCCCAGCGGCGCGTCGCGCATCAGGCGCCAGTCCAGGACCCGCACCGCGTCAGGATCGGGACCCAGCGTGGCCAGCAGGACGTTCTCGCGTAAGGCAAATGCCAACGCCACTTCCGGACCGTCGGAACCCTCAGAGGCGTGCAGCGGCAGGTAGAGCGACCCGCCCGGACTGCGCACCAGCCGGCCGGCGCCGGGGATCCAGCGCGCCCACAACATGAGTTGGAAGATCCGGCCGCGCAGGCCGACAAAGCTGGCGCCAACCCAGGTGGGTGTTTCGCTGGGACCGAGCGCCGGCGACCAGCCGATCAGGCTGCGCTTGCCCGTGACCAGTCGCACGATGCGAACGGTATTGGTGTCGGTCGCCAGTTCCCCGGCCTTGCGCACCCCGAAACCCTCGAGGATCTGCACCAGCACCGGGTTGCCCAGACGGTCGGACCAGCCCCGGGCCAGCTCGTCGTGCTCGGTCACCAGCAGGCAGTTCGGCGGAAGGGCACGAAAGACACGGTCCGGGCGTTCGGGGCAATAGAGCACCCAGGCCGCGGCGGCAAGCCCCAGCGCGATGGCAGCGACGCGCGCCCACCGATTCCCAGCACCAGCTATCATGTGATTACCGACCCCGTCAGTTCCCGGACCGTGGGCCGTCCGTGCCGGATCAGGTAGGCCGCGATGCCGTCAATCACGCGCAACGCCGTTCCCGGATCCACAAAGTTGGCCGTCCCGACGGCCACGGCCGTGGCCCCGGCAATCAGGAATTCGATCGCGTCGCGCGCCTCGCAGATTCCGCCCATGGCGAGGATCGGTACCCGCACGGCTTGCGCCGCCTCCCAGACCAGCTTAACGGCGACCGGATGCACGGCCGGACCGGAGAGTCCCCCCACCCGGTTGGCCAACACCGGCCGGCGGGTTTCGATGTCGATCACCATGGCCGGAAGGGTATTGATCAGCGAAAGCGCGTCGGCACCGGACTCTTCGGCCGCACGCGCAAAGACCGCGATCTGGGGCACGTTCGGCGCCAGTTTCGGGATCAGCGGCAGACGCGTGGCGCGCCGCACCGCGGCCACCAGTCGCGCGAGCGTGCGCGGATCGGTGCCGAACGCCACGCCGCCCTCCTTGACGTTCGGGCAGGAGACGTTGAGCTCAATGCCGGCCACGCCGCCAGCGTCCTCCAGGCGGGCGGCTACGGCCGCATACTCCTCGTCGGTCGTACCCCAGACGTTGACCAGGATCGGGACCCCGGTGGTGCGTAGGAAGGGCAGGTAGTCGCGGATGAAACCCTCAACGCCCGGTCCCTGCAGACCGATGGCGTTGACCATGCCGCCCGGCACCTCGACATGCCGCGGCAACGGGTTGCCGGGCCACGGTTGGCTGCGAATGCCCTTCACGGTCAGGGCCCCCAGCCGCCGGATGTCCACCAAGTCGGCGTACTCGCGACCGTAGCCAAAGGTGCCGGACGCCACGGCCACCGGGTTGGCCATGGCGATGCCGCCAAGACTCACACGCAGATCAGGCGGCATGCTCACGCGTGCGCCTCCCAGACCACGGTGCGAGCCTCGAAAACGGGTCCGTCGCGGCAGACGCGGGCAATCCAGGTGGAGCCGTCCGGCCGCCGCAGCGTCTGCACACAGGCCAGGCAGGCGCCGATACCGCAGACCATGTGCTTGTCCAGCGAAAGCCAGGCCTCGCAACCCATCTGCTCCGCACGCTGCCCCACGGCGCGCAACAACCCGTCCGGGCCACAGGCATACATCACCAACGGCGCATCTGTCCCGGCCGCACCGCGCGCCGCCAGCCAGCCGTCGAGCAGGTCCGTCACCAGTCCGCGCGCGCCGCGCGAACCATCCTGCGTGGCCACCCGCACCTCCCAGCCCAAGGTCTCGAACGCCTCGGTGAGCAATACGTCCGCGGCACTGCGACCACCCACCATCAGGAGACCGCGCGCCGGCAGTCGGTGGGCCAGAAATAGCAGCGGCGCCACGCCGTAGCCGCCTGCCACAAGCATCGGCCGGCGCCCAGCCAGGTCCAGCGGGAATCCCTGTCCGAGCGGACCGATCAAGCTGACACGTTCGCCCGCAACCAGGCGTGTCATCGCCGCCGTGCCACGACCCACGTCTTTGTAAAGGATCGACAGGCGTGCGGATCCGGCCTCGCAGATGCTGAAGGGACGGCGCAGAGCC
This sequence comes from uncultured Lentisphaerales bacterium, assembly GCA_964652365.1. Classification (GTDB taxonomy): domain Bacteria; phylum Verrucomicrobiota; class Kiritimatiellia; order RFP12; family CAZZCT01; genus CAZZCT01. Next base: position 6,711 of record CAZZCT010000141.1, read on the forward strand.
TCATCGCCCAGCGCCGGCACGCGCAGATGCACGAACTGTCCCGGCATGGCCGCGGCGGCCAGCTCCGGAGCTTCCAGTTCCAACCATCGGTAGCCGCCCCCCATGGGGCGCTGCCCGACCACATTCACATCGGCTAACAGCATGGGCCTGGCGCTTACTTCAGCGCTTCCTCAATGGCCGCCAACAACTGGTCGGCACGCGTCAGGCCGGTGAACTGCTTCGCGACCTTGCCGTCCTTGAAGACCATCAGCGCCGGAATGCTGCGCACGCTGAATTTCAGCGCCAGGTCGCGCGCCTCATCGACGTTGACCTTGGCGACCTTGGCGCGGCCGGCCAACGTGCCGACAAGCTGCTCCAGGATGGGGGTCTGCATCCGGCAGGGCCCGCACCAGGGCGCCCAGAAATCGACCAGCGTGACGCCCTGCGCTACGGTCGTGTCAAAATCGGCACCCGTCAACTCCTGCAATCCTGCGGCCATGACTGCCTCCTTCGATAAGTTTCCACCTTTGGGCGGCGATGGGCCGACCCGTGCATGGCAGTAGTGTACCCGGCCGCGCCCCTGCCCCGCAACCCGCTTTCGCGATGCGCGCAGACCACGGAAGGGCGACCTTGCGTGCCCAGCCGAGGCGAGTCGAAGGCGGGTGTCGCTCGTGGTTGTCGGAACGCCAGTCGCCGGATGTCCGCGCGGCCGTGACACGCACGGCCCTCCAGAGCAATACGCGACGCGTGGAGGGGCGACCTTGTGTCGCCCGCGCTCGGTCGCAGCGACGGCCGCCGGATGTCCGCGCGGCCGTGACAAGCACGGCCCTCCATCAAGAGGCTGCTACTCCCCGCGCAGGACCGTCTTGAAGAAGGCGGTGGTGGCGCCCGGCGCCTTGGGCAGGAGAACGACCGTCAAATAGTCCTCGGCCGTGACGGTCTTCACCGGCGCGCCCCATGGTCCAGCCGGCGAGGCGGCGCAATAGATGTCATAGGTGCGGTCCGGAATGCTGTCGAAGGCGTATTGGATGCCGTCACGCTCCATGCGGACCAGCGTGGCCGCAAAGGGATCTGTCACCAGGTTCGCGATGGTGGACGTGTATCCCTCGTCATCCTCGATCGTAAAGTCGTGAAGTTGAGTCCAGTCCAGTCCCGCAACCGTGAACTGATAGAGGTGGCTGCCCTCGCCGTGCGCCTCAGCCCGACCGACCTTGACCCAGGCGCCGTCCAGCCTGACGGAGAGCACGATGTCGTTGGTGCCCGCCTCCTCGATCGTACGGAACTCGACCGCCACGCCACCGGCCATGGCCACTGCCCGTATATCAATCGCCGCCTTCAGGGGGGTGGACTCGTCGAACCCCGCGTTGAGCGGCTCGTCGAACCGGCCCGCGATGACCCCGTCGCCCGACTGCACGGCGTGCACGATATAGGCGTCGCTCGTGCCGGTGGTCAGTGCGCGGTTGCGCTCCGGATCGACCGCCGCCCCGCCTTCAGCCGGCACCGCGATCAGTTCGCTCGGATCAGCATCAAATAGCACCGTATAGGGACCGGGCCGTAGGGTGCTGAAGCTGTAGTAGCCGGCGACATCGGTCCGGTTGGTAGCCACCGCCACGCCATCGCGCAGCAACCAGACCAGCCTGCCACTGACCGATGGGTCCTCACCGGGCACACGCACCAGATCGGATACCTGGTCGAAGAAAACATAGCCATGCAAGGCCGCCGGCACGTAGAGCCCGGCATCGATGCCGAAGGCGGTCTGTCCATAGGCCAGACTGACGGCGGCGGTCCAACCGTCGGCACCAGCATTGCTGTCGAGCGTTGCGTCACCACCGGCTCCGAACGCCGTGAACGTGTAGCCAGACGGCGGCGTGAAGCGCACGAAGTAGTTCGCCGCTTCCAGGCTGGCAAAGGTGTACCGGCCATCGGCGCCGGTGCTGGTGGTGGCCAGCAGATTGCTGGCGGCGTCGTAGAACTGCACCGTCACGTTAGTAATGCCCGGCTCACCCGCGTCTTGGATGCCATTGCCGTTCGTATCTTCCCAGACCCGATCGCCCAGTACGCCATTGATACCACTGCGGATCTGAGCCCAACCGTTGGTCGAGAGACTCGCCGGGCTCGCGCCACCCGATATATCGGCGTTCAGATTATTATGATCCGTCGCGTCGGAGATTGACCCGAATGCGACACGCCACACCTGATTGCTTGTCAGACCGGTGTAGGCTTGAAGGTAGGACCACTTGACCGCGTAGTCGATATATGTCGTACCGCCGAACACCGTCGTGCTTTGCTGATCGATCACGCGCAGATAGCCATCCGTGGTGCGCCCGCCTCCGTTAATGTCGTTGGCCAGTTTCTGACCGACACTGTAGTCGATGTCGTCCATGTTGATGCCGTTCCAGTAGGTGGCCGCCGTTGAGCGCACGACCATCTCCAAACCATGCTTGGTGTTGTCATTGGACTTGCTGTCCCACGCGAACCCGTAGTCCGGATAGCCATCGCTGCCTGATTGGAGGGCCTTGGTTGTGGTGTTGTAATCTTGACCGGCCAGGTCAATCAGCACCAGATGAGCGTCGTGGAAAACGGACATCGCAGACGCCGTATCGAGGTCCACCCGCTGGCGGAAGAACACGTACTCGGTGTTTGAGGCGTAGTAAGCGCCGGGGTTGGCCGCATCGCCGACAAAGTCGAGCTGTACGTTTGCCAACCCGTCATCGGGATCGTTCAGCGCATTGACCGGCACCCAGTTCGTTGGCCAGTCGGCGTAGGTCCCGATCACGTTGTAGGTTGTGGCGGATAGTGGAACGGCTGAGCCGAGCCAGGCGACACTCAGCGCCACCAGCATCCAGCAATTGTTTGACGAATGCGACAACTCACGGGTTATCTTCATTGGGTTTTCCTTACGTGTCATGGATGGGATTCCTGCTTTGACAGAACCGGCCGCGAGGTCAGGGACGGCACCGCGCCGTCGCGAACGATGTGTGCCGCAGTCAACGCCCCGGCCGCCAGGAGCGCCAGCGCCAGCATCAACGGCTGGAACCGCCTTCTGAGCGTCGCCACAAGAGCGCGCCAAGCCGAGGCCATCGATGCGGCCTCAGACGCCACCCCACTCTCATCGTTCGTCAGTATCGTGCGTCTCCCGGTTCACCCACAGGCTGGATGCCACCACCCACCCGTAAGCATTGAACACTGTTGGAATACGCACAGGCCGTGCCAGTCGGGCCAGTCGCCACATCTTGCTGACAGTCATCCGGTTGCACGCAGGCCTCCGCAACTCGCGACCTGCCGGCAGGCCGTCCCCGCCGTCCGCTGCGCATCGTTTTGGCACACACCAATCCGCCATGTCCCGAGACACAACCGCCGGCTGCGGATCAACCGCGACCAGGTTGGTGGCGTGCAGGAAGCCGAAGTCCAGCGTGCGGTTCGAGTCGGTGCGTAGCTTGCCCTCTCCGGGCGTTCCGGGCAGAATCTTGCGCCATGACGCGTTTGACCCCAGCGGGCGAGCCGAGTGCGCCCAAGCCTTCGACCAGTCGCCCGAGCGGATGGACCACCTGGCCGCCGCCTTGGCGCTGGACCGTCTAGCCGCCAGCCTGCCGGAAGGTCCCCGCAAAACCGTTCGCCTGAAGCCGCACCTGATCGTGCGCGCCTCGACCGCGCAGCCGCCGCGCGAAACAACTCCAGGCCCAAACCACTAGATTGCTCGGAACGAGAAATCTACCCGGCCCCCTGCTGCAGTACGCGCGACGAGGCCGGCGGGATCGCGAACGGTGCCGTTCCGTCCCACGCGCGTTCCTCGACCTCGGCATCCTCGCACAGGTGCCGCGCCTCGGACAGGGCGGTCCGTATGTGGTCCAACAGACCCGGCAACATCCATCCCAGGTGGCGCGGCAGCCCCACCCGCGGGTGAATCACGAACCCGTCGACGCCATGCGCCTGGAAATCAGCGATCTGCCGGATGAGCTCACCATCCTGCAGGTCGTCGTTCCAGAACCAGAACGGCCGCAACGAATGCGCGCCCGGGTCGGACCCGCAACAGACTGGCCGACGCGACGCCGGCGGGCCTTACCGCGCGGCACCCGCGGCGCTGCCCGCCAGCGCTTCCAGCGCACGGACGGCTTCGGCCAGCTGGCTCAGCGGGTCGGCGGTCGGCACAAACTCCTGCCCCCACCAACCGGTGTAGCCGGCGGCCAGCGCCCCCCGGACGATCGGCGCGTAGTCGATCTCCCCCGGTTCGGAGGTGATGCTGCGGCGCGGGCTCTGCGCCACGTGGAGATGCCCGATCAGGTCGACATGGGCGGTGATGTCCCGGACCACGTCCTCGCCCATCCGGTGCATGTGGTAGATATCGTAAAGCGCGCGCAGGTTCGGCGCGCCGACCTCCTGCACAACCCGGAATCCATAGGCCGAGTGGGACGCCTGGTAGTCGGCATGGTCCTGCGTGCAAAGCATCTCGAAAAGCAGGCCTACGTGGTGAGCGGCCGCAAAGCGGGCCAGCGGCTTGAGTGCGCTGATGCAGTTCGCGAGGCCCTCCGCATCCGGCTGGCCGCCGCGGTTCCCGCTGAAGACGATCACATCGGGAATTTGCTGCGCCGCAGCCACCCGGATGGTCTGTTCAATGGCGGCGGTCAGCTTGGCATGGTTGGCCGTGCGGTTCAGGCCCTCGGTCATGCCCGGCCCAGCCGCATTGATCACCTGCAGCCCGGCCGCGCGGGCAAATGGAATGTGTTCGGGAGGCGCCATCTCGACGGCCCCGATCCCGATCGCCGCCAGCCCGCGGTAATAGGCCGCGGGCTCCGCCTGCCTGAAGAAACACCATTCCGGCGCGCTCTGTCTGATCTGTCCCATGTCTGTTTCCTGTTCGTGTGATCGATCTAGTCCGCAAACACAACCGGCGAGGCGTGGGTGTCTTCGATTAGGCGCGCACCGAGCGCCCTGCGCACCTCCGGCAGGTCGAACGCCGCCAGGACGCCGCGCGGAAAACTGACGGCCGGCCAGAAGGTGAAGGGCGCCGTGGCCAGGGCCAGGAAGCTCTCGGGCGCCTCGCGGCTCGCCACACCGCTGATGGCCGGGTCCAGCATGGCCGCGAGCAGCGCCAGAACCGCGCCCTGCTTGCGACCGATCAACCGGACCTCCGCGGCACCTTCGGCCCGCAACAACCGCACCGCGCTCAGCACGTCGCGCAGGCGGTCGCCCAGCAGCGACCCGCCGTAGAGCAGGGCGTGACCGGTGGCCATGTATTCGTGGCCGTAGAGGGCCTGGGGATCCGCCAGGCTGAAAAGTCCCTCGCCCAGCCCGCGGACATCCAGCATCCAGAAGTCATCCGGCCCGGCCAGCAATTCCGGCCGCGCCAACTCCTGCTGGCTGTCGAGGTTCGGCAAGACGAGCGTCGCGCGCGCCTCGACGTTGAGCCGGAAGGGCGTGCCGTCACGGCAGACGTGACGCAGCACACAGTTGATGCCCGGCTCGCTCTCGACCACGAACCGGTGGACCTGCCGGCCGTCGGCAGCACGTGTCGTGGCGGTCTGGAACAACCGGCGGTGGTACGGCACAACCGGCCCCGTCAGCACACCCAGCGTGGTACGGATCACGCCGGACAACTCCGCCGCCGCCCGCACCGGTCGCGCCGCCGCGATGGCCGCGGCCTGTTCAGCCACCCGCGCCGCCATGGGTCGGCTGCCGGCACGGCCCACGTCGCAGTCGGGTGTCACCTGTAAGGCGCGCTCGTCGTGCAGAGGCGGCAGCGGCGACGACACGGGCGGCGGCCGGCCGAAGAGGCGGTTGAAGAAGGTCAGCATCGCCAGCTGGTTGCGCTCGCTGTAGGCGTGCGTGCCGGTGTCGAGTTCGAGTCCGCAGGTCTCCGCCACCCCTCCCCGCAGCAGATGGAGCCGCTGTAGCTCGGCATGGCCGGCGCGCAACCCGCGGTCGTCGAAGAAGTCCTGCTCCTGGCCGAGCAGCAGCGCCGGCTCGCCGGCGCGGGCCACGAAGAAATCGATCTTGTCCAGGCCGGCCGCCAGAAAGCCGGGCGGGTACTGCTCTTCATCCGCGGGCATCGCGTTCTCAAGATCGTTGAGGTAGCTGGTGCACCAGCACGACGAGGCCACGGCGCGAAAACGCGGTTCCATGGCCCAGAGGAAGGCGCTCAGGGTCCCGCCGCCCGACTGGCCGGTGACCGCCAATCGTAAACCATCCACCTCGCTTCGGCCGGCCAGATAGTCGAGCGCGCGCAGCCCGTCCCACAGACGCCACGTTCCCAGCCAGTCGCCGCAGGCATGCAGCTGCCGGCCAATCACGTTGTGCCCGTCGCAGGGGTTGTTGCGCGTCAGCCGCCCGCCCGTGTCTGTCTGGCTGTAGAGGTCGCGCTCGCCCTGGTTGATGGGATCATAGATCAGGACCGCATAGCCTTCTCGCGCCAGCCGCACGCAGGTCTGGACGTAGAGCGGATGGGCCTTGCCGCTGGCGCTGTGGCCACAGGGGAAGAGCACGCCCGGCACCGGCGCGGCCGCACCGGTTGGCAGGTAGAGGTTGGCCGTCACCCAGAACCCCGGGCGGCTCTCGATGGTCACGTGCTCGATCCGGTAGGCCCCGAAGTCCGACACCCGCCACGTGCGCGGATTGAGCGGCGTGCGAGGCGGCAGCGGTCCGAAAGCGGCGGTAATCGCCCGGCGAACCCGCAGCTGGTGGCGCCGCGCCGCCTCGGGCGTGCGCACGGCCGCCAGCCGCTTCGCGCGCAGACGGTAGGTCTCACGCAGCCGCCCGATGGTGTGTTCCTCCAGTTGCTTGGGATAGTCGTGATAGCGCATGGGGCCCCTTCGTTCTTCGTCGCCGCGCGACCGGCAGACCTCCGCCGGGCAATCCTCCACGACGGAAATGACACCGCCGACGTGACCGTAGCTGCACGCCGCGGCGGTGTAAAGCACCTTTGTGAATAGCCTCGACCGGCCCGCGAGATCCGCGCGGGCCTGCCGGTGGGTTATTTCATACAGGGCCGCACGGCAAAACGGATCACGTGCGCGGCTGCCAGCGAGAGCCGGATCGTACCGCAGCCCAGATTGACATTGCACCGCGGCCGGTTTGCCGCTTCAATGGCGCGGTTCATCATGCAACTCACTACTGTCCGGTTAAAATCCCCGGTAAACACTGCTGATTCTGCGTGTCAG
>CAZZCT010000142.1:0-69 GCA_964652365.1 uncultured Lentisphaerales bacterium
TTCTGCATGTTGCGGGTGCCGATGACCCACGCCGCCACGCGGTTGATGCTGGCGTCGAAATAATCGAGG
>CAZZCT010000142.1:79-13423 GCA_964652365.1 uncultured Lentisphaerales bacterium
GTCACCACGTGGTCGCTGTCCCAGCGCACGCCGCGGCTGACGTGCAGCAGCAACCCTGAGACCCACTGTAGCGTGGCCGAGATCTTGTCGGCAAGGGTTTCGGTGGGGTGGAAATGGCCGGCATCCAGGCACACGAGCGTGCCGTGCCGCAGGGCGTAGCCCAGATAGAACTCGTGCGAACCGACGGTGTAGCTCTCGGCGCCGATGCCGAAGAGCTTGCTCTCGACCGCATCCAGGTGGTGTCGCGGGTCGAGCGGTTCGGCGAAGACCGCGTCCAGGGCCGCGGCCAGTCGCGCCCGCGGGCCCTTGCGGTCCACCGGTGTGTCCTTGGAACCATCCGGGATCCAGACATTGGTGACGGTCGGGGTGCCCAACGCGGCGCCCATGGCGGCGCCGATGCGTCGGCAGGCCTGGCCATGGCGGATCCAGAAGGCCCGCACCTGCGGATCGGGGTGGCTCAGCGTCAGTCCGTCGGCGGCCAGCGGATGGGAGAAGAAGGAGGGGTTGAAGTCCAGGCCCAGGTGCTGATCGCGCGCCCAGTCGATCCAGCGCGCGAAGTGGGCCGGCGCCAGTTCGTCGCGCGGGACCTTGCGGCCGTCGCACTCGGCATAGATTGCGTGCAGGTTGACGCGCTGGCGGCCCGGGATCAGGGACAGGGCCTGCTCGAGATCGGCGCGCAGTTCATCCGCCGTGCGCGCCTTGCCCGGGTAGTTGCCCGTGGCGGCCAGACCGCCGTCGAGGGTGCCCGCGCGCTCGAACCCGCCGACGTCGTCGCCCTGCCAGCAATGAATTGAGACCGGCGTGGTCTCCAAGGCGGTCAGCGCGGCCTCGGTATCGACATTCCAGGCGGCATATTCCTCGCGCGCCAGCCGGTAGTGCATTTCGTTCGCGGCCATCGGGGTTCTCCTTCGCGTCCAGTTGCTGAAAATGGTAATATTAACAGGTCGGCTGGGGCTTGGATACTTCCGGCCGAGGCTTTAACCTGGACACGGCAGTTATCGGTTATCAGTGACCCATGCGAATTGCGACACAGATGCTGGATGTTCTCGTGGCGGCCTGGGGCGTGTTGGCCGCCATGGCGCCCTATCTGCTGGTGGGGTTTGCCGTGGCCGGGGTGCTGTCGGTTCTGATCACCCCCGAACGCGTGCGGCGGCACATGGGGCGTCGAGGAATCTGGCAGGTGGTGAAAGCCTCGCTGCTGGGCGTCCCGCTGCCGTTGTGCTCCTGCGGCGTGATCCCGGTGGGGCTGTCCCTGCGTCGGGCCGGCGCCAGTCGCGGCGCCACGATCAGTTTTGTGGCCTCCACGCCGCAGACCGGGGTGGACAGCATTGCCGCCACCTATGCGCTGCTGGGGCCAGTTCTGACGGCTATCCGGCTGACGGCCGCGTTCCTCTCGGGGGTTCTGGCCGGGCTGCTGGCGCAATGGGGCGAGGACGCCGATGACGCGGTGCCGGCCGAGGAATCCGCGAACGGCGGGCCGGCCGCGATGGCCCGGCCGGCATGGCAACGCATGCTCCGTCACGGCCTGGTGGTGCTGCCGCGCGATGTGGCGTGGCCGCTGTTGTTCGGCGTGCTGGTCTCGGGTGCGCTCACGGCGCTGCTGCCGGCGGGGTTGCTGGCCGGCGCGATGCCGGCGGGTTGGCTGTCCTATGGGGCCGCCCTGGCAATCGGCCTTCCGCTCTACGTCTGTTCGATGAGCTCGATCCCGTTGGCCGCCGGCTTCGTGCACCTGGGCGTGTCACCGGGCGCGGCGCTGGTCTTCCTGATCTCCGGTCCGGCCACGAATGCCGCCACGGTGGCGGCCTTGTGGAGCCGGGTGGGGCACCGGGCCACGCTCGGCTACCTGGCCGGCATCTCCCTGACGGCCCTGTGCGCCGGCTGGCTGCTGGACCGGTGCTTTCCGCAGGCCTTCGCCTCGGTTCCGGCGTTGACCGAACACTGCGCTGCCGGCGCGCAGTCGGCCTGGCAGTCCGTGCTGGCCCTCCTGCTGCTGGCGTTGCTGGTGCCCGGCCTTTGGCCGCAAGGCGGCAGACCGCTTGCGCCGCCACGGGCCGGCTGCTAACGTGCGGTCTGCCGGAAGCGTTGAACCTAGAAACAGCAGTTGGAACCGCCGATGAACACGGATAGACACGGATTCCAACGATTTCTTGCCGCGTCTGGAGTTCACCATTGGGCGAAAGCTCCGTCGAGCGCAAGTCCTTCCCTATCCGTGTGTATCCGTGTCTATCCGTGGTTCGACTTCCGATTCCAGGTTGAAGCGCCGGCGTCCCGGGATACGGGCGGCCCGCCGCCTCGAACGCGGGTTGGGGAAGCCAGAGGAGCGTAAGACGGTGGATCTCGCGGCAATCAGTTCGGGACTTCGGCTGCACGGCGATGGCATCTGGCGCGGCGCTGAAAGCCAGCCCATCTCGTATCCCGTCGGCGGTAACGCCGGTTGCTATGCCGTCGAGGATGCCTCCTTCTGGTTTCGCCATCGCAACCGCTGCATTGTGACCGTGGTTAATGTCTTTCCGCCGCCCAGCCGGGGCGCGATCTTCGACATCGGCGCAGGCAACGGCTTCGTGTCCGCCGGGCTGGCCCAGGCCGGGTTCGAGGTCGTGGCCGTCGAGCCCGGGCCCACCGGCGCGGCCAATGCCAGGAGCCGGGGGCTTCAGAACGTGGTCTGCGCGACGACCGACTCGGCGCGGTTCAAGCCACAGTCGCTGCCCGCGGTGGGGCTGTTCGATGTCCTCGAGCATATCGCCGACGCCGACGCCTTCCTGCGCTCCCTGGCGGAACTCTTAGCTGCCGGGGGACTCCTCTATGCCACGGTTCCGGCCTATTCCTGGCTGTGGTCGGCCGAGGATGTGCGCGCCGGCCATTTCCGGCGCTACAGCCTCACGGACCTCTCGCGGGCGCTGACGGTCGCGGGCTTCGAACTGGTCTTTGCCTCGTATATCTTCCGCTGGCTGCCCGTGCCGGTCTGGCTGCGCCGCACCCTGCCGCATTGGCTTGGGCTCTCGCCGCGCTCCCGCGCCGCGGCGGCCGTCGCGCACGACCATGCCACGCGCGGCGGCGTGCGCACGCGCCTGGTCAACGCGACCTTGGCGTTTGAGATCGACGCCCTGAGGCAGGCGCGGCCAATGCGCTTCGGCGGCAGTTGCCTGGTTGTGGCCCGCCGGTGTGTGTTGCCTCACCGGGGCGTTGCCGCTAAGATGCCTGTCAACGAACGGTAACCGGTCCCCGGTGGGAGCGGTCTTCTGCCATGCGTCGCACCCCCCCAAAACGAACCGAGCAACTGGAGCGCTACCTGCTCCGCTTGATCCAGCACCCTGGCGCCGACCAGGGGCATCCGTGGTCCGTCAACCTCCTGCTGGGACTCCTGCGGCAGATGGCGGGTTTGTTCCGACTGGTGGTGCAGGCCCGGCTCTTGCTCTTCAACGTGGGGATCCTGCACCGGTTTCCCCTGGGCTGCCAGGTCATCAGCGTCGGCAACGTGACCGTTGGCGGCACGGGCAAGACGCCGGTGGTGGAGATCTTCGCGCGCGAACTGACGGCCGCCGGCCGCAAGGTGGCGATCCTCAGCCGCGGATACCGTAAGAAAGAACTGCCGTGGTACGAGCGTCTTTTCCTGCGCGGCCAGCTCAGTCCGCCGCGCGTGGTGAGCGACGGCCACCACGTGCTGCTCGACAGCGAGATGAGTGGAGACGAGCCCTACATGCTCGCCAGCAACCTGCCCCAGGCCGTGGTACTGGTGGATAAGGACCGGGTCAAGAGCGGCCGCTATGCCATCACCCGTTTCGGCTGTGACACGCTGATCCTCGACGATGGATTCCAGTACCAGCGCCTGCGCCACCGCCTCGAGGTCGTGCTGGTGGACCGCACCAACCCCTTTGGCAACGGCCACATGCTGCCGCGCGGGATCCTGCGCGAACCCATGCGCAACCTCCGGCGCGCTGATTTCATCTTCATCACCAAGTCCGATGGCAGCGGATGCGAAGCCCTGCGCGCGCAACTGCACACCCTGAACCCGACCGCGGAGATCATCGAGTGTCGCCACCAGCCGCGCGTGCTGCGCAATGCCTTCACGGGCGCCGAACTCGCGCTCGATCACCTGCGCGACCTGCCGGTGGTCTCGCTGTCGGGCATCGCGGTGCCGCAGAGCTTCGAGTCATCTCTGCGGGCCATGGGGGGGCGCGTGCTGGCCTGCGAACGGTTCGCCGACCACCACCGCTACACGCAGCAGGAGATTCTCGAGGTGGTCAACCACGCCGATGAACTTGGCGCCCGGGCCATTATCACGACCGAGAAGGACGCGGTCCGCCTGCCGCGACTCGAGCACCCCGCCGTGCCGCTCTACTACCTGCGAGTGGATATCGAGATCCTGCGCGGCGCCGAGAACTTCCGGCAGTGCGTGGCGCACATCTGCTTCCATCGGCCGACGGGCGCCTCGGCAACCGTCGCAGCGCCGGCAGGAACCGGTAAAACTGCCGCGACGCAACGTGAGTGAACGTGTGGTCGGAGGCTGGACAGGGCACCGCATGCGGATTGGGGACATAGCTACGTGTGCGGCGCCTGAAGTACGGCGGGACGTGCCGCCTGCGCCTGGAGGCTTCGGCGCGCCACGACCGGACCGCCGAGCTCCAGCGGCGGGGCGGTCCAACACCTGAAACCTTCCGCATGTCATTAGACTGCCACAACCCGCTGCTTTACACCCCGAACTGGCTGGGCGATGCCATCATGTGCCTGCCGGCCCTGCAGACCTGGCGCGCCGCCCATCCGCGCGCCCATCTCACGGTGCTCACCAAGCCGGGCCTGGCCCCACTCTGGCAGCTTTGCCCCGACGTGGATACCATCGTGACGGTCCAGCCCGGCACCCGCGGTACGCTGCGTACAGCCCGGGCCCTGCGCGCGGGCCGCCATGACGCCGCGCTGGCGCTGCCCAACTCCTTCCGCTCGGCCCTCATTCCCTGGCTGGCCGCCATTCCCCGGCGCCGCGGCGCCGCGCGCCACGGCCGGGCTTGGCTGCTGACCGAGCGCGTGCCGCTGGGCGATCTGGTCGGTCGCCACCAGGCCTACGAGGGCTACCGCCTTTTCGGTCTCGATGCGCCGGTGGCGGCGCCGGTGCCACGTCTGACGCTCCCGGAGTCGGCGCTGGCCGCGGCCCGCGCGCAGGCCGGCCTGGCAGCTGGTACCGTGGCCGTGGCCCTTTTGCCCGGCGCCGCCCGCGGGCCGTCCAAGCGCTGGCCAGCCGCCCATTTCATCCGCGCCGCATCCGCGGTGGCCGCCCGCCGCGGCGACGTCCGTTTCCTGGTCTGCGGCACCGCGGCGGAATCCGCCGTCTGCCGCGACGTGGCGAAGGCGCTCGAGCCACGGGCCGTCGATCTGGCCGGACAGACCGATTTACCGCGGCTGTCGGCGCTGCTGGCTCTGTGCCGGACCGTCTGTTGCAACGACAGCGGCGGCATGCACCTGGCCGCGGCGGTTGGAATACCGGTGGTGGCGGTCTTCGGGCTGACTGACCCGGGCCGAACCGGTCCGCTCGGTCCCGGACATCGGATCTTGACGCGCGCCGACGTGGCGCATGACTCGGCTATCGCCCGTGACTCGCGCGCGGCCGCCGAGGTGCTCGCGTCGATCGCCCCGGAGCCGGTGGCGGCCGCCCTGTTGGAGGTGCTCGGACCATGAGCACGGTCGTGCGCCGCGCCGCGCTAGTCGGCTCGCTCACCGGCATCAGCCGCCTGGCCGGCCTGGTGCGCGAGCAGGCCATGGCCTACGTTTTCGGCACCGGGTTGGCCAAGTCGGCCTTTGACGTGGCCTTTCGCATTCCGAACCTCTTCCGCCGCCTGTTCGGCGAGGGCGCGCTCTCGGCCGCCTTCATCCCGGTCTACACCGAGACCCTCGAGCACGAGGGACGCGAGCAGGCCAACCTGCTGGTCGGGCGGGTGGCCGGGTTGCTGGTGGCGGTCCTGGGCGCGATGACGGCGCTCGGAGTCCTGTTGGCCCTGGCCTGGCAGCAGCGGTTGCCGCCGGACAGCCGCTGGACCGCCATCCTGCCGCTCCTGCGCATCATGCTGCCCTATGCGCCGCTGATCTGCCTGGCGGCCCTGGCCATGGGCGTGCTCAATGCCCTGCGCCACTTCACCATGCCGGCGCTGGCCCCCGTCTTTCTGAATCTGGTCTGGCTGTTGACCCTGGTCGCGGTCTGTCCGTTCTTGCCACCCGATCCCTTTGTCCGGGTGCGGGCCGTGGCCTGGGGTGTGGTGGTGGCGGGCGTGGTGCAGGTGGGGGTGCAACTGCCGCCGCTCGTACGGCGCGGCGTGCCGCTGCGCCTGTCGTGTCGTTGGCGCGGCGACGCCCGGATCCGCCGCGTCCTGCGGCTGATGGCGCCGATGGCCTTTGGCGCCGGGCTGACCCAGATCAACGTCTGTGTCGACGGCGTGCTGGCCATGTGGGCCGCGCCCTGGGCGCCCGCCGCGCTGGAATACGCGGAACGGCTGGTCTACCTGCCCATGGGCGTCGTCGGCAACGCCTTTGCCACGGTGCTGCTGCCGACCCTGTCGACGCATGCTGCGGCCGACGACCATTCCGGGCTGCGCGAAACGCTGGAATCAGCTCTGCGGCACATTGCCGTGATCATGGCGCCGGCGGCGATCGGGCTGACGGTGCTGGCGCTGCCGATCGTGGAACTCGTCTACCGCCTGGGTTCCGGCGCCTTTCAGGCCGAGTCGGCGCTCTTCACGGCCCGCGCCCTGGCCGGCTACGCGCCCGGCCTGCTGGTGTTCAGCTTCTACAAGGCCATCACGCCAGCTTTCTTTGCCCTGCAGGACACCCGCACACCGATGCGGGTGGGGATCTGTTCCGTGCTCCTCAACCTCACGCTCAACGTGATCTTCGTGACCACCTGGCCGGCGGGTTGGAAGCACGTCGGGCTGGCGGTCGCGACGGTGCTGACGAGCGGCCTGAGCTGCCTGGCGCTGGCCTGGATTCTCCACCGTCGCACGGGCGCGCCGCGGCTGGGGGCGTTGGCCCGCACCTACGGCGGCTCGCTGGCCGCCGCGCTGGCCATGGGCGCGGTGGCCTGGTGGGTGCAGGGCAGAACTCTGGCGGTGTGCACGCCGCACCTGGCCCTCAAGCTGGCGCAACTGCTGGCCGTGGGTGCGGCCGTGGCCGTGGGCGCCGCTGTCTATGCCGCCCTGATCTGGCTGGTGTGCCGGCCGGCCGTGGGTGAACTGCGACGCGATCTGCGCGGCCGCAAGCGCGCAGCGCCCACGCCGCGCGGGTAGGGCGGGACCTACGGGACCGCCCCGTCAGCGCCCTGTTCCGAGTTTACGCGCGCGTCTTGAACGCGGGACCTCGTTCGCCGTCAAAGGCGGTACGAAGCCGGCGGTCCGACGAACTCTCCGGCCGGCGGACGACCGGCGGGCCAATCCGCGCTGCCGCCGCCCGTCGGGCGGCGCGGCTGGCCAGCCACTCCTCCCAGGTCCAGTGGGTCTTAAGGGGTTGCTCGGAGTTCACGGGCGACCTCGCTTCTCAGGGAACGCAACTCGTCCTCGATGTCGAAGGCTGGCAGACGCGCGAGACGTTCGATCTCAAGCCAGTCAACCGGCGTGGCGCCGGTCACGCAGACCGCCAGCATCTTCTTGGCCACCGCGCGGGCCTCGTCGCTGCGTTGCGGGTAGAAGGCCAACAGGGCGCGCTCGACCACTGCCAACTCGGCGGGGATGACCCTCACGGGGCCACAGGGGGAGTCGATGGTGCGACAGGGTGTGCGGGCCTCATTCTCGAGCAGACCGAGCAGGTCCACGAAAAGACCGGCCACCTTCCAACTCCGCGGTCCCCCCGTCGCTCCAAGCTGTCCCATCAGATCCTGGGCCCGCCGCAGAGGAACCGGGGCCAGGGTCTGGCGGCAGAAATCGATATCTCCGGACATGTAGGACCCCTCGGTGTAGAACTCGACGGCCGAGCCCCCCACCACGATCAGGTCCCAGCCTGCTGCGCGGAAGACCCGCGTCACCAGTCCAGCCAGCTTCAGCGCACGCGCCAGAAGGTCTGGTGTCGCTTCGACATCTCGCAGTTCCTTGGCAGTTATGTCCATGCCCGCACTGTAGCACCGCACGCAAGCCGGCAGCAAGGGTCCAGAAATGCGGAAGGAAGATTGGATGGTTGGAAGACTGGAAGACTGGGATAGCTGCCAGACGCATCACGTTTGACACCCACTGGGCGTAGGAGCGACATCAAGGGGGGCTTGACTGGGCAATCTTTCGTCCCCGTCCGTGCGGGCCATCGCGGTCGGGGCGACTGGCCCCGGCGCCAGCGCGCGGCGGTCCCGTAGGTCCCGCCGTACTCCGCTGCCGCGCATCACGGAGGCTGCCCAAGTAGGGCGGAACCTACGGGACCGCCCCGTCGGCGCCTGGCGGTCCGGTCCCTTCGCCCTGCGCCCCGCGCAACTCGCCCCGGCTCCGAGGTTCCTAGGAAAGGCACTGCCCGGGACTTGAACACAGTCCGCTTGCGGGGGTAACATGCGGCCATGAAACGGTTCTTCAACACGGCGGGGCCCTGTGTGCCGGGCAAGCACTACCTGCTTTCTGTCGCCGAGCGTTGTGGCGAGCTTGTCGGACTGATCGCCCGTGAGCAGTATTTCGTCATCCACGCCGCCCGCCAGAGCGGTAAGACGACGCTGCTGCTCGATCTGCGCAACACGCTGGAAGCAGGGACCGAGTACCGCGCGCTGTACTGCTCGCTGGAGAGCGCCCAGGGAATCGTCGAGCCCCGCGAGGGGCTGCCCGCCATCACGCGGGGCATCGTCGGCTCGCTGCCCACGCTGCGGGGCTTCGATCCCGGGCCGGTCGTCGCGAACATCGACTATGCCGACTACACGAATGTGCTCAAGCTGATGCTGCAGCGCCTGTGTGCTGCGCTCGACCGCCCTCTGGTCATGCTGTTCGACGAGGTCGACTGCCTGGCGGAGGGCACGCTGATCACCTTCCTGAGGCAGTTGCGCGACGGCTATGTCAACCGCGCCGGGGGCCAGCCCTTTCCGCACTCGCTGGCACTGGTCGGGATGCGCAATATCCGTGACTACAAAGCTCGGGTGCGGCCCGGTGGTTCGACGTTGGGTTCGGCCAGCCCATTCAACATTGCTGCCAAGGCCCTCACGCTTGCCAATTTCAGTGCGGCTGAAGTCGGCGCGCTCTACGCCCAGCACACCGGGGACACCGGGCAGGCGTTCCCGCCCGAGGCCGTCGCCCGCGCCTTCCACTGGAGCCAGGGCCAGCCGTGGCTTGTCAACGCGCTGGCCCGCGAGGTCGTCGACGAGATGCTCGGTGGCGACAGCCGCCAGCCCATCGTCGCCGCGCTGTTTGACGAGGCCGCCGAGCGGCTGATCCTGCGGCGCGACACGCATCTGGACAGCCTGATCGAGCGGCTGCGCGAGGAGCGCGTGCGCCGGATCGTCGAGCCGGTGATCACCGGCGAGGGGCTGGGCGTCGACCTGGATTCCGACGATGCCCGCTATGTGCTGGACCTGGGCCTTCTGCGCCGTGACCGCAAGGTGTGGGAGGCGGCCAACCCGATCTACCGGGAGGTCATCGCCCGCACGCTGAGCTACACGTCGCAGGAGAACCTGCCGCCGATGCTGGTCAACCGCTGGATGAAGGACGGCGCGCTCGACATGACCGCGTTGCTGCGGGCTTTTCAGCAGTTCTGGCGCGAGAACGCCGACGTGTGGGTGGAGAAGTACGACTATCGTGAAGCCGCGCCGCATCTGATCCTGCAGGCTTTTCTGCAACGCGTTGTGAACGGCGGGGCGCGCATCGACCGCGAATTTGCGCTCGGCCGGCGGCGACTGGACCTCTGTGTCGAACTGGGCGTGCACCGCTATCCGGTGGAACTGAAGCTGCGTACCAGCGACAAAACCGAGTCTGACGGCCTCGAACAGCTTGCGGAGTATATGGACACGGTCGGTGCGCACGAAGGCTGGCTGGTGATCTTCGATCGCCGTCCGGACCGCACCTGGGACGAACGCATCTTCTGGCGCACGGCCGGGCGCGAGAGCCGGACGATCCACATTGTGGGGTGTTGAGACTCCGCTTCGGCGGGCGATACCTGCTCGCGTGTGACGACCCCCATGACTGACCGCGATCCAACGCCCGCAACACGGCGCACCCGCCTGCCGCGCGCCTTCCCGTCACTCATCCTTGCAGGAGGACCCATGCCCACGAAGCTAACCATTGCCATCGCCTGTGGCGGTACGGGCGGCCATACCTATCCCGGCCTGGTCACGGCCGAGGAACTGCGCCGGCGCGGTCATACGGTCGAGCTCTGGCTGGCCGGACGCGAGGTCGAGGTGCAGACCGCCTCGGCCTGGGACGGCCCCCGCTTCCGCACCGGCGCGGTACCGTTGCGCCTGCGCACACTGCCGGCACTGCTTGCCAGCGTGGCGGCCTGCCGGCGGCGCTTGGCCGCGCTGCGTCCGGATGTGCTGCTGGCTATGGGCAGCTATTCGAGTTTGCCGCCTGTCCTGGCCGCGCGCCTCCGGGGCGTGCCGGTGGTGCTGCACGAAGCCAACGCCATTCCCGGTGCGGCCGTGACCCGCCTGGCGCCGCTGGCGGCCGCGGTCGCGGTCAGCTTTCCCGAAACCATCGCCCGCATCCCCGGCTGCCGGCGTGTCATGCACACGGGACTGCCGGTGCGGCCCGAACTCGCCGGCGCGCCGCCGCTTGAGGGTTTCCGGCAGTCGGCTGGTTTCACTCTCTTCGTCACCGGTGGAAGCCAGGGCGCTCACGCCGTGAACACCTGCGTCCGCGAGGCCGTGGTTGCGCTCGCCGCCAGCGGTCGGCTGCCGGCGCTGCGCGTGATCCATCAGACGGGCGTGGCCGATGAGGCGGTCGTGCGCGAAGCCTATGCCGCGGCCGGTGTCGACGCACAGGTCAGCGCCTATGTGCGCGAGATGGGGCGCGCCTTCGCGGCGGCCGACCTCGTGATCGCGCGCGCCGGCGCCAGCACCTGCATGGAACTGTGCTTCTGCGGCGTGCCGGCCTTGCTCATTCCGCTGCCCACGGCGGCGCGCGATCACCAGCGCGCCAATGCCGCGGCCCTGGCGCGCGCCGGGGCCGCCGACGTGCGCGAACAGGCGAGCTTGACGCCAGCAGCCCTGGCGGACTATATCTTGGACGTGTCCGGCGATGCGGCCCGGCGCGGACGGATGCGGACGGCCCTGCAGGCGTTGTCCGTGCCGGATGCGGCTGCCCGTCTGGCCGACCTGCTGGCTAACCCCTAACCTCTAGCTCCTAGCCCCTAGCTCCTAGCCCCTAGCCCCTAGCCCCTGGCCCCCTGCCCCCCCCACCACCCTCAACCCATCTCTCCCCATGCCCATCTACGAATTCTACTGCACGGCGTGTCACACGCTCTTCAACTTCCTCTCGCGCCGGATCGACACGAAGAGCTGTCCGCCTTGTCCGCGCTGCCAGCAGGCGCTCAGCCGGGAGGTCTCGCTTTTTGCGGCCGCGTGCAAGGGCGGCGCCAGCGGCGGGGACGGCGGCGAGGGGGAGGGGGGCGAACTGCCTGCCGACGACAGCCGTATCGAACAGGCCATGGAGAAGATGTCCGGGGCGATCGAGTCGATTGACGAGAACGATCCGCGTCAGGCTGCGCGCGTGATGCGCCAGTTTGCCGAGGCCAGCGGCATGCGGTTCAATGCGGCGGTCGACGAAGCCCTGACCCGCATGGAGACCGGCGAGGACCCCGAAGCGCTCGAGGCCGAACTGGGCGATGCCTTGGACAGCGACAACCCCTTTGAGACCGAGGGCGCCGGCAAGCCGGGTGGAGGCGCGCGCCAACGCCGCGGTCCGGTGCGCGATCCGGGTCTATACGACATGTGAGGTGCGCGTGGGGCTTCCCCGATGGCATACGTGGCAAGTAGGGCGGGACCTATGGGACCGCCCCATCGGCGCCTGCCGGTTCGCGCTTCGCTTAGCGCTGCTGTTCGCCACCCTCTTTGCCCTGCCGCTCCTGGCCGACCGTGTGGCCTGGTCGGACGGTCAGTCGGCCGACGGTCGGATCCGCACCGGTGGCGATGGTCGCGTGCGGCTGCATGACGGCGCCCGGTTGCGCGAGTGGTCGTTGCCCGAACTGGCTGCGCTGACTTGCGAGCCGGCCACCCAGCGGATGGAGCGGGCCTGGCGGTTCATCGAAGCCGGCAAGACCGCCAAGGAGTTCCATGGGGAGCCCTACCCGGTGATCGAGTTGGAGGCGCGCGCGACGCTACGGGACGGTCGCGTCGTGCCCGGCCACCTGATGACCTCGGTCTTCTACATCGAATCGGGGGATACCACGCGCAAGCTGGTCATCCGCCACCAGCTCAAGGGCCAACCAGGGCAGGGCTTCGGCGACCTGGTCTATCCCTGCCGGATGGAATTCGCGGACCCGGCGGTCGCCACCCTGCCGACGCTCCGCGTGCAGGTCGAGGCTCTGGCCGGGTGCCAGCCCGAACTGGCCTGGGTGTGGCGCAGCCCGGCCACGGTGGCCGGCCGAGTCACGCGGACCGAGCCCGGCGTCTTCAGCGTGGAAATCGATGGCGCCGACCCGGTGATCGCCCTGCGCGACGGACTGTCCATCGCGGTGGGCTGGCCGGGCTCTGGCGATGCGACCCTGCGGGCGCGCCTGGCACAGGGGATCGCCGACGTGAAGGACTTCTTTGACGACCGCCGGCTGCTGGCAGTGGCCTCGAATGCGACCGACGTGACGGTGGCTTACAGCCTGGTGTTGGTCTCGCGCGCGGGCCGCACGACTTTGGCCGCGGCGGCGTCGCAGCCCTGGCGGCTCGAAGTCTGGCGCTGGCGACTGGGCGAGGGCCCCGACGTGCTCCTGGCCGCGCGGGCCGTCATGTACCGTGACATCCGCGCACCCAACGCGCCGTTGCCGACGGTGGCCCAGGATCCCCAGATCCGGCCTGGGGCGGCGGCCGCCGCGCTCGAGCTGGTCTGGCGCTGGAATGAGCTGCAGCCGCTGCAACCGATCGCCCCGGTGCCGGCAGGAGCAACCGGTCCCGCGCCGCGTCCGTAGCGGACCAATGTACGGAGTTGTCGCCCTCCTGTGTCGATGTCCGACACGCGGCCAGACTCAGCTTCGACCCAGCACCGCGCACATTGAGCATCGGAAAGACCTTGTTCCTGGATCGCCACAGCGTCCTATGAGAATTGTCTTTGCCGTCACGACGGCGCATGTTATATTTCGACGCATAACGAAATATCGGAGACGACATGCGCGATATGCTGGATGTGTTGAAGGCGTTGGCGGACGAAACCCGGTTGCGGGCGTTGTTTGCTCTGCAGGGTGGCGAACGGTGCGTCTGCCAGCTCATTG
>CAZZCT010000142.1:13433-13672 GCA_964652365.1 uncultured Lentisphaerales bacterium
TTCTGCGGGCCGCACGGCTCGTGGACAGCCGGAAGCAGGGGCGGTGGATCTACTACCGACTTTCTGCGTCGCACCGCTCGCCGGCCACGGTCAGGGTTCTGGCACTCGTGCTGAAGGACTTGGCGCAGGCGGATCGGTTCGTCGAGGACCGTAAGCGCCTGAAGCGGATCTGTGACGAGGACATGGAGTCGTTGTGTCGGAGGCTGTTCTGCAAACCATGAGCAAACTGACAATTCTCT
>CAZZCT010000143.1:0-13638 GCA_964652365.1 uncultured Lentisphaerales bacterium
ACCCGATAGGTTCCGCCGGTCAACCCGCCGATGGTGTAGGCGCCGTTGGCGTCGGTGTCACGCGAGTTCACCCAGTCCCACGACGATCCGTTCCGGGTGTAGGCACTTACATTGATGCCTGGCAGGGGTGATTGATCCGGACCGGTCACCGTGCCGGAGATTTTCGATGCCTGCGCCAGCGACGCGTCGATGTCGGGGACGGTCGTGGCCACAGGCACGACGATGTCCGTGCCGGAGGCCAGGTCGGTCGCGTCGTCGTACACCTGGGAGAGGTAATCGCCCCCATAGTCATGGAACTGGACCCGATAGGTTCCGCCGGTCAACCCGCCAATGGTGTAGAAACCGGTGACGTCGGTGTTCACTCCGCGCACCACGTTCCACGACGATCCGTCCCAGGTGTAGGCTCTGACATAGATGCCTGGCAGGGGTGACTCATCCGGCCCGGTCACCGTGCCGGAGATCTTCGATGCGACTGCCAGCCACGCGTCGATGCCGTCGACGGTCGTGCCCGCGGGCACGTCGATATCCGTACCGGACTCCTGCGCTGGCGCGTCATCGTACCACTCGGAGAGGTAGTCGCCGTTCTGATAGTCATAGAACCCAACTCGATAGGTGCCGGCCGGCAACCCGCCAATGGTGTAGTCGCCGGCCACGTCGGTGTTGGCCCATGCCGTGTAGTCCCACCCCGATCCGTTCCAAGCATAGGCCGACACCTCGATTCCGGGCAGGGGCGGGGCTCCGTTCGGCCCGGTTACCGTGCCGGAGATACTGGAGGCCGCCGCCAGCGACGCGTCAATGCCGGTCCTTGCCCCGGACACGACGATGTCCGTGCCGGAATCCAGGTCGGTCGCGTTGTCGTACACCTCGGTGGCGTAGTCGCCGTTCTGATAGTCATCGAACCGAACGCGATAGGTGCCGGCGGGCAACCCGCTGATGGTGTAGACGCCGCTGGCGTCGGTGTTTGCTGAGGTACTCCAGTCCCATGACGAGTCGATCCAGTGGTAGGCCGTTACCTCGATTCCGGGCAGGAGCGTGGTTCCACCCGGACCGGTCACCGTGCCGGAAATCTCGGAATTGGGGGCCAGCGCCAGCGACGCGTCGATGCCGCTTGTTGCCCCGGACACGACGATGTCCGTGCCCAAAGCGAAGTCGGTCGCGTCGTCGTACACCTCATAGAGGTACAGGCCTAACGGGTCATAGAATTGGACTCGATAGGTTCCGGCTACCAGCCAACCGATGGCGTAGTGACCGCTGCCATCGGTGTTGACGCTTCCCGTGTAGTCCCACGACGATCCGCTCCAAACATAGGCCGTTACCTCGATCCCCGGCAGGGGCATGGTTCCGTTCGGTTTGGTCACCGTGCCGGAGATCTTCAATGCCGCCGCCAGCGACGCGTCGATGTCGGGGACGGTCGTGGTCGCGGGCACGGCAATGTCCGTGCCGGAGGCCAGGCCGTTCGCGTCGTCGTACGCCTCGGAGAAGTACTCGCCCCCTAAGTCATAGAACCAAACCCGATAGGTTCCGCCGGTCAACCCGCCGATGGTGTAGTCGCCGCTGGCGTCGGTGTAGGCCGATCTGTTCCAGTCCCACGACGAGCCGTTCCAGGCATAGGCGATTGCCTGGATGCCTTGCAGGGGTGACTCATCCGGCCCGGTCAGCGTGCCGGAGATCTTCGATGCCAGCGCCAGCGACGCGTCGATGTCGGGGACGGTCGTGGTCACGGGCACGACAACGTCCGTGCCGGAAGCCAGGTTGGGCTTGTTGTCGTACCACTGGGAGATATAGTCGGGATTCGACACCTGGAACCCCACCCGATACGTCCCGGCCGGCAACCCGCCGATAGTGTAGACGCCGCCGGCGTCGGTGTAGGCCGATCTCTTCCAGTCCCACGACGAGCCGTTCCACTGGTAGGCATACGCCTGGACGTCTGGCAGGAGTGGGGCTCCGTTCGGACCGGTCACCGTGCCGGAAATCTTCGATGCCAGCGCCAGCGTCGCGTCAATGGCGTTCGTTGCCCCGGACAGGACGATGTCCGTGCCGGAAGCCAGGCCGGTCGCGTCGTCGTACACCTCGGAGACGTAGTCGCCGTTCTGATAGTCGTCGAACTGAACGCGATAGGTTGCGGCCGGCAACCAGCCGATGATGTAGACGCCGCTGGCGTCGGTGCTTCCTGCGCTGAACTGGTCCCACCCCGAGCCGTTCCACTTGTAGGCCGATGCCTGGATGCCTGGCAGGGGTGTGGCGTCCGGCCCGGTCACTGTGCCCGAGATCGTGCAGATCCTTCCCAGCGACGCGTCGATGCCGGTGGCGGCCGTTTCTTCGAGTACGACGATGTCCGCGCCGTGCTCCAGATCCAGCGCGTTGTCGTACGCTTCGGAGAAGTACTCGTACCCATTATAGTCATCGAACTGAACCCGATAGGTTCCGGCGGGCAACGAGTCGATGGTGTAGGTGCCGTCACCGGCGGTCTGCGCCCCCTCCATCCAGTTCCATGACGTTCCGTCCCAGGCATAAGCCGTGGCAAAAATGCCTGGCAGGGGCGTGGCGTCCGGCCCGGTGACCGTGCCGGAGATGGTGGCGGCGCGGACCGCCAGCGGCAGTGCGATCCCAGCCAGAACGAGTAGACTCGCTCGCAGTCGCAGCATGTAACTTTGCATCGATTTGTCCTCCTGTGCTTGAACGATTCTCCGCTTCTGACGAGCTTCGGGCTACGGGCCGATGACCTGCAGACGCATGAACCGGATCCTGCCGCTGATGACCGGCACCGTGTCCATCACCTCAACGCGAATGGGATTGCCGCCCACTTCGTTGACCGTTGAATCTCCTGTCCACGCGCCGTTGGTGCAGGCAGCCGTGGTGTTCCACTCCGGGTTGATCAGAGAACTGCTGACCAGGACCTCCAGAATCAGGTCCACGGCGTTGGTGTTGCGGTTGAAGATGAACATGAAAGTCGCCGGGGTGCCTGTCAACCTCGCATCGAGACGGGCCAGGCCGTCGGAGTTGGTCGGCGACGAGCCGGTCGCATACTTAAACAGGTTGGGAAAACCATCGTGCATCGGGTCGGCCAGGTCGCCGCTGATCTCCGGGTCCAGCAATTGCTCGGGGGTGAAGTAGCGGGCTTTCCACGCCTGGTAGGGCGGCACGCTGCCGGAACAAGCGATCAAGCGGCAGAGCCCGCTGTGTGCTTCCCCGCCGATCGTGCTGAATTCGCCGCCTACCCAGATGGCCCCGTTTGCTTCGGCGAAGCAACGGACACCCCCGTTGGCCCCCACGTCGAAGTCCATATCTAAGCTGCCATCGGCATTGAGGCGGGCGAGGCGTTCGCGCGGTTGTCCGCCCAGCGAGGTGAATCCACCGCCGACCAGAATCTTGCCATCGGCTTGCACGGTCAGGCAGTCGATGCCGGCATCGGCCGACGGGTCAAAGGTCAGATCGAGGGTGTCGTCGGCATTCAACCGGGCCAAATGCGCACGAGGCTGCCCGCCCAGTTGGGAGAACCCGCCCCCGACCAGCAGTTTGCCATCCGACTGGCGGCGGAGACATGTCACGGTTCCATCGGGAGCCGGGGTAAACGAGGAATCCAGCGACCCAACCGGGTCGAGCCGGCCAAGATAGCTGCACGGCTGACCGGCCAACTCGGTAAAGTGGCCGCCGAACACATTCGTGCCGTCCGGTTGCACGAGGATGTCGCGGACATAATTGTTGGCGCCGTTCGTGAAGGCCGCATCCAAACTGCCATCCGCTTGAAGGCGGGCAAGGTAGTTGCGCGCGACGCCGCCGATGGTAGTGAAACTACCGCCAATCAGAATCTTCCCGTCCGGCTGGATGGCCATGCCATACACATTGCCGTTGGCAGCCGGGTCGAACGAGTCGTCCAACGTGCCGTCGGCATGGAGCCGGCCGATGCAATTGCGGGGTTGCCCGGCCAGCGTGGTGAATACGCCACCGACCAGGATCTTGCCATCCGGCTGGATGGCCAGACAGGTGACCGCATAATCGGCCCCGGGGTTGAACGTGACGTCCACGCTGCCATCGGTGTGGAGACGGGCCAGTTTCTGGCGCGTGACCCCGCCGACCTGGGTAAACCACCCGCCTAGGATGATCTTACCGTCCGTTTGAACGGCGAGTGCGTAAACGGAAGCGTCGGCCTGCGGCGCGCCGCTGTCCGGTAAGGTTTGGCTGAGAGTATAGCGCGCCGTGGCCGAGCACTGGTTGTTCGCCGCGTCGGTCACGGTGCAGGTGAAACTGCCGGGCGCGTTCGTGGTGATGCTCGGCGTGGTGTCCCCGGTGCTCCAAAAATAGGTGTAGGGTGGAATGCCATCCGAAGCGTAAACCGTGAAGGTTCGTGATTGGCCAGGCGTGCAGACAGAAGCCGAGGGAGGTGACATGGAGCACCACAGTTGCCAGACCACGGTGAGGGTGGCAAAAAAGGAATGGACTCTGCCGAATTCATTGCTGACGAGACAGGTGTAGTTGCCGGGATCGCTGTAATAGTCCGCCCACGCCAAGTTCAATGTCGTGTTGGTTGCGCCAGCGATGCGTGACTCATCGTCAACGAGGTCCACCCCGTCTTTGCGCCACTGATAGAACAACGGCTCGGCACCGGTGGCGGCCACGGCAAGACTCACCGGATAGCCGCTGACGATCGTCTGTGACTGCGGCTGCTGGGTGATGACGGGCGCGAACGGGTCCGACAAGGCCGTGGTGGTGTTGAGCGACCAACTGTTGAGCGTGCCGACGTAGCCGCCCCAGGTGTTGACGATCTCCAGAACCCAGTTGCCGTTGACGTCTTCGCCATCCAACACCGTCAGCGGCGTGGCCGGGATGAAGCTGCCCGCGTAGGGCGGCGACGCTTCGCCAATCGGGACGCTGGCTTCGTCATCGAAGGTCGTATGCTGAAAATCGGATCCCTCGTAAGGCTGCTCCCACGCCTTAATCAGGCTCACGCGGGCTCCCCACGGGCTAATCAACGTCAACTCGATGCAGGGATCGTACCAGAAGGTGACATCCAATGTTACGTTCACATCCAGAATCTGCCGGGCTGGTCCGCTGATGGTCAGGATCGAGGTCGTCGTGGCTGGTTGGGACGGGATTTCCTTCGGAACGTCCAGCGAAAAGATGGTCACGTCCGGCGAGTCAATGGGATCGTAACCGTTCCGGTACTGGAACTGCAGAAGGTCGTGGTCGCCCCAAGCGCCACTCGTTGCTGCCGTGAATCCGATATAGGCCTCGGTTTGGCCGAGGATCGCGGCCAGATCCAGTTCCCGGCTCAGAGCGGGAGCGGCGGGACGCAGGCCGGTTTGGTTCGCCCGGACCTCCATGTTCGAGCCGTCGTAATCCACCCAGGCGTACCAGACGTTGCCGTCATCGAACCGGGGACTCACGTCCGCTGTAAATGGCGACCCGCTGCCGTGATCGAGATCGCCATTGAGATTGATCCCCAGATGATTGGAACTGGTGTCGTTGTATTCGCCGTTCTGGAAGGTATCGAACTCCATCGCGATGCTGGGGCTAATCCCCGCATATCCCGGCCCTTCCCAGTCGCCACCAACAACGTCGTTGCCGACGGGCTGAATAACAAAGGCCAGTCCGTTGCCGCCCGTGTCCGTGCCATCCCACCAGGAGCCGCCCGGGTTCGAAATGCGAAACTTGAAGAACGCACTGAACGTCGCGGCATCCACCTGCCCGGTGGTGAAGAGACTCCCGCTTTGCCACCAGTCGGCCGACGCCAGGCGCAGCACGTTCCCATCCCCGGTGTTGACCGGCGCCGCGTTCCCATTGACGGTCAGCCCAGCGGTGTCGTTGAAGTTGCTGAACACCAGATCGACAGCGGTCCGCGCCGTGAAATCGCTGGCGCTTTGATCTGGCCCCACCACCACGGACTGCGATGCCGGCGTGAATCGGAGACCGGTCATTGCCGGCGTGATGGTATAGGCTCCAGGCGCCAAGCCGGTGATGGTGTAGGCGCCAGAAGCGTCGCTGAGCACCGGGCTTCCCGCCGGTGTGGGCGTAACGGACACGCCCTCCACGCCGCCGCCATCCCCCGTGATCGTACCGGAGATCGAGTAGGTCACGGCTTCCGCCTCGAAATGCACGTAGGTCAGGTCTTGGTCAACCGCGACCGTCCACGCCGATGGCGTGAAGCCGTATCCGGCCTTCGCTGGAGTAACGGTGTAGGATCCCGGATGCAAGCCCGTGATGGTATACTGGCCGAACTCATCCGTGATCACAGGGCTGCCGGAGGGTGAAGGCGTGACGGTGACTCCAGCCAAGCCGACTCCCTCGTTCGTGATCGTACCGGAGATCGAGAAAAGGGTTGTCGGCGGAAAGATGATGTCGTCAAGCCAAACCGCATCCCCTGAGTAGCTTCCACCCGCATCCTTGATATACTCCCACCGGTAGGTGTGAGTGCCAGCCGAGACGAGGTAACTCCATGGGCCGTAGTCCCAGTACTGGGATCCCGAAAATTCATGCCGTACCATCCCGTCGATTGAGAAGCGACAAAAGTCGTGCCCTTGCTCGGTGTAACCACGCCAAAAATAGCCGACGTATCCGGCCTCGCCCGTCAGGGTGATTTCCAGGTACGTGCTTTGATTGTGGGTAATGGTGCCGGCTTTCGCCGAATAGGTTCCGCCATGCTGCGTCGTGCTATCCACCGTCCAATTGGCATCGCCGCCCGTCACCCACGGCCATGCTGTTAGATCTCCCGACTCAAAACCCTCGTTGATCGGAAAAAGCGTCGCGGCAAAATTGACGCTGGTCTGGTTGGGGCCCACCGTCACGGACTGTGCTGCCGGCGCGAACGTGAAGCACGGCTTCGAGGGGGTCACCGTGTAGCTCCCATGGCCCAAGTTGGAAATCGTGTAGTTGCCCGAGTAGTCGGTATGGACCGGTGTTCCCGAAGGCGCAGGGGTGACGAGCACAGAGGCCAGCGGCACCCCGTCATTGGTGATCGCGCCACTGATGCTCCACGGACCCAGCACCTCAACCACGGACTCCGCAATGTCCGCGCTGCCATTGGCAGCGGTTACCTGAAGCGTGACCGTTTGGGTTCCGAGGGGGAATGTATTGGTCGTCGTGACCCCGGTGGCATCCGGTGTCACGAAGTTCAGTCCGTCGGAGGCATCAAAATCCCACTTGTAACCGCTCAGCGTCGATCCCGGCGGCGGGAGCGAAGCGGCCGCGTCAAAGGCGAAGGTCACCGCATCGGTGTCCGGATCGCGGGCGACAAACGTTTTCTGCACGGCCGCCACCGGCCCGTTGATCCGGTAGAGCCCGCCACCACCGCCATAGTATGACGCGCCGTAGATGCTTCCGTCGCTGCCTTGGATTAGGGGTGCGTTGGGAGAGCCACCGTCGGTGCCGCCGGTGAAGCTGTACAGCCTGGCGTAACCGGTGCCATTCGTGTTGATCTGGTACACGGTGCCATCGTTGTTGGTGCCCCCGGAATAGGTGGTGCCGTATAGCGTGCCGTCACTTCCCTGCACGACTGCGGCATAAGGCAAACGACCATCACCCGTATCGCCAAAGACCTTGAGCGTGGTGTAACCCGTGCCGTCCTTGTTGATCTTGAAGACCGTGCCACCTTGAGAACTGCCAAGCGGGCCGCCAGACTGAGTCGTGCCGTATAGCGCCCCGTCTTGGCCTTCAGTGAGCCCGGAAGGGTATCTTTCCGCCTTCTTATTGTCCCAATCGACGTAAAACGTCTTCAGCTTGGCAAACCCGCTACCATTCGTGTTGATCTGAAAGATCGTGCCATAATCGCTCCCGGAATCGCCACCATTCGGCATTGTTCCGTAGAGTATCCCGTTGCTCCCCAGCACCAGCGCGTCAGTGGGGTGGGACCCATCGTAGCCAGCGATCTGCCGTAGCACGGCGAAACCGGTGCCGTTGGTGGCGATGGTGAAGATCGTGCCGCGTAAGCTGGTCCCGCCATCCTCTGTGGTGCCGTAGAGCGCACCGTTGCCGTCTTGCACAAGCCCCGCCGCGGGGGAGAGTCCGTCAGCCGTGGCGCTGGTGCTGAAGTTCTTGAGCACCGCGAAATCGCTGCCGTCCTTGTTGACCTTGAACACCGTACCCTTACCACCGCTGCCACCGGCCCACGTCGTGCCGTAGAGCACGCCATCGAGGCCTTCGAAAACCGGGGCCAGCACATGCGATCCATCCGCGTCATTGAAGCTCTTGATCACCGTGTAGCCACTGCCGTCCCGGTTGATTTTGAACACCGAGCCTCTGTAGCTGGCGCCCCCGGACTTCGTCGTGCCGTAGAGCACGCCATCGCGGCCCTCGATGACACTCGCGGTGTCATAGATCGCCTTGATCACATCGAAGGTGACCGTCGGATCGTCCGCCCTCGCCGTGAGCAGGGGGTGCGCGCCGAATAGCGTCGCGATCGCGAGAAACGACAGCCGGGTGATGGTCTTCATCGGGATCTCCTTGGTGAGACTGTTGCACCATCGTCTTATGCGCGGCCTGTCAGCCGTGCCTGCCTGTCGGCAGACAGGCCCGGCATAGGCAGGAACCATAGCGCGCCACGACCGAACAACAAAACAGTCGCATACTCTCAAGCGTTTGTCTACCCTCACCCCTCAATTCCAACTTTGGCCGATTCCGCCTGAAGGCGGGACTTCAAACGCGATCTTGCACCGTTTGGCTCTGCTCGTGGTCCCGCCTTCAGGCGGTCGCGGGCCATACTGAGAAATGCTGACGAAACCCCGGCGCGACTCGACTACGCATGTCGGGTCTGCTACGCCGGCGCGCCGCGGGACCGCGCCCGCGAGCGTGCGTGGTCCCGGTCGCCGCCGCTTCTGGCTCCAACGACCACGTTCCAGACCACGTTCCGGGATTGACATCCGCGGCGCGGGCTTGGACACTGGGCGCATCATGTCGAGTGTATTGTCTGAACTGGGTCGCCGGCGCGAATTGGTGCGCATGCTGGTGGCCCGCAACCTGAAGATCCGGTACAAGAACTCTACCCTCGGGTTTCTGTGGTCCCTGCTGACCCCGGGTCTGTTCATCCTGATTTACGCCGTCTTTGCCGGCATCATCGGCATCCGCGGGCGCATGGCCGGCGCCACCGGCGATCAGCCCTATCTGCCGTTCCTGGTCACCGGCATCGTCGTCTGGCAGTTCACGGCCAGCTGCCTGGGCGACGGACTGCACGCCGTGACCGGCAACGCCAACCTGGTCAAGAAGGCGGCCTTTCCGCGGTTGATTCTGCCACTGGCCATGACCCTGGCCAACGGCCTCAACTTCCTGCTGACTCTGGTCGTTCTGGGAATCTACCTGGCCCTGGCGCCAACGACTTGCGGGTCCCTGATCCTGCTGCCTCTGGCCCTGCTGGCCCACCTCGCACTCGGCCTGGGACTGGCCCTGGCGGTCTCGGCGGCCAATGTCTTCTTCCGCGATACCGAGCACCTGGTGGGCGTGATCTCACTAGCCTGGTTCTTCCTGACGCCGATCTTCTACCCGCTCGACCTCCAACTAGCCCATCTCGGCCCGAAACTGGCCTGGATGGCCTACCTGAACCCGATGACCGGCATCGTCGGAGTGTACCGCCAAGCCCTTCTGGGCACGCCCCTCTGGCCGGCCGGCGCCCTGGTTTCGGCAACCGTCACCACAGCGGTGCTGGCGGCCGGCTACGGCCTATTCCAGCGCGCTGAAGGCAGCTTCGGAGACGTGCTGTGAGCATACGCCCGCAACACGCCGCACCCGGCGAACCGGCCATCGCCGTGCGGGGCGTCACCAAGGAATTCCGGCTGCAGGGTGCGGGCCGCAGCCTGAAGGCCGCCGCCCTGGATCTGCTGCGGGGCCGCCGGCGGCCCGCCTTCCGGGCGCTTGAAAATGCCGATTTCGACGTGGCCCAGGGCGAGACCCTCGGCATCATCGGCGCCAACGGCGCCGGCAAGAGCACCCTGCTCGGACTCGTGGCCGGCACGCTGCGGCCGACGACCGGCACCATCCGCACCCGCGGGACCATCTCGTCGCTGCTCGAACTCGGCGCGGGCTTCCACCCGGACCTGAGCGGGCGCGACAATGTCTACCTCTACGGTGCCATCATGGGCCTCTCTCGCCAGCGCATGCGCGAACGCTTCGACGCCATCGTCGACTTCGCCGGTATCGGCGCGTTCATCGACCAGCCCGTGCGTCACTACTCCTCGGGTATGTACGTCCGCCTCGGATTCGCGGTGGCCGTCGAGGTCGATCCCGACATCCTGCTGGTCGACGAGGTGCTGGCAGTCGGCGACGTCGACTTCCAGCGCAAGTGCCTCGACCGCATGCGGCGCTTCCGCGAGGCGGGCAAGACCCTCCTGATCATCTCCCACGACCTGCATGCCATCCGGTCGGTCTCCGACCGCATCCTGCTGCTCGACCACGGCCAGGTCAAGGGGCTGGGTGCACCCGACACAGTCGTCGCGGCCTACCAGCAACAGGCGCACGCGTCCCACGACAGCAGCGGTCTGCGGCGCGAGTGGGGCAGCGGCGAGATCCGCCTCGGCCCGGTCACCCTGACCCGCCCCGACGGTCAGCCCTGCGCCCTCTTCGAGGCCGAGGGCGGGTTGCGCGTGACCATTCCCTACGTGGCCGCCCTACCGATCGACAACCCGGTCTTCGGCTTTGCCATCGCCGATGACCACGGCCGCATCGTGCACGGCAGCAATACACAACTGGCCAACATCCACCTCGGCACCGTCCACGGGGCCGGCAGCCTGACACTCGATATTCCGCGCCTGGGACTGGCCTCCGGCGTCTACCTTCTGTCGCTGGCGGTACACTCCGCCGACCACACCGCGAACTACCACCGGCTGGACCATGCCGTGCCCTTCACGGTGGCGAACCGCCTCACGTTCGACGGCTGCGTCGAAATGACCAGCGGCTGGAGAACCGCATGAGCCTGCCCGATCTGTTTGCCGACCCGCGCATCCCAGAGGCCATTCGCGCCGCCCTGGCCGAGGACATCGGGCCCGGCGATGCCACGACCCTGGCACTGGTCGATCCGCAGATCCTGGCTACCGGCGAGATCCTCACGCGCACGGACTGCCGCGTGGCCGGCGGCGGGGTGGCCGCGGCCGCGCTGCGGACCGTCAGCCCGGCGGTCACCTGCGAGTTCCTGATCCCGGACGGTGCCGACGCCCCGGCCGGTGCCGCGATCCTCCGCTTCCAGGGTCCGGCCGCCGCCATCCTGACGGCCGAACGCACGGCCCTCAACTTCATGCAGCGCATGTGCGGCATCGCGACCCTCACCCGGCAGTTTGTGGCCGCTGTGGCCGGCTTTCCTGCGGCGATCCTCGACACGCGCAAGACGACCCCGGGCCTGCGGATCTTCGAGAAGTACAGCGTTTGCTGCGGCGGCGGCCAGAATCACCGCATGGGGCTTTACGATCGCATCCTCATCAAGGACAATCACCGGCGCCTGTGGGCCGGGGGCGACCCGAACCGACTCGACCTGGCCGTGGCCGCGGCGCGGCAGCGTTACCCGGACCTGGCCGTGCAAGTCGAGGTCGAGAGCCTGGATGAACTGCGCAGCGCGCTGCGCGGGAAGCCGGAATGGATCCTGCTGGACAACATGACCTGCGCCCAGATGACGGAATGCGTCGGGCTGTGCCGCGGGCTGACCCGCACCGAGGCCTCGGGCGGCATCACGCTCGACCGGGCCCGGGCCGTGGCGGCCACGGGCGTGGATGCCATCTCGCTGGGTTGCCTGACCCACTCGGCGCCCGCCAGCGACCTGTCGCTCGAGTGGACGGCAGACGGAAACTGAGGGGAACCGGGAGCAGTCGTGCCTAGCGTAGTCATTGATGTGGGCAACTCGTCGACGGCGATCGGGCGCTACGCGCGCGGTCGCGTGACGCGCGTGACGCACCTCGCCGGCGGCATCCGGCAGCAGCCGGCGGCGTGTGCGGCGGCCGTGGGCCGGGCCGCAGCCGGTGGGGTCGACGGCGCGCTGCTGGGCTCGGTCGTCCCAGCCGTGAACACCGCCTGGCGGCGCCTGCTGCGGTCAGAGACCGGCTGCATCCTGGAGGTGCTCGACCACACGTTCCAGCTGCCCGTGACGCTGGACTACCCGGCCCCCGAGACCACCGGCGCCGACCGCCTGGCCAACGTCGCCGGCGCCGTGATCCGCTATGGCGCCCCGGTGATGGTCGTCGACATCGGCACGGCCGTGACCTACGACCTGGTCTCCGCCGATCGCCGCTTCTTCACGGGCGTCATCGGCCCGGGACCCGCCATGCTGGCCGACGCCCTGCACGAGAAGACGGCCCTGCTGCCGCGCATCTCGCTGGCCGGCCGCTGCCCGCGCGTCAGCCGCGACACGGTCAGCGCCATGCGCATCGGTGTCGAAATCGGTTACCGCGGCCTGCTGCGCGAGACCATTGCTTTTCTGCGCCCCCTGCTGGGGCCGGAGGCCAGGCTGTGCGCCACCGGCGGACTGGCCCGGCGCTTCATCCCCGCACTCGAGCTTCCCTTTGCGGTGGCCCCGGACCTGACGCTGTTCGGGTTGGGCTGGATCCGCGAACATCAGGAGAGACCCCAATGATGGAACATGCCTACGCCGTGATCCTGGCCGGAGGCCGGGGCGAACGCTTCTGGCCGTTGAGCACCGCCGCCCGTCCCAAGCAGTTCATCTCGCTGTTCGGCGGCCGGCCGCTGCTGTCGCTCGCGGTCGAACGCCTCGAGACGGTCGTATCGCCGGAGCACACGCTGGTAATCACCTCGCGCGACCTGGTGGAGGCCACGACCGAAGCAGCAGCCGGTGTGCCACCGGACAACATCGTGGGCGAGCCCTGCGGACGCGATACCGCGGCCGCCTGCGCCCTGGCCTGCGCGCTGGTGCGCCGCCGCGACCCCCAGGGCGTCGTCTGCATCCTGACGGCCGATCAGCTCATGGCCGACATCGAGACCTTCCGGCAGACGCTGCGCGACAGCATCCGGATCGCGACGCCGGGCGACCGCATTGTCACCATCGGCATCCCGCCCGCCGCCCCGGCCACCGGCTTCGGCTACATCGAGGCCGGCGAAGCGCTCGACACCCGCACCGTGACGCTCTTCAACCGGGCCGTGCGTTTCGTCGAAAAGCCCGATCTCGACACGGCGACCCGCTACGTCGCCGGCGGACGTCACTTCTGGAACGCCGGCATGTTCATCTGGCACGTCGATGCCATGCGCACGGCCCTGCAACGTTTCGCCCCCGGCCTGCTGGCCCTGGCCGAGGCCGTGGAGCAGGCGGCGCCGGCGGAAACCGACCGCGTGCTGGACCTGCACTACCCGGCCCTGCCCAAGATCTCCGTGGACTACGCGATCATGGAACGGGCCGACAACATCGTGATGGCCCGCGGCGCCTTCGGCTGGGACGACGTCGGCACGTGGCCGGCCGTGGCCGGCCACTTCGCGCCGGATCTCGACCTCAACGTAGTCGTCGGCGCCTGCGAGACGCTCGACGCGACCGGCAATGTCGTCGTGTCCGAGAACCGCCTGACGGCCCTGATCGGGGTGCACGACCTGGTCGTGGTGCACTCGGCCAACGCCACCCTGATCTGCCCGCGCGAACGCGCCCAGGAGGTGAAGCTGCTGCTCCAGCGCATCGCCCGCCGACCCGATGGTGCCCGTTACCTCTAGTTTTCCCGTTAGTTTTCCCGT
>CAZZCT010000144.1:0-13562 GCA_964652365.1 uncultured Lentisphaerales bacterium
CGGCCTGCGCCTGCGCGGCTGGGCCGCCAACGGCGGCAGCGCGCCCTGGGACAGCGGCCCCTCGAGCAACTGGGGCGGCGACCACGGCGTGCCGGTCGCCTGCGCCGCCGACGGCGACAAGGTCTATCTCGGTTGGAGCGGCTCCGAGGCCGGCAAGGCCCTCGTGGCCTGCGACCTGCAGGGGCGCGTGCAGTGGAAGCACACCCACGGTGGCATGGGCGGCGCCGAACAGGTGGCCGTGGACGCCGGCACCGTCACCGTCTGCAGCCACGGCGACACACTCTACCGGCTGGACGCCGCCACCGGCGGCTACCGCAACTGGCAGGGCCGGCCCGAAGCCGCCATCCCGGTGGCGGCCGTCTGGCAGAACCCCACCGGCATGCCCACGCGCATCGAGGGGCTCGACGCACGCGATGGACGCCTCTACGTCACCTGCGCCTCGGCGGCGGTCCGGCTCGGCGACGTCACCGACTGGCGCGCCTTGCTGAACCGCGTCGTGCGCGGCGAAGGCCTGGACGCCACCGTGCGCGGCAAGCTGAATGCTCACTGGCAGAAGCTACTGCCCAAGTGGGGCGAGGGTCCTGCCGACCTCGACTCCTTCTGCAAGGCGCCCAACTACTACACGCCGGGGCTCCGCGAGAACGTCGTGCAGATCCTCAACGACCTGCTCCGCGACAAGGCGCTGACAGCCGGACCGGCCGACCGCACACCGGCCCGCCTGGCCGAAAACAACCGCCGCCACCTCGATCAGGCCTTCACCGGCCTGCTCGCGCCCCTGCCAGCCTCTTTCATGGCCGTGCTCGACGGAGCCACCGGCAAGGAGCAGCGCCGCATCGAACTGGACCTCCCGAGCGCAATCCGCGCCGCAGCCGCCGACCGCGTCTACGTGGTCACCGGCGACGGCACGGCCGTGGTCGCGGTCAACCCGCAGAGCGGCCAGGTCACCCCTGTGATCAGCGGTCTGCAGGGCGCCCGTGGCATCGCCGTGGCCGCCGACGGGCAGCTCTTTGCGAGCACCGCCGAGCCCGCCCACCAGGTGCGCCGCTTCACGGCCGCGGGCCAGCCGGCCGGCACGATCGGCCGCGACGGCGGCCGGGCGGCCATCGGGCCCTGGCAGCCGGACGGGGTGCGCAATCCGGCCGGCCTGGTGGTCGCCGCCGACGGCCGGCTGTGGGTGACCGAGGCCACGCAGTCGCCCAAGCGCGTCAGTATCTGGGACGCGACCTCCGGCAAGCTGCTGCGCGAGTTCTTCGGTCCCACTCACTACGGCGCGTCGGGCGGCGCCATTCACCCCGCCGACCCCAACCTGATGGTGGGTGAAGGCTGCGAGTGGCGCCTCGACGCCGCAACCGGCCGCGCCAGTTGCCTGGGCGTGTTCGACAACGCGATCCACGGCTGGGCACGCTATGGCCGCGGCGCGAACGGCAGGACTTACGTGGTCACCGCCAGCGATCGCGGCACGACGGCCCAGATCTTCGAACGCCTGGGCGATGGCGACTTCCGGCGGCGCGCGACCGTCGACGCCGACGCCTTCTGGTCCGACGTCAACGGTGACGGCGCCCAGCAACCGGCCGAGGTCAGCGCCACCGTCACCAACGGCATCGGCTTCGGCGGCTATCTGGGCTGGTCCGCCGGCTTCAACGCCGATCTTTCGTTCACGGCCTTTACCAAGAAACCCTCAGCCGGACTGCTCGTGCCAGTGGCAGGCTTCACACCCTGCGGCGCGCCACGCTACGACCTGGCCCAGGCGGTCTCGTTGCCGGGCGTCTCCGGCGTGAGCCACCGCGCAGCCAAGGGACCACGGCTGCTGGCGTACCTGGAGCCGACGCGCGGCCAGACGCTCGTGGCCTGCTACGACAGCCAGGACGCGACTCCGCTGTGGACCTACCCCAACCCGTTCAGCGGCGTGCACGGTTCGCACGCCGCCCCGCCGCCCGAACCCGGGCTGCTGCGCGGCGTGTTCGGCGTGGTCGGCAGCGCCCATCTGCCCGCCCCGCTCGGCAACGTCTGGGCCTTTAACAGCAATGTCGGCGAATGGCACATGCTCACCGAGGACGGCTTCTACCTGACGCGCCTGTTCGAGGGCGACGCCTTCAAGCAGCACTTCCCGGAGCAGGCCGTGCCTGGCGCGATCCTGGATGCCTGCCCGCCCGGCCTGGGCGGCGAGGACTTCGGCGGCTCGATGGTGCAGGGCGACGACGGCAAGGTCTACCTCCAGGCCGGCAAGACCGCGCTCTGGAACGTCGAAGTGGTAGGGCTTGATCAGGTGCGCGCCCTGGCGGGAGGTAAGGTGCGACTGGAGCCGGCTGATCTCGAAACCGCCCAACGCATGCGCGAAGAGCAGTTGCAGGGCGTGGCGGGCGGCAAGGTCGCCACGATCCGGCAGGCCACGGTGACACCCAGCGGCCGCCTGGAGCAGGACTTCAAGGGCGAGAAGCTCGCCTTCCGGAAGTTGGACAACGCCGCGGTCCGCGTGGCCGCCGCCTGGGATGCCGAGAACCTCTACCTGGGCTGGGAGGTCGGCGACGACACCCCCTGGGTCAACGGCGCCGATGCCCCCGAGTTCCTGTATGCCCGCGGTGACACGGTCGACTTCCAGCTCGGTACCGACCCGGCCGCCAACAAGAACCGCGCCGAGCCGGTGGCCGGCGACCTACGCCTGAGCATCGGCAGCTTCAAGGGCCAGCCCACGGCCGTGATGTACCGCAAGGTCGCGGCGGTCAAAGAGCCCAAGGTCTTCTCCTCCGGGGTGGTCAAAGAATACACGCTCGACTACGTGGCGGTCGTGCCCGGCGTGCGCTGCAACGTGCAGGTTGACGCCCGCGCGCGCAAGTACACCGTCGAGGCCGCCGTGCCGCTGGCCGCGCTCGGGCTCAAGCCGGAGGCAGGCCTGGGGCTGCGTGGCGATTTCGGCGTCACGCATGGCGACACCACGGGCAGCGACACGGCCCTGCGCACGTACTGGAACAACCAGCAGACCGGGCTGGTCAACGACGAGGTCTTCGAACTGCGCATGGAGCCGAAGAACTGGGGCACGCTGGTGTTCCAGCAGTAGGAAGCCACGGGTACTTCGGTTTACGATTACGGGCGACGATTACGGATTACGCGGGGAGCTGCCGCAGTCGTTCACCGTAATCGTCGCCCGTAATCGTCCGCCGACTCGTGTGTTCCTCGTCCTCGCTGCCGAAGCAGAACCGGCTCACCACAGGTTCGCCCTCCATGGGGAGTGCGCTGGCCCACCGACAGCAGCGCTTGGAGGGCGAGACTGTGGCGAGCCGACCACGGTCTCTGAAAAACCTCCCGGACATCACTTCCTTGGCGTACTTGGCGTCGTGGCGGTAGATCCCCATTCCCATTCTTCAACCAACCCCAATCGTACACGTTCGCCCCTCCGCGGCTCCTGGCTTTCGCAGCGTGGACACCGACCGACAGCACATCTATAATCAGCGACGTCAGGCATGATCCCAACGTGGCACGGGCTTCCAGCCCGTAGCCGGCTACGGGCTGGAAGCCCGTGCCACGATTGAAAACATACACGCAAAAACGTGTATCCCTATCGAAAAGGTGCTAATCACGAAGGCAGAGCCAGGGATTGACTTCGACAATCTGCGGTTCATGATTCGGCACTCCGCGGTTCGATTGAGTTGTGGGCGGCGCGCCGCCTGAGTCACCTTCTGCGATCACCAAACACTACCTTCCCCAACCCCACGCCATCCGGAGGTCCGCCATGTCCGATACCGTCACAGTCCATCTGATCGCCAACGCCCACCTGGATCCGGTCTGGCTCTGGCACTGGCAACGCGGCGCCGACGAGGCTCTGGCTACCTGCCGCAGTGCCTGCGACATCCTGGACCGCTACCTGGATGCCACCTTTACGCGGGGTGAGGCGTGGGTTTACGAACAGGTGCGCACCCTCGACCCGGCGCTCTTCGCCCGTGTTCGTGCGCACGTGCAGAGCGGCCGCTGGGAGGTGGTCAACGGCTGGTGGGTGCAGGCCGACACCAACCTGCCGACCGCCGAGGCCCTGCAGGCCACCGCCCGCGTGGGACAAGCCTGGTTCCGCGAGCATTTGGGCGTGACCCAGGCGCCGGTGGCCTACCTGGTGGACTCCTTCGGCCACGGCGCTTACCTGCCGCGGATCTTGCACGAAGCCGGCCACCGCCACTTCGTCTTCATGCGGCCTGGCCAGCATGAGCATGCCCTGCCCTCCACGCTGTTCCGCTGGCGCAGTCCGGATGGCGCGGAGGTGCTCACCTTCCGGATCACCGGCGGCTATCTCTGCAACGGGCCGGACCATGAGTGGATGTCAAACCACATCCGCAACGCCGTAGCCGCCCCGCGGCCGGCCGGCGTGCGCGACGTGATGTGCTTCTACGGCGTCGGCAACCATGGCGGCGGACCCTCGCGCAGACTGGTCGAGTGGATCGCGGCCCACCGCGACTTCGCACCCGGCGTCCGGTTGGAGTTCTCGACCACGGCGCGCTACTTCGCGGCGGTCGAGGCGACCGCCGCCGAGATCCCGGTCGTCACCGGCGAGCTGCAGATGCACGCGGTCGGCTGCTATTCGGTCTGTGGCGGCCTGAAGCGCGACCTGCGCATGGCCGAACTGGCGGCCGCCGACGCCGGCCGGCTGCTCGACGCCTGCGCACCCCAGGCCGACCGCGCCGAACTCGACGCCGCGTGGCGGGAGATCTGCTTCAACCAGTTCCATGACATCCTGCCCGGCAGCTCGATCCCCGAAGCGATCGCGATCGCGCGCCAGCAGGCCGGTGCCGCCCAGACCGGCATCGAGCGGCTCACACACCGCGTCCTGCGCCAGCACCACGGCCTGCGCCGGGCGACGCCCGCCGGCCACCGCCTGCTGGTGGTCAACCGCAGCGCCGTCGCGTGGCGCGGCCTGGCCGATGCCGAGGTCTGGCTCGACTGGCAGCCCTGGG
The DNA here is from genome assembly GCA_964652365.1 of uncultured Lentisphaerales bacterium. GTDB lineage: Bacteria > Verrucomicrobiota > Kiritimatiellia > RFP12 > CAZZCT01 > CAZZCT01. The sequence continues at coordinate 4,938 of CAZZCT010000144.1, forward strand.
CCCACCACCTCGAGGACGCCGACGGTCGGGTGGTGCCGCTGCAACTGGCTCAATCCGCGAGCCTGCCGCGCGAACGCGGACTGTCACCGATCCCGCGCCTGCTCTTCCCCGTGGAACTTCCGCCCGGCGGCAGCTGCGCGCTGCGCATCGTCCCGGGCCTGACCGAGGCCCCGCCCCTGCCGGGCGCGACGATCGCCTGGGACGGCACCGAGCTGTCGAACGGCCACGTGGCCGTGCGCTTCGGACTGGCGGGCGTCGCGCAGATCCGCGACCTGCAGCGCGGCTGCGATCTGCTCAGCCGGCCGCTGACCCTGGCCGCGCTGGCCGACGGCAGCGACACCTGGTCGCATGACATCGACCGCTACGCCGGCTACACCGGCGCGCCGCACGCAAGCGCGCGCTTCGACCCGCCGGTCGTCGTCGAGGGCGGTCCGCTGCGCCTGACCCTGCGCCTGGACGGCCAGATCGGTCGCAGTTCCTGCCGGCTCTTTGTGGCGCTCGTCCACGGCGACCCGTTCGTGCACTGTCGCCTCGAGAGCAACTACCAGGAGCCGATGACGGTGCTCAAGGCGTCGATCGGCCTGCCCGCCAGGATTGGCGCGCGGCGCGACCGCGTCGGCGGCGGCTGGATCGACCGCGGATCCGATGGCCGCGAGTACCCGCTGCATCATGCGCTGCGCGTGACCGCCGGCGCCACGGCCTACGGCGTGGTCCTGCCCGACAGTTTCGCGGTCGACGTGGGCGAGCGGGCCATCCGGCCGACGCTGTTGCGCAACAGCCTGCACGCCTACCACAGTTCGTCCCGCATTCCAATGGACGACACGCCCGAACTGCTGCCGCGCTTCGGCACGGACGAAGGACCGGTGAGCCTGCGCTGGGCGTTGACTGCGGCAGCCGCGCTCGACGAGACACTGCTGGAACAGGCCGTGGCCGGCTACCTGCAACCGCCGTGGAGCTGGGACGACTACTGCCATACCAGCCGTGTGGAGCGCTTCGAGTAGTTCCTTTCCGGCGCGGCACGGGGTTCACTCAGGAAAGCGGGTTTTCGCCGCGCCGGAAAGGAACTGAGGCGGGCTGCGCCCGCGGGTGCCGGGTTAGCATCCCCCCACGCCGCCCGATCCGGGCGGCCAGAGCCGCTTGCGGGTGAGGCCCACGGCTCAGTCCAACACGTCAGACCTCGGTTGCCGCACCCGCAAGCGGCTTAGCGGATCATCACGGCCGTGCCGGTATCGCTGCGAACCGCCTGAATCAGGTCCACATCGGGGTAGTCGCGCAGAATCCACCCGGCGGTCCGGCCGGCCGTGGCGCGCCCGGTTACCGTACCGCCAGCCGAGTAGTTCGCCACGGGCACCGGTCCGGCCGTAAAGGCACTCAGGTCGAAGTTCAGACCAGCCATGTCCAGCGTGCCGTTGGCGTTGACCACGATCGGCGCGCCGCTGGTGACCTTGATCGTACCGCTGCCGTTCAGGGTCGCGGCCGAAGCCGACCCGATGGCGAACCGGCTGGTGGCCTGCTTGCCGTTGAATACCAGCGTGCCGCTGTTAACTGTCGTCGTGCCCGTGTAGGTGTTGGTGCCGCTCAGCGTCAGCGTGCCCGCACCGGCCTTGGTGATTCCGGACCCGGACTGGTTGCCGTCGGCAATGGCGGCCGAGATCGTGAAGTCAACGGCCGTGTCGCCGGAGCTATCGGCCACCGTGACTACGCGCGTCTTAGCCGCGGAGTTGTGGGTGGTCAGCAGGATCTGTCCATTGCTGATGTTGCCGCCGCCCGAAAGCGTCAGGTTCACGGCCATGGTATCGGCCAGGGCGCCATCTGTCGCGAACCCCAGGAGGAGCCTGCCGCTGTTGTTTCCAAGCGCCAGGGCCCCACCGCCTGAGATGACCAGGTCGGCATCGTCATGGCCCGTGCCCGTACTGAGAAGGGCAACCTGTCCGCCACCAGTGGCGAACGTGGCGCTGTCCAGGATCGAGAGCGTTCCCATCGCGGTGGTGGGGCCCGACGTCGAACCCCGGATGGCCAGCCGGCTGGCGGTGCCGCCGCCCAGCCACTGGCTCCCGGCGCCGGTAACTGTCACGCCGTACAGGTCTCCGACAATCGTCGCGCCGGTGATGTCACCCTGCACACTGCCATTCATCTTGTTGGTGCTCCCAGATTCGATTCGCAGATAGCCTGGCTGGAAGCCGTTACTCACGTTCATGTTGAGTGTCGTTCCGCCCGAAATCTTGCTGTTTCCGACGGTGGCATTCAGATAGCAACCACCGGAGTTGATCGTCAGCGTGCCGCCACCGTAGAGACTGCCACCCAGGCTGCTGTTTCCGATGCCTGCAGCGGCACCGTAGGTCACCGTTGCCCCGCTGCCGATCGTCATGTTCATGGTGGTGCTGGGGTTGCGGATGCGACTGTTCAGGGTCAGGGTCTTGCCGGCATCGAGCGTGAAGGTCGTGGTCGCCGAACTGGAGAACAGGATCTCCGACGCGGCGATCGTATACCCGCTGGAACTGACCCGCAGGCTATTGATGGTTCGACTGGTGTTGTTGGCGACACTGCCACTGCCAGCGCTGAGGATGTAGTCGTCGCCCGTGCCGCCCGTCACATAGGACGTCCCGTCGTACCATACGTTGCCCAACCACGTGCCAGTGCCGCCACTGGTGGGCTGAACACCGTCCGGATCCCAGTACAGCGTCGCCGCTGTCGCCGCTTGCGCGAAAAGCGCCGCCACGACCATCAGAGCAATGCCTGCCTGCCGTGAACTCTTCATTTGTCTCATCCCGCACCTCCGTGTACCGTCACCCATGCGCGTGTTGCACCGATCCTGAAAGGAGTGCGGCGGACTGCCGGGCCGCGAACTCTGGATCCGACCGCAGATCCGACTCCCGCACTGCCGCCACCAGCATCCGCTCCGCCGGCGCCACCCCCTGCCGCTGCTGGTCGATGGCCTCGATGCTGCGGGCCAACAACTCGCGGCAGTCGAACCCCAGACGCACGAGCGGCAAGGCATCCGTCGTATCGCGTGGGAAGTTGCAGTGGGCGACCACGGTGAGTTGCTCCGGCACGCGCACGCCCGCCTCGATCAGCCCGATGACCACATCCTCGACCAGGTTGTCGTCGGACACCAGCAGGGCATCGGGCCGTTCGGCTGGCGGCAGGCGCATCAGCAGGCGCACGGTGCGCGCCGCCTGCCGGGGGTTGCCGAAGTGACAGGTCTGTAAGCAGACCGGGTCCAGTTGCAGACCGTGCGCCCGGGCCTGCGTGTGGAGCAATGGCTCCCACTCCGACGGCTGGTTGGACGCTGTTGCACCGATCACCGCGAGGCGACGACGGCCGCACGCGACCAGGTGGTCCATGGCGCGGGTGAAGAACGCCGCAATGTCCGGGTAGACACACGGAATGCCACCGTAGGGGTCGGCCATGATGCCGACTTTGGGCAGGGTCCGATCGCCGATGATCGGACTCCCCTGCAGGGCGTAGGGCGGCGCTGCAAAGATCAGCCCGGCCACGCGGTGCGCCGCTGCATCAGCCGCCAGATCCCGGGCGATGCCTCCCGGTGCCCGCTCGTCATGCGCAAAGTAGACGTGCATCTCGCGCTGCCCCGGGACGTGGAAGGCCAGCGCTTCGTGCTGCAGGGCCTTCCAGAAACGCGACCACGGCTTCAACTCCGAGGGGCGCCACTCAAACACCAGGCCATAGCGAGTCAGGTAGGGTAGTGTGTCGCACACGAACGTGCCGGCTGAGCCGCGACTGCGAACCAGCCCCTCGGCCATCAACTCGTCCAAAGCACGCTGCACGACGGTCCGGCTCGTGAGGAAGTGGCGCGACAGCAACTCGCGACTCGGCAACTGTGCGCCCGGCTTAAGTTGCCGGGTCACAATCTGCGATCGCACATGCTGCAGAATGGACTCGCGTTTTGACACGGCACGCTGCCCCAGGGCCATCGGGCCCGAACCTGACGGTACAATCCAGGTTAATTTGTTACCTTTAATGATGCCGCACTTGTACCATTGTGTCAATAGCCTGTTTCGGAGAGGGTGCCGAATGGCCCTCCGGCGCGTGAATCCGCTGGTCGAGTGACCCCAGACCAGCCGCCAGCCCAATCCAGGCGCCTCGCGCTTTCCGTGTTCGTCCGTAGGCCGTTGGGGACAAGCCTGCCGCGCGGCTGCGCCGCGAACACACGAGGCGGGCAACTTCGGCTCCAATCGTGGCACGGGCTTTCAGCCCGTCGCCGTGAGATCGATGCGGACAGAATCGCGGCAGACGGTGCGACGCGCGTCACCGTGCCCGCTCGCATGCCCGACCTCTCGCAGGCTACGGGCTGGAAGCCCGTGCCACGCTCGCCGCCCTGTGGCGCACGTCGGCCCGACGTGCGTCCCGACGAGCAGGGGCGCCCCAGACCCTTGAGGCAACCGGTCGGCCAACGCCCAGCCGCAGTCTGAACCGTAATCTGCGGACGGAGCTTGACGTTACGGACGAGCACGTCGGTAACAATGAACCTGTGACCCGCATCCCGACGGGATGCCAGAACGTAGCCGGGGGTTGAGCGCAGCGACACCCCCGGACCCCGAGGTGCGCACAATGCACCCTGAAGGGGTGCCAGAATCCCAGACACAGGCCGCGTGGCCTACGGCGCTGCGCCGCGCCCCGACCGCCAGACCGGCACGCACAGCACGTCCACCGCGCATCGGCCAGCTTCGCGCTCGTAGCGGAAGACCCGCCACAGGAAGGCAGCCTTGCGCAAGTCGCGGGCCGGGTCATGGTCATAGGCAATAGCCGGAAAGACGTCCACGCTGACGGCGCCGTTGAGCCGCTCATAGTGCATCAGCCGCCACAGCACGCGTCGGCGGGTGTAGCTGTGGGGCGAGGAGTCGCCGGGTTGACGGCCCAGTTCATGCCGATAGTCGAAGAGCCGCCAGAGTAAGCTGCCGGTGGTCCGATCCCAGGTGCCGGTCGCCGCGCTCTCAGACTCGTAGTCCCACACGGGCCACAGGCCGTTCTCGCGATGGCGCAACTCCGCCTGGACCACTTCGGCCGAATTCGTTGCGCGCGCCAACTGCACCTGGCGTCCCTCAACGTAGTCCGCCAGATGGGCCGCGAGCAGGAAGTTGAACTTCCAGCCGCGATGCGGCTCGGACGGCCGGGGGACAGCGCTCTGCCAGCGTTGGTGGTCGAACAGCAGCGGAAACCCGGTGTGGCTGCCATCGGGGTCACGCCGGTAGTTACCCAGCAGTAGGAACGAGCCGTGGGTGGCCTGTGCCGCCGGTTCCCGCGTGTGGTTGTAAAGCGGGAACAGCCAACTGCCCTGCTCGCGCCCGCTGCGGCTGCCAACCAGCGGTGTGAGGTAATACCGCGTCGTCAGGTCGTCCTGGTGCCACGCCCCGTAGAGCGGGGTCAGCAGCGTGTTGTGATCAAAGTAATACAACGGCAGCAGATGCCCGGCCCGATCCGCCGCCACGCGGCCCCACCGCGCATGGAAGAGGCCCAGCAGACCGAGCACATCGGTGGTGTTCGGCTCGGTCGCCCAACCGGACAGCAGCGGCGGCACCAACCGTACGCGTCCGTCAGCACTGCGCCAGGTGGCATAGAGCGGGGAGACCAGCGTATCGTTGCGGGGGTTGGCGTAGTAGAGCGGAAACAGGTGACTGGAGCCGCCCTGCTCGCCGCCGCTGACGTGCGCCAGACCCGCCAATCCCCAGAAGTCCCAGCGGTCGCGTTGCGACGCATAGAGCGACAGCAGCGGCGGGACCAACGCCTTCCGTCCGCCGTCATCGTCGCGCCAGCCGCTGTAGAGCAGCGAGAGGAAGCTTCCGTCGCGGTGGTCGTAGGAGTAGAGCGGGAGCAGCCAGTGCGAGGTGCCGGCCGCGTTCCAGTCGGCGTGGAACAGCGGCCCGCCGACCCAGAGCTCGCCGCCGTCGTCGCGTTTCCGGCCGCCCGAGAGCAGCGGGTAGACCGCCCACGACCGGTGTTCGGTATCGGTCCACCAGCCGCCTAGCGGCGTGATCCAGGCCCGCTGCTCTGGATCACGGGCTCGGTAGTACAGCGGCAGCAGGCACGACCAGCGGCTGTGCTGGGCGTCGTCGCGCCCCCACGAGTAGAGCAGCGTGAAGGTGGACTGCCGCTCCGGCGCGGTGCGCTGCACGCCCACCGGCAACAGCACGCGCCAGCCGTGACCGTCGCGCGATTGCCCGGAGGCGTAGATCGGCGAGAGAAAGAGCTCGTCCTGCCCGCGTTCGCGTTCGTAATAGAGCGGAAACACATGGCTCGATCGAACGGACGGTGTCCGGCGCGCACCCGCCAGGCCGGCCAGCACGCGCGTCGTCGACTCATCGGGACCCTGCGTGCCCCAGGCCAGCAGCGGCGTGGCGAACCAGTCCGAGCGGGCGCCGTCGCGCGACCACCCGCCCAGCAGGCTGCAGAACGAGCCGCCCTCGGGCCGCGCGGTGCGCCAGAAGATCGGCAGCAGCCCCCAATCTTCCTCCGTCGCGCTCCAGGTGTGCCATCCCAATGGCCAGAGGGCATAGTCGTGTCCGGTCTTGCGTGGCGGTTGCTCGTAGTGCCCGTAGAGCGGCCACAGGCGCCAGCCTTGTTCGGCATCGTACTGCTTGACGTTGAAGAACGGCCAGGCCAGGTGGAGGCTGTGCTGCTCGTGGTCGCGGAAGTAGGTCCAGAGCGGCCACAAAGCATCGGTCCCGCGCCCGTCGCGGGCATAGGGCCGGTCAAAGTGCCAGTAGAGTGGAAACCCGACGAGATAGTCGTCGCCCCAGAAGAACGGAAACACGCGGTGGTCATCCGACTGGAAATTGAACTCTGCCAATGGCCAGAGCACGCGGTAGACGCGCCGTTCTTTGTCCAGCCCCTCGACCGAGAAGATCGGCCGGATCGCCAGTTTGGTGTCGGCGTACTCGCCGATCGGCCAGAGCACAGACAGCGCCGGTTCGCGGTAGTAGAGCAGCGGCCAGAGGTTGACCCGGTCCTCGACCGGCCCTTCGCGCTGGGTATACTCCCCGCTGAAGAAGGGCGTGCCCTTCATGGCGGTGGTGCTGCAGCCGGCGGCGCCCAGCAGGCCCGCTCCCAGCAGCGCCAACCACCCAGGGCGCACTCCTCCCGCAATCCAACGCGGCACGGGCTTCCGGCCCGGAGCCGGCGACGGGCTGGAAGCCCGTGCCACGATAGAAAAGTCGATTGCCATGTGTGCTCTCTCTCCAATCCCCGCACCGCGTTCCCTGAGAGCGCAGGTGACCTCTTGCATTCGACCGACTGTCACGACGAAATGCGACCAGAAAACATTAGATTTCTCGGGACGAGAAATCTAGAGTGTATCCACCGGACTGACTACGCCCAGCGGCCCCTTGTTCAGCAGGTGGGTGTAGATCATGGTGGTCTCCACGTTGGCGTGGCCGAGCAGTGCCTGCACGGTGCGGATGTCCTGCCCCGCCTCCAGCAGATGCGTGGCGAAGCTGTGGCGGAAGCAGTGCGGCGTGAAGCGGATCGTCAGTCCGGCGGCCCTGACCGCCTGCTGGACAGCCCGTTGAATCTGCGGCCTGGACGGTGGTCGCGAACTGTTGCGCACCGAAAGCCCCTCGTGGCACGGACACCCCGACCGTGTTGCCCCCTTCCGCGTTGGCGGCTGCGTGCTGGCCGTTGAGCGCGCCCGCACCCTTGACGGCCGCATCGGATCTCGGGTACGGTACGAACACGTTATCGATCTGGGCCGGTTCATTGGAGGGTGGGTTCGGATGGTTCCCCTCGGTCACGGCGTCGCGCGGTTCCAGCGGGATCCCGCGGAACTTCTCGTAGTAGAGTTCCAGCGCGTTGCGGGCCTGTTGAACCTGCCAGTTGCTGATGTTGGGATGTGCGGCCGTCTCCGACAGAAACGCCTCGATCTCCGACCGCCCCAGGTCCCTTCTCCGACGCTCCGGGAAGCGGGCGAAGAAACGCTTCACCGATCCGACGCAATACGGGATCGTCTTCTCTTGAGCTCCCGCCGCCCTCAGAACCGCCACATAGCCATCCGGCCACTGCGGGTCCGGGTCGTTCGGAGCGGTCACCTGCAACGCGGGTTGATCCATAGCAATGATCCTTATTGGGCTTGATATGGATCACTTTAGAAATGTAAGTTACTGTTTGTCAACTGAAGGATTGATCCTTAGCATGGATGGCCTTGCTATTTCCCATGCTAGTTTTGATCTTCAGTAAGAGGTTCGCAGATGAATATGAAAAACACACAACAACAACCGAGACGTCGATGGCCTGTGTTTCTCGCTGGCGTAATTGTTACGCTGGCTCTTGTCGGCATCGCACATTTATTCCAAAACCTCGGGCGCGGCATGGCGAGCTGGGGCCAACCTGTGGTCGTGTCCGATGAGGATGTTCGAAGCCGCCTCGACAATAGTGGCGTCGATTTACCCGAATCAGCCCACCACCTGTACCACGCTATCGCAGGTTTCGTGGATCACACGGAGTACATCGCATTCAGCACGGCACCTTCCGATGCCATGCCGACAGCCATAGCCTTTGCCAAACGCGCAACTAACTCGCCATCATTCACGCAGGGGACAAGGTCTGCACATAGCTTTATCAACGTAAGCGTACGGTGAACCGCATCTACCGCCGCGCCGCGCTTTGCGGCACCAT
>CAZZCT010000145.1:0-6277 GCA_964652365.1 uncultured Lentisphaerales bacterium
GAACGCCGCATTGCCGAGTGGCTCACGGCGCATGGCATCGGCTTCCGCTACGACGCCAAGTTCCGCATCATCGGGGAGTTCCAGATTCGGCCTGACTTCTATCTGCCGGAACTCGACGTGTATGTCGAATACTGGGGTCTCGACACGCCGCAGTACAAGATGAGCATGTTCAAGAAGCAAACGCTCTACCAGCAAGAGGGCAAGCGACTCATCTCGGTGTATCCGGCCGACCTGCCGCGGCTGGGGCTGTTGCTCACGGCGAAGTTGCGCCTGTTCGGGTATGCCATCGGCGTCGACGAGCGAAGCGAAGTCAGCGGAAACACGCGCATCGAAGCTCCATGAACGCCATGAAACCGAACGTAGTGTTTCTCTTCTCCGACCAGCATCGGCGGGATGCCGCTGGCTGCTACGGGCATCCGCAGGTGCTGACCCCGAACCTCGACCGCCTGGCCGCCGACGGCGTGCGTTTTACGCAGGCCTATGCGGCCGCGCCGATCTGCCATCCCTGCCGGTCCGCGCTAATGACGGGACGGCAGGTGCACCGCTGCTGCGATCTGACCACTTCCAAGCAGCTTCTGGACCTGTCGCTGCCGACGATGGGCTCCCTCTTCCGGCAGGCGGGATATGTCACCGCCGCTTTCGGCAAGATGCATGTGGAAGTTGAGGACGAGGAGCACGACCTCGGCTTCGACGAACGCGCCCTGCGCATCTACACGCCGATGCACAACGACTACCAGCATACCATCGGGCTGGAGAAGTTCTGGCAGTACTGCAGCTACCTGCCGCAGTACAAGCCGCACCCCGACGCCAAGTCGCGGCACAGCTACAATCTGCAAAACGAACCGATCCAGCTCGAAGAGGAGCTCATCCTCGACCACATGATCGTCGACCGGTCGGTCGAGTTTCTGAGGAAGGTGTCAGGTGCCAGGATTCAGTCGGAACCCCGGCCCGCGGCGGGCCGGATGGACCGACGCCATGAGAAACGTCGCGGTCATCCCGAGCGGAGCGGAGCGGAGTCGAGGGATCTCCACGGCCGTTGCGCAGGTCGGAGATCCCTCGACTGCGCCGCCTGCGGCGGCTTCGCTCGGGATGACAAATCGCTCATCCGTATGGGTTTCTCAGACCAGTTGTTCAACGGGGAACGGGTAGGTCGCCCGTCGACGGCCTCCACATCTGAACCGCCTGAACCCCAAACCCTGAACCCTGACGCCTCTGTCCGCCCCTTCTTCCTCTACGTTGGCCTCGAAAAACCCCACAACGAGATGTACGCCCCCAAGCGTTTCCACGACCTCTACGACCCGGCCCGGATGACGCTGCCGGAGAACCGCACCTTCGATCGCAGCCGTCTGCCGGATACCATCTACGACAATCCCAGCTTCCCCATCGCCGACGGCCTGACCGATGACCAGATGAGCCACGCGATGGCGGCCTACTTCGCCAATATCAGCTATATGGACGAGCAGGCCGGCCGGATTCTGGAAGCCTTGGATGAACTCGGGCTGCGCGACAACACCCTCGTGGTCTACAGCACCGACCATGGCGAACACCTCTTCAATCACCAGATGGTCCACAAGATGTGTTTCTTTGAGGAGGCGGTGGGCGTGCCGCTCATCCTGCGCATCCCCGGGGTGACGGAGCCCGGCACCACCCGGGACCAGTTCGCCAGCTTGCTTGACCTGCTGCCCACCTTCTGCCACGCCTGCGGCATCGCCCCGCCCGAAGGCCTCGACGGAAAATCCCTGCTGCCGGCGATTGCGGACAACGCCCCCACGCGCGATGCCATCTTCAGCGAGTACTATTCCGCCGGCACGCCCGAGCGTATGATCCGCACCAACAGATGGAAATATGTCCACAGCCACGGTGATCTGCACCAGCTCTACGACCTCGAAAACGATCCCCACGAAAACGTGAACCTGATCGATGACCCGGTCCATGCCTCGACCGCCGCCGAGCTCGATGCGCGCGTCTGTCGCGACTGGGCCATTCCCGATATGAGTCGGGTGACCCGGAAGCGCAGGGATACCCGGCAAGGACAACGCCATTACCAAAGGAGCAACACATGAGCACCCAGCCCTCTGACCATGCAACCCGTGATCTTGTCCACCAGACCATCGCCGCCGACGTGGTGGTGATCGGCGCCGGCCCGGCCGGTATCTGCGCGGCCCTGGCTGCCGCCCGCCAGGGTGCGAAGACCGTTCTGATCACCGACCGGCCGGTGCTGGGCGGCAGCGCCTCGAGCGAGGTGCGTGTGCCGCCGAGCGGCGCGGACCACGGCGCCTGGAACCGCTACGCCCGCGAGACCGGCATCATGGACGAGATCAGCCTGCGCCTCGCCCACAAGACACACACCAGCGGCCGCTGGCGCTGGATCCAGTACGATGAGCTCTACTTCGACATGGTCAGCGCCGAGCCCAACCTGCGCTTCTTCCTCAACACCACGGTCTGCAAGGTCGAGTGCGGGGCTGAGGGCGCCATCCGCGCCGTCGAGGGCATTCAACTGCGCTCGGAGAAGGATCTGCGCTTCACCGGCAAGACCTTCATCGACTGCTCCGGCGACGGCACGGTCGGCTTCCTGGCCGGCGCCGAATACCGGGTCGGGCGCGAAGCCAAGGCGGAGTTCAACGAGAAGTTCGCCCCGGAAGTTGCCGACCGTGGCACCATGGGCGCGACGCTCCTCTTCTCGAGCGTGGACCGCGGGCACGCGGTGCCGTTCACGGCCCCGGCCTGGGCCCTGGACGTATCGGAACTGCGCACCCTCCTCGATCCCGACCACCAGATGTACTCGCGCAACTTCTACCGCCAACCGGACGGCAGCTTCTATGGGCTCTGGTGGGCCGAGTACGGCGGCGCGGGCGACTCAATCCATGACGACGACGACGTGGTCTGGCACACCCGCCGCCTGGTCTACGGCCTCTGGGACTACATCAAGAACAGCGGCAAGTTCGAAAACGTGGCCCGGCTGGAACTGGACTGGATCGGCACCTTGCCCGGCAAACGGGAGTCGCGCCGCCTGATGGGCCCCTGCCTGCCCACCGCCAACGACTTCCTGGCCCAACGCCGCTATCCAGACGCCATCGGCCACGCCGGCTGGCCGGTCGACATCCATCCGCCAAAGGGCTACCGCGACCCGGCGTCGGCCTGCACCCATGACTTCCTGCCCGGCATCACCGACATCCCCTTCGGCTGCCTCTACTCGCGCAATGTGCCGAACCTGCTCTTCGCCGGCCGCGACATCAGTGTCAGCCACGAGGGTCTGGGCGTGCTGCGAGTGATCGCCACCACCGCCGTCATGGGGCAGGCGGTTGGCACGGCCGCCGCCTATGGCCTCGAGAAGGGGCTCACCCCGGACCAGATCCGCAACAACCATATGCCCGAACTGCAGCGGCGCCTGGCGCGCAACGATCAGTCGATCATCGGCCACCGGTTGTGCGAGCCGGACGACCTTTCGCGTACGGCCCGCGTCACAGCCTCAAGCGAGCGCTGCTGCGAACTGTCCGAGGGCACGCAGTGGCTGCCGTTGACGGCACCCACCGGCCTGCTCCTGCCGGTGGAGACCGAGCGGCTACAGACTCTCGAACTGCAGCTGCAGGCCTACGCCGACACCGAGGTGCGGCTGCGTGTGTACGCTGCGGACAAGCCTCAGAACTATCATCCGGCATGCAAGGTCGCCGACCTGACCGTGCCGGTCTCCGGCACCGGCTGGGTCGCCTTCCCGGTCGACGCCGCCCCCGGCCCCGGGCAGAAACTCCTCGCCGTGCTCGATCCCAATGCCAGGGTGCTGCTGCGCTATACGACGAGCGACATGACCGGCGTGCTGGGGCTCAACTTCAAGCCCGACGACCCGCCTACCTGGATGACCGTGCTGCCGTATGTGCCCTGCTTCCGCATGACGCCGGAACAGCGGCCGTACCGCCCGCAGAACGCTACCGACGGCTTCATTCGCCCCTACGGCCTGCCGCACCTCTGGGCCTCGGCGCCGCTGGACCCGGCTGAACCCGCCTGGCTCGAACTCGCACTGGCCCGGCCAAGCGAGGTCCGCAGCGTTGAACTGGTCTTCGACAGCGCACTGAACCGCAAGCGGCACGCAATCAGCGGCATGCACCCGGAGCTCATCAAGGACTATGACGTGCTGGCCGAAGTCGACGGTCGGACCGTGTGCCTCTTACGAGAACGCGGAAACATCCTGCGCTTCCGCCGGCACACCTTCGGCCCCGTCAAAGCCAGCCGCTTGCGCCTGGTCGTCCGTACCACCTGGGGCAGCCCGCACGCCGAGGTGTATGACTTCCGCGCCTATGGGAAGTAAAATGATAATCCGTACAAAATGAGACAATAAGGAGATTCAAGATGCCCGCAAAACCCGTCCCCAACTACCTGTCTGATTATGCCGACACATGGGCCCAAGACCCGCTCGCCGCCAACCTGAAATGGTTCGCGCAGGCCAACTACGGCCTCTTTCTGCACTACGGCCTCTACAGCCAGCTTGAACGGCACGAATGGGTCATGTTCAAGGAGTGTATTCCGGTGGCCGAATACGAAAAGCTGGCCCACAGCTTCGATCCGTCCGGGTTCGACGCTGACTTCATCACCGATCTGGCCTGCGAAGCCGGCATGAAGTATGTGAACCTCACCACCTGCCATCACGAGGGATTCTGTCTGTGGGACAGCAAGGTCGAGCCATTCAACGCCATGACTTTTGCCGGACGCGATCTGGTCCGCGAACTCGCGGAGCAATGCGACAAGAAGGGCCTTGGTTTCTTCGCCTACTACACGCATCTGCTCAACTGGCGACACCCGTATGCGGCGACTACGGATCTGGTTTGGCCGGGCAGGCCGCACTATCCTAACGGCGATCCGCGCTATGTCCTCACCAAGCCGGAGGAGTGGCGCATTTACTGGGATTACGCGCAAGCCTGCATCCAGGAGCTCTGCCGCATGGATCTTCCTCTTGCCGGCGTCTGGCTTGATCTCGTTAATCCGTACTATCAGATCCCCGACCTGATCCCCATCGAGCAGACCTATGGGATCATCCGGGCCAGTCGGCCCGAGGCATTAATCTCCTTCAAGCAGGGCGCCACCGGCACGGAGGACTATGCGTCGCCGGAGTTTCACTTCAAGTCGCAGGGCGATGGACTGAGGAAACAAGGCAAGGAGGCAGCGGCCGTGATTGCCGACAAAGCCTGGGCCGCCAACAAGGTCAAGCACAACGAGATCTGCATGACGCTTCAGAACGGGAGCTGGGGTTGGCACAAGGAGCAGTCCTGGAAGAGCGCGGACGAACTGTGGTCATGTCTGGCCTATGCCCGGGCGCACAACTGCAACCTGCTGGCCAATATCGGGCCGCTGCCCGACGGGTCCATACCGGAGGACGCGGCGCGCCTGGTGCGCGAAGTCGGTCGGCGCATTGCTGCGGAAGGGCTCCCCACTGCGGGCCAAGTCGCCGAGCCGCAACGGATCTCGGGCGGAACCGTGGTGGAGTAGTCTGACATGAGGTGGCCGGAGCAGGATGCTCCGGCACAGAAACGCAAACGCGCAAGTCCAGAGTGGCCAACGATGAGGTAGTCATGAAGGTTGAAGACAAACCGGAGCAGGATGCTCCGGCCACTCCGGACTGGTCGACGCTTACCATCACGCAAGGCGACAACCTGCCGCACTGGACCTGCGAGTCCGCCATCTACCATGTGTCCTTCCGGCTTTCGGATTCGGTTCCTTCTGAAGTGAGAGCGGCATGGATACGCGAGCGGGAGTCGATTATTGCCACTGCGGAACAAGTGGGTCGCCCATTATCTGAAGACGAAGAGAAGCGGCTGCAGTACCTGTATTCGGAGAAGATCGAGAGCTTCCTGGATGCCGGTCATGGCGTCTGCCATATGAACAACTCTGCCATTGCGGATTTGGTTGCCGATGCGCTCCGCTATTTTGACGGCGAGCGTTATCGTTTGCACGCATGGTCTGTGATGCCCAATCACGTCCATGCTATTGCCGAGCCCTTCCAAGGACACCCGCTGGGCAAGATTGTGCATAGCTGGAAATCCTTTACCGCCAATACCGCCAACAGGGCGCTACACTTGACCGGTTCGTTCTGGCAGCACGAACCCTACGACCATATTGTCCGAAGTGAAAAGGAATACCGGTTTCAGGTCGATTATGTCTGGGGAAATCCAGACAAGGCAGGCTTGGCGAATTGGCAATGGCGGTGGCGAAAGGATGTGGCCGGAGCTTCCAGCTCCGGAAAGGTGGCCGGAGCATCTTGCTCCGGAAAGGTGGCCGGAGCATCTTG
>CAZZCT010000145.1:6377-13525 GCA_964652365.1 uncultured Lentisphaerales bacterium
AAGGTGGCCGGAGCATCTTGCTCCGGAAAGGTGGCCGGAGCATCTTGCTCCGGAAAGGTGGCCGGAGCATCTTGCTCCGGAATCGGAAGAAACAAGAAAGAACCGGAGCAGGATGCTCCGGCCACCCCCAAAGAAGAACACACAAATGACAAACGATAGACTGAAGCCCGACTCGCCGCCATCGATCCTGCCGACGGGCCAAACGCCGCTGGACTCGCAAGCGATTCATCTGCCGCCGCTGACGGCTCGCAGCCGCAATCTGGTGCGCTTTGCCCGCCACCTGCCGGTCGAGACGATGGACGAGAGCTTCGCCGGTGATTTCGCCTTCCGCGATGCGGGCAGCCGCTTTTCTCTGCTGAAAAGCCCGAAGACACTCCCGGGGCCGGACGAGTGCTACGGCGTCTTCGCGCGGGATGCCCGGCCACTCTTCCGCAAGCTGCTTGGCCTGGAGCTGGGCTATCCGGGACTGGACAGCGCCCGGGTGGCCAAACTCCGCCGCTACAACGCCATGAGCTACTACCGCTCACATGTGGTCGAGTACTTCTGCCACAACGGCATCGAGCCGATGCCCCCGATCGAGGCGGATTGTGTCTTCTGGTTCGCCGCCGCCGATGTGCTGCGCATCCGCTACCGCCTCTGGAACAAGAGCCCCGCGGACCTGCCGGTGCGGCTGGCATGGCGGAGCGAGGGCGAACCGGGCGACGGCTGCCTGGCGGAGATCCTGGACAGCGGCTGGCATTTCAGCGTCCAACAGCACGTCGGCCCGGTATCCTACCGCAGCCGCTGCGAGCTGATGGCCCGCGAAACCGATCTCGTCTTCGCCGCGGACGGCGCCAAAATCGCCAGCGCGCCAGTAACCAGAGTGCTGCCCGCCGGAGAAGCCATCACCCTCTCGTTTGCCGTGCGCTTCGCCTTCAATGACGAAGCGTTTCCCGACTGGCCGGCGGACCTGTGGCGCGATGACAGCCTGGCGCGGGCCATCGATGCCACCGAGCAGGCCTACGCGGCCCTTCCCTGCCTGGCACCGGAGCGCCGCAGTCACGGCGATCTGGTTCTCAAGGCCGCCGGCACGCTCCGCAGTCTGCGCTACCTGGACCGCGATCCGCAGGGCAAGCCGGTGATGACGATTCATGCCGGCAAAACCGGCTGCGCCGCCACCTGGTTCTGGGACAGCGGTGTCACGCTTCCGGCCCTGGGCCTGATGCGGGAACGCGAGACCGGCGCGGGCGTGCTGAGGTTGCTCACCCGGGGGATTGCCGCGGACGGCAAGCCCGCGGTGACGTACGAGAACCAGACTTACGGCTACTATGGCTACCAGATGCCCATCCTCGCCTGGGGCGCGGGGCATTATCTGGCGCAGACCGGCGATGCAGATCTGCTGCGCGAACTCTACGATCCGCTCGCCCGCTACGTGCGGAACTGGATGGATACATTCCGTACGAAATGGGGACTGGTGATCCATCCTCCGGGTTGCTCCTGTCTGGACGACGCCCTGCGCTGGCACAGCGGCTCGCCCTTGGCCGGTCGCCCTGGACAGCCCTGGTATGAGCAAATTTGGGGACAGATGAGCCCCACCGCCTTTGTCGCCCCCGATATCAACGCCTTCCTGGTGATCGAGTGCCGCACCCTGGCGGCCATGGCGGGTCAGCTCGGCAAGAGCGACGACGCCAGCGCCTGGCTGGTTCTGGCCGACGAACTGGCTGCCGCCATCAATGAGTGGTTGATCGAGCCGGAGACCCGCACCTATCAGGATCGCCAGATCGAGACCGGCGCCTTCAACGGCATGGTCAATCTGGCCAGCTTCATTCCGGTCTACGCCGGGATCGCGGCGCCGGATATCGCCGAACATCTCTGTCGCGACTACCTGCTCTCTCCGGATCATTTTCTCACCGACCTGCCCTTCCCGGTGATCGACCGGGCGCATCCCACCTTCCGCCACGGCGGTTTCTTGCACACGCCACCCGGGAATCCGGATGCGTTGGTGCAGCACTCCTACTGGCGCGGCCGCACCTGGATTCACGGTAACACCTGGTACCTCGGCGCCCTCTGGCAAAGCGGCTTCCGGCAGGAGGCCGACGAGCTGGCCGACCGCATCCTCACCGCCGTGGGCCGCAGCGAGGGCATCCACGAATGCTACGACAGCCTGACCGGCTTCGGCAACGGCCACCCCGAATTCATGTGGTCCTCGGCCGCCGTCCTGCTGCTGGCCCACGGTCTTTATCGTCAGCCCCCCGTCGCCGGAGAGAAGCATGCCTAGACCTCCGAACATTCTGTTCGCCTTCGCCGACGACTGGGGGCGCTACGCCAGTGCCTACCGCGGCGTGCCCGGCACTTCGCGGCTGAACGAAATCATCTCCACGCCGAGCATGGACCGTATCGCCCGGGAAGGCGTGCTCTTTACCAACGCGCTGGTGCCGGCGCCCACCTGCACGCCCTGCCGCAGCTCGGTACTCTCGGGCCGCTACTTCTGGCAGACACGGCTCGGAGCTATCCTCCAGGGGTCCGTCTGGGACGACGCCATTCCGAGCTATCCGCGGATTCTCGCGCAGACAGGCTACCACACCGGCGCCACCTGGAAGGTCTGGGGGCCGGGGGTTTACGCCACGCACATCACCCCCTACGGGACCGATGAACACTACTACAACGGCGCGGGCTTCGACTTCAACAACTTCTCGCACAAGGCCATGGCGCGGGTGCGGGCAGGCATGGATGTGGAGGCGGCCAAGCAGCCGCTCTACGACGAGGTGCGCGGGAACTTCCGCTCCTTCCTCGGGGCGCGCCTGGACGGGCAGCCCTTCTGCTACTGGTGGGGGCCGACCAACACCCACCGCACCTGGGAGAAGGGGTCGGGCAAGGCGCTCTGGGGCATCGATCCGGACACGCTCCAGGGCCGTCTCCCCGACTTCTTCCCCGACGTCCACGACATCCGCGAGGATGTGGCCGACTACCTCGGCGAATGCCAGGCGGTGGACCGGGGTCTGGCTGTCCTCCTCGCGGAACTGGAGGCGATCGGCGAGCTGGACAACACCCTGATCGTGGTCAGCGGCGACCACGGCATCCCCGGTTTTCCGCGCGCCAAGTGCAACCTCTACGATATCGGCTGCGAAGTCGCCCTCCTGGCCCGGCTGCCCGGCGCGATCCCCGCCGGAGCGGTCGTGGAGGACATGACCAACCTGATGGATCTGGCGCCGACCTTCCTGGAGGCCGCCGGCTTGCCGCCCGACCCGGGCATGGCCGGACCGAGCCTCTGGCCGCGCATGACCGGCAAGGCGGGCACCTCGGACCGCGACTGGGTGGTCACCGGCCGCGAGCGGCACGTCGCCACGGCGCGCGAATGGAATCTGCCCTATCCCCAACGGGCCATCCGTACCCGCGACTTCCTCTACATCCACAACTTCGCGCCCGAGCGCTGGCCCATGGGCGACCCCAGGGGCATGGACGACCCGGCCGCCCCCGCCATTGCCTGGCGGGCGCTGGAGAACAACACCTTCGCCGCCTACGCCGACATGGATGCCAGTCCGACCAAGGCCTGGATGGTCCATCACCGCGCCGATGCCGGCCATGCCGCCAACTTTCAGCTTGGCTTCGGCAAGCGGCCGCAGGAGGAGCTCTACGACCTGCGACGGGATCCCCATCACATGCAGAACCTGGCGGACGATCCAGCGCACGGACCGGAACTGCGGCGGCTCCGCGACCTGCTCATGACCGAACTGCGCACTCAGCACGACCCGCGCGTCTGCGAGGTCGACTGCCGCTACGAGACAAGCCCCTACACCGACGTGGTGCAGAAGGAGCACCTGATGAACCGGGCCCAAGCGGCCGAACGCCTGGCCCGAGCCGGGAGCTGACATCAAGGTGGCCGGAGCTTCCAGCTCCGGAATTTGGAAGCAACAATGAAGAACCGGAGCAGGATGCTCCGGCCACTATCGGAAGCCACACGGTTCGAGCGGAGAAACACTCATGACAATTATGAAGCGCGAAGCTGAAATGAAACCGGAGACCCTGTGCGTCCACAGCGGCACGTATCACGATGCCGCCACGCGAGGGGTGAACACGCCCATCTTCACTTCGTCGTCGTTCGAATACTTGGATCGGGACGACTGCCCGTATCCGCGCTATTTCAACACGCCGAACCAGGAGGCCGCAGTCCGGAAACTGTGCGCGCTCGAAGGCGCGGAAGACGGCGTGCTGTTCAGTTCGGGCATGGCGGCCATGAGCACGTCGGTCCTGGCCTGTGCCGGCTCGGGCGATCACGTGGTGATGCTCGACGCGCTCTACGGTGGCACGCACGCCTTTGCCGTGGACACCTTCGAGCGGTTGGGCATCCGGTATACGTTCACGGCAACCGATGCGGACGCGGTGGATCAGGCGGCAACGCCCGAAACGCGAGCGATCGTCATCGAGTCCCCGACCAACCCGCTGCTGGCGGTCATCGACATCCGGCGGGTGGCGGAGTTCGCCAGATCCCGGGGCATCGCCACGATCATCGACAATACGTTCGCCACCCCCGTGAACCAGACGCCCCTGGCCCTGGGGATTGACATCGTCGTGCACAGCGGCACCAAGTACCTCGGCGGCCATAGCGATCTCTGCTGCGGCGTCGCCCTGACATCGCGTGAACGCGCGGAGCGGATTCGGGCGATGGCCCGGCACCTGGGCGGGAGCTTGAATGCCATCACATGCTATCTCCTCGAACGCAGCCTGAAGACCCTGGCGTTGCGGGTGGAGCGGCAGACCGACAACGCCCTCCGCGTCGCCGGGTTCCTGGCCGGGCATGCCGCGGTGCGGCAGGTCAACTATCCCGGGCTGCCGGGGTTCCCGGGCCACACGATCGCCAGGAGCCAGATGCGGGGCTTTGGCGCCATGCTCTCCTTCGAATTGAAAGCGGCGGGTGGCAAGGATAGCTTCCTGCGCCGGCTACAACTCATCCGTCCCGCGGTCAGTCTGGGCGGGGTGGAGACGATCATTTGCGCTCCGGCCGAGACCTCGCACGCGAAGATCTCGGCGGAAGAGCGGCGCAGAATCGGCGTTTCGGATTCCCTGCTGCGCTTGTCGGTGGGAATCGAGCATATTGACGATCTGATCGGCGATCTGGCGCAAGCCCTGGATGGCAGGTGTGCGCCGGGGAATCGCCCGCCGACCGGAGACGCGGGAGCACACCCATGGTGAAGACGCCGTTCAAGTTCATCCGCACCCGCACTTACGTGGACGCCGACCTGGAACTGGTCACGGATAAACCCATGCACCACACCACACATCGATGCGGAGGACTGGGGTTCGCGGTCATCCTGATGTTCTCGGGATGTAAGTGTGCAGGGGCGACGCCGGACAGTGTCAGCCCGGTGGCCGGCGACCAGGCCGTGACCGAAGCCCTGAAACCGATTCAGCAGAAGTATCGCCTGCCGGCGATTGCCGGGGCGATTGTGACGAGCACAGGGTTGGAGGGCGCCGGGGTCGTTGGGGTCCGCAAGAGCGGCACCGGCATTGCCGCTTCGCTGGACGACCGATGGCACCTGGGATCCGACACCAAAGCCATGACGGCGACGTTGGTCGGCACTCTGGACGAGCAGGGATTGCTGACGTGGAATACGACGGTGGCGGAGGTGTTCCCGGACTTGGCGTCGGCCTTCGACCCCGCGATGAAGACCGTGACGGTCCAGCACCTGCTTTCACACCGCGCCGGACTGCCGGCCAATCTCTCCACCCCGTGGTTCACAGCCGGGGGCGACGGCAACCCGCAGAGGCAACGGTTGGAGGCGCTGAAACAGTCGCTGTCACAGAAGCCTGAATTCACTCCCGGCAGCAAGTTCCAGTACTCCAATCTCGGCTACGTCATCGTGGGGGCCATGGTCGAGAAGGTGACCGGGAAGTCGTGGGAGGAGGCGATACAGGAAAGGGTCTTCCTGCCTTTGGAGATGAAGACCGTTGGTTTCGGCGGCACGGGCACGCCCGGCCAGCTCGACCAACCGTGGGGCCATCGGGACGGCGGCCGACCGGTAGCCGTCAATGGCCCGACGGCCGACAACCCGCCTGTCCTGGGGCCGGCCGGGCGTGTGCATTGCACGATCCAGGATTGGGCGAAGTTCGTGACCGACCAACTCCGGGGCGCGCGGGGCCGGCCGGCGCTGCTCAAGGCCTCGACCTACCAGACCCTGCATACGCCGCCCTTCGGCGGGGATTACGGACTGGGTTGGGTTGTCGTCAAACGGGACTGGGGTGGCGGCACCGTGCTGAATCACTGCGGAGACAACACCATGAACTATGCCAACGTCTGGGTCGCCCCGCAACGCGATTTCGCTGTGCTCGTGTGCATCAATCAGGGCGGGCAGGCCGCGTCGAACGCGAGCGACGAGGCGGCGGCCGCACTGATCAGACTCCAGGAGTCCCGAAGTCAGGCGGGGAAAGTCCAGACCGGTGGCCCGGAAAGCAACCCATAGCGCACCATGAAACCCAACCACATCCGCCCTTGGAGAAACTGCAGTGAAGCGTGTCGTCATTGCGGCGGAGGCAAGATGAACATCATCGAAACCGATCGCCTGACGCTGGAGCCGCTGACCTCGGCGCATGCCGAGGAGATGTTCGCGGAGCTGATCAGCCGGTATGCCGTCCGCGTTGCTCCGGTTCGTCCGGCAGACCGGGATGGTCGTTGTGGATACAAGGGGGGACCATGAACCGGTATGACGAGAAGTGGGTGCGGACGTATTACGACCAATACGGCGAGAAGGAGTGGCACCGCTGGGAGAAGAGCCCGGCCGACGAGGTCAAGCTCCACGTCCATCACCACTACCTGCGCAAGCACATCCGGCGCGGCAGCCGCGTCCTGGAGATCGGCGCCGGCGCGGGGCGTTTCACCCAGTTGCTCGCCGCGCGGGGGGCGAAGATCGTGGTCGCCGATATCTCGCCCGAGCAACTCCGGCTCAACCGCCTGAATGCCCGTCGCCTGGGTTACGGCGATCGGGTGGAGACGTGGCTGCGTCTGGACATGTGCCGGATGAACCGGATTCCGGACGAAACCTTTGACGCGGTCGTCTGCTATGGGGGGCCGCTCAGCTACGCTTTTGAGCGTCGCGAGGCGGCGTTGCGCGAACTTCTAAGGGTGTTGAAACCCTCGGGAACGCTTCTGGTCAGCGTCATGTCTCTTTGGGGCG
>CAZZCT010000146.1:0-13482 GCA_964652365.1 uncultured Lentisphaerales bacterium
CAGGCCGATCTTGCCATGGCGTTGCGCATCGCGGAAAACGCCAAGTGCCAGCGGCCGGGCGTCTGCAACGCCATGGAGACGCTGCTGGTGGACGCGGCCGTGGCCGCGGCGTTCCTGCCGCAACTGGCGCAGATGTGCGCGCGGCGCGGCGTGGCGGTGCGCGCCGATGAGGCGGCGCGCAGCCTGGTGCCCGAATTCGGCACGGCCACCGAGGCAGACTGGTCGGCCGAATACCTGGAGCTGATCCTGGCCGTGGCGGTGGTGCCCAACCTGCGCGCGGCGATCGAGCATATCAACCGCTATGGATCGCGCCACTCCGACGCCATTGTCACGGGGGATCCGAAGGCCGCCCGCACGTTCACGCGGCAGGTCGATTCAGCGGCCGTCTATGTTAACGCCTCCACCCGCTTCACCGATGGCGGCGAGTTTGGCCTCGGCGCGGAAATGGGTATCAGCACAGACAAACTGCATGCCCGTGGTCCGATGGGGCTGGTCGAGTTGACGACCTACAAGTACGTGGTGCAGGGCAGCGGCCAGATCCGGGGCGGATGACGGGCTCTGCTTCCGCGCCTGGCATGGCCCGGCTTGTCACCCAGCGCCGCCCCCACGCGCTACTGGGGCCGCTACTTATCCTCGGGCCGCACGACGGCCTTGGCCGTCGGCGCAGTCGCGGGTTCTGCCTGCGGAACCGCCTCTGTCTGCGGAACCGTCTCAGCCGATTCCGCAACCTCGGCGGCCTGTGTCTCTGGCGCGTCGGGTAGCCTGACCGGATGAGCAACCGCGTTCGTCTCATCGGGTGTCAGCGTGAACTCCATGACCGGCGCGACCGGCACCGGTTGCGAAGGCGTCAATCTCCGGCCCGGGGGTCCGTAACGGCCGTAGCGCCGCACGTTGGCATTCCGGTCATCCAGCTTGAACCCGTAGGTATCAGCCAAGGCACGCCACTGCTCCGGTGAGAAGCGCAGAACCTTCCCCGCCGCATTGGCCACGTCGCTGAGCTGCCGGCCATCGACAGTCTGTATGCTCCGAGCCCACCCGGTCTCCTTCAGGGCGTCAGACTGTGATCCATTCTCAACCAGGATCAGCCGCGCAGCACCCGAGCGCAACCCGTCTCCGCGCTGCCAGGCCGCGACATCCATGGCCACCCAGCGCCACTCGACCCGGTCGAAGAAGTTGAGCTCGACCGGCGCACCCGCGACCGGCCGCGCACCGTAGCACACCAGGTCGAGATCCCGCGGTGCCAGGTCCGCCAGGGCGAAAGCGAAGTTGACCAGCAGATGCCGGGCCGGCACGGCCAACACCACGCGCTCGGCGGCTTGCGCGCGCACCGCGGCAGCCGAAAGCAGCACCATGCAGAACAGACGAAATGGATGGCGCATCGCAGCTCACTCCTTGCAAAACCGGCCTGGCCGGAAACAACAACCAACACACGTGCCGGGACAACCTCCCCGGCATGAAGAGACGCGGTCATTGTCAATGGCCTGAGCGCGTGTGTCAATCCCGCGTTGCGGGCCTATGCGGATGCCGTGGCTATTGCAGCCGTCGCCCGTCGGGCGTACAATGGCGGCGTCATGCAGGAACCCGCCATTCTGATTGAGAATCTGACGGTGCGCCATGCGGGCTGCCATGGCGTGGTGACCGCCCTGGACGGCCTCAGCCTGCGGGTGGATCCCGGCACGGTCTTTGGCTTCATTGGCCCAAACGGCGCCGGCAAGACCACGACGATCCACGTCCTGCTCGGCTTCCAGGCCGCCACCGCCGGCCGGGCCAGCCTCTTCGGCTGCGATGTGCGCGCCGCCATCGCCCGGCGCCGATTGGGCTACCTGCCCGAACACCCGGACCTCTACCGGTTCCTCAGCGGGCGGGAGTTCCTGCGCTTTGCCGGCCGCCTGTGCGGGCTGCGCGGGAACGACCTAACGCGTCGCGTCAACGACGTGCTGGAGACGCTGGAGATGGCCGCCGCCGCTGACCGCCGCATCGGCACCTATTCGCGCGGCATGCGCCAACGCATCTGCCTGGGACAAGCAATGCTGCATGAACCCGATCTGCTGATCCTGGACGAACCAACCAGCGGCCTCGATCCGGTGGCACGGCAGTGTGTACGCCGCCTGATCGCCGACTGGCGCGCCCGCGGTCGGACGGTCTTTTTTTCCTCGCACGAGCTCTCCGAGGTCGAGTTGGTCTGTGACCGAGTCTGCCTGATCGCCCGGGGGCGCGTGCTGGCGGCCGGCGCGCCCGATGCGTTGACCGGGCCGGGCGAGCGGCTCGAACAGTACTTCATGCGCATGATCGGCTCATCCCAGGGGGCCGCATGAGACGCACCCTCGCAATCGCCCAGGTCGTCTGGCTCGATTGGGCTCGGCGCAAGGATGTCTACGTCTTCCTGGCCTTGCTCGCCGGCCTGCTGCTCCTGCTGACATCCGTCGATCTGTTCGGAATGCACGGCGCCCTGCGCTTCGCCCTCGACGTCGGGTTGCTGCTGGCCTGGCTGTTTGGCTGGCTGCTGGCCCTGAACGCCGGTTCGCGCGAACTCCCCGCGGAGGAGTCGCGTGGCACGGTCTATCTCCTTCTGTCCAAGCCGATCACCCGGGCGGAGCTGGTTATTGGCAAGTGGCTGGGCGCCTGGGTCAGCACCATCTACGCCGTGGCACTCTTCTACGCCGCAACCCTCGCCGTCGCCGGCCTCCACGGCGTCTTGGCGGCCCCCCGCGTCCTGCTGCAGGCCTTTGTCCTGCATGCTGCCGGTCTGGCGGTACTGACCGCGCTGACCACCTGGTGCGCGACGCGCTTCAACCGCGATGCCGCGGCCAGCCTGGCCGGAGTGGCCAGCGCCGCGGCCTGGGTCCTCGTGCCGCAGGTGCCGGTGCTGATCGGCCAGGCCTCCGGCTGGCGCGCCAGTGCGCTGCTGGCCCTCTTCTACGCGCTTCCGCACCTGGAGTTGTTCGATCTCCGACGGCGCGTGGTGCACGACTTCCCGCCCGTCGCTGGCGGCACCTGCCTGATGGTGCTGGCGTATGGCGCCGCGCTGACCGCGATGATGCTGCTCCTCGCCTGGATCGCCTACCGTCGCAAGCGTTTCGTACGCGACCGCCTGGCCGAGTGAACCCATGCTGCCATCCCTGCATCAACCCGTGGGCATTGTGATCCTGTTGTGGGTGCTGGCCTTCGCCCTGGCCTGCCGCGTAGCGGATCCCGGCGCCGACGCGGCTGCGCCCGGCGGGGCGGCCGGCTTGCTGCTCGGCGGTTCGCGGGCCGCCCTGGGCCGGACCGCCATCGAAACCGCGGACCGCTACCTGCATCGCGGACTGGGACATCGCGACGAAGCCGCCCTGCATGGAACCTGGTTCCAACGAATCGGCGCGCGCCTGTCCCCGACCGAGGTTACCCACCGGGAGGGTGTCGACCGCCGCGAGATCGTCCCCTGGCTCTGGTTCGGACAACAGTTGAATCCCACTAACGTCGAGTACCTCCTCATGGCCGCCTACTGGCTGCGGACCTCGGGCCAGGCCCCGCAGGCCCGCGCCCTGCTGGATGAGGCCCAGCGTCGCCTGCCCCGCGAGCCGGCCATCTATTTCGAACGCGCGCGCCTCGGCCTGGCGTCTAACGACCCCGCCACCGCCAGGCGCCTGCTCGACGCCGGACTGCGCGTTTCGGGCCCGAACGCCCCCACCCCGCCCACACCTGAAGCACGTCGCCTGCGGGCTTCGCTGCAGCTTTATCGCGGCTTCCTGTACGAACGCGATGGCGACATTGCCGCCGCCGTGCGTCTCTACCGCGAGATCGTGGCCGCCGACCCCGCCACGCACGCCGGCCTGGCCTCCCGAATCGCGGATCTGGAAGCCGGCCGCACGCCCGAGTTGAGCGCAGCCAACGCCCTGCGACGGCT
Source organism: uncultured Lentisphaerales bacterium (assembly GCA_964652365.1). Lineage (GTDB taxonomy): Bacteria > Verrucomicrobiota > Kiritimatiellia > RFP12 > CAZZCT01 > CAZZCT01. Next base: position 3,887 of record CAZZCT010000146.1, read on the forward strand.
GCTGCAGGCCGAACCGGCCGTCTGCGAGCACGACGCACACGACCATGCAAAGCACGGTCACGACGCCGATGCCGACCACGACCGCGAGCACGACGACCTCTGACCGGACCTGAGGCGCATGGACCACGAACAGCTCGAACTGGACTTTGGCGCACCCGCCGAGGACGGCTATGCCTGCTGGCAGTGGGACCGTCGCGCAGCCGAGGAGCGATTGGGCCGCGAGTACCACCTGCCGCTGGGTCGCCTGGTGCGGCTCCGCCTGTTCCAGATCGATGGCGAGTTCGTCGGCAGACTGGAGTTGGCAGCCCGCCCGACCAACCGTGGCGCGCACTCAGCGTTGCTGCTGCGGTTGGGCCGGATGACCTTCCAGAGCAGCGAAGTCGAGGCCTGCGTCATTCACGCACCGGACGGGTCGGAACAAGCCCCGCCGTGCGGGCTTGAGTCCATGGGCGGGAGTGCCTGACCCCGTGGGGAGTGCAACCCATGCGGGCCGTAACTTGCGTCCGCCTGAAGTACCGCGTATGCTCTTTGACGGTTGCCGGCTCGGTCGCGGGCGGAGTCGCCCGGCCCGCCGGCCGTCTGCCGACCGGGAGACCCGCACATGCCCATGCCGACGCCGCGCGAACGATTCATCCATGCGCTCGAACTCCGGCCACCGATCCCCGGCCGCGTTCCGCACTTCGAACTCGTCTTCTTCCTGACCATGGAAGCCTTCGGCCGGATCCACCCCAGCCAGCGCCACTACGGCCAATGGAACCAGATGGAGGAGCGCGAACGTCAGTTGCACCGTGCCGACATGGCCGATCTCTACATCCGGACCGCCGAGCACTACGGGCACGACGCCATCTTTCTGCACCCCAACCCCGGCACGGAGGAGGAGATCTTCCGCCTGATCGACCTCGTCCGCGAGCGAAGTGGCGACCGCTACTTCCTGATGCTCCACGGCGATGCCACCTATGGCATTCCCGACGGGACCCACATGGAGGCATTCTCTTACCGCATTGCCGATGACCCCGAGGGGCTCCAGCGCGACGCCACCCGCTGGGTCGACGACGCCCTCCAGCGCGGCGAACGCCTGCGCAGCCACGGGGGACTGGACGGATTCGCCCTCTGCTCCGACTACTGCCTCAACACCGGACCCTTTTTCAGTCCCGCGCAGTTCGCCGAGTTCGTCACGCCCCACCTGGCTCGGCTCACCAAGGCCTACCGCGACATGGGCTTCTATGTGATCAAGCACACGGACGGCAACATCCTGCCGATTCTCGACCAACTGGCCCAGACACGACCGCACGCACTGCACTCGATCGACCCGCAAGCCGGCGTGAGCCTGGCCGACGTGAAGCGCCGATACGGCCGGGAGCTCTGCCTGATCGGCAACGTCAACTGCGGTCTGCTGCAGACCGGCACGGACGACGAGGTGATCGCCGATGTCCGCCGCACCCTCCGCGACGGCATGCCGGGCGGCGGCTACATCTTCTCCACCAGCAACTGCGTCTACACGGGTATGCCCCTCAGCCGCTACGACTTGATGCATCGCGTCTGGCAGCAGGAAGGCAACTACTGAGTCGCGCTTTGGGCCGTGCCCCCCAACACCATGCCACTACACGAAACCAAGGTCACCGAGCGCGCCCTGCTCGTGCAGTTAATCCACGGCCGGCAGGACGTGGCCGAGGCGGCCGAGTCGCTCGAGGAACTCGGCCGCCTGGCCGACACCGCCGGCATGGTAGTGGTGGGCCGAATCACCCAGCGCCGCCCTCGCCCCGACGGCGGCTACCTGCTGGGCGAAGGCAAGGTCGCGGATGTGCTCAGCGCCTGCACGGAGTGCCAGGCCGACCTCGTGCTCGTGGACAACGAACTCAACGCCATCCAGGCGCATAACCTGCAACGCGCACTTGCGCGCCGGGTGATGGACCGGACCGAAGTCATTCTCCAGATCTTCGCGCGCCGCGCCCGCTCGGCCGAAGCCCAGTTACAGGTCGAACTGGCCCAGTTGGAGTTCCTGATCTCGCGCATTCCCGAGACCGCTGCTCAGCAGCGCTTCAAGGGCGGAATCGGCATGAAGGGCCCGGGTGAGAGCCGCCTGCAGCTTCGCAATGCCCCCATGCGCCGCCGGATTCGCGAACTGCGCAAACGCCTGGAGGCGCGCACCGACCACCAGTCGCGTCTGAACGTGAAGCGCCAGTGGCCGGTGGTCTCGCTCGTCGGCTACACGAACGCGGGCAAGTCGACCCTGCTGAACGCCCTGGCCGGCGCCAACGCCTACGTCGACGACCGCCTCTTCGCCACCCTCGACACCAAGACGCGCATGGTCGACCTGGGTGAGGGACGGCGCGTGCTGCTGACCGACACCGTGGGCTTCATCCGCAACCTGCCCCACACCCTCGTGGCGTCGTTCCGATCGACCCTGGAGGTCGCGGTCCAGGCCGACCTGCTGCTGATCGTGGTCGATGCCTCGCACCTGCGCGTGGCCGACCACCTGGCGGTCTGCCAGGCCACGCTGGCCGAGATCGGCGCCGACCGTGTGCCCGCGCTGCTGGTACTGAACAAGTGCGACCGGGCCGACGCCGCCGACACGATCCTGCATGCGGCCGAGAGCTACCCGCAGGCCATCCCGGTCTCGGCACATACGGGCCGCGGGCTCGACACGCTTCGACTTGCGATCCAGGAGGAACTGCGCCAATGCTGCACGTTGTGGCAACTCCCATCGGCCACCTCGGCGACCTGACGCCGCGCGCGCGCGAGGCGCTCGGACAGGCCGACCTGATCGCCTGCGAGGACACCCGCCGAACCTGGGGCCTCCTGAGCGCCTGCGGCATCCGCCGTCCGGAGATGCTCTCGTACCGCCAAGGCAACGAAGAACGGGCCGGACGGCAGATCGTGGCGGCCTTGCAGGACGGGCGCACCGTGGCGCTGTGCTCCGACGGCGGCTATCCCGGTATCAGCGACCCGGGCTACCGCCTGATCCGCCTCGTGCTGTCCGAGGGACTGCCCCTGGACGTCTTGCCGGGCGCCTCGGCCGTCGAACTGGCCCTGCTCTATTCTGGCCTGCCCACCTCCAGTTTCACCTTCAAAGGTTTTGCGCCCCGCAAGCCCGGCGCGTTGCACCGCTTCTTCGCCGACGAACGCGAGGCCGGCCACACGCTGATCGTGTTCGAATCGCCCTTCCGGATCGGGGCCGCCTTGCGGGCCGCCCTGGCCGCCTTGGGCGACCGCCAGGCCGCCGTGTGCATCGAACTCACCAAGCAGTTCGAACGCGTGCAGCGCGGGTTCATCTCCGAGTTGTTGCCGCAGTTCGACGGCCGGCCCGTCAAGGGCGAGATCACGCTGGTGATTGCCGGCGCCAACCCGAAGTTCTGCCGCCCCGGAGACCCGGACGCGGTCGTCGGCGATGGGCCGGAAGACGATCCCGACGACCGGTTGGAGGCCGAGCCCGCGGAGGCAGCCGATCAACGCTCCGGGGAGCACGTAGCCCCGTTGGACGCGCCCGCAAGCTGACGCGTCTGCCGGCGGCAAGTTGCGGGGCCGGCGAGGCCCGCCCGGCGCCTCGCGGGTTGGCGTTGCCCGCAGGGGTGGTTCTAGTGTACTGTTTTGGCCGGATGGCAAGCTCTCCCAACAGAACCAGCCACAACCGCGCCGAACCTCGTGGCGCGCGGTCCGACTCCGCCGCAAGCCGCCAATGCATCAGGCCCCCTGCCCCGCACGCCCCCCCCCTGCCGGCGGGCACTGGCTGGCGCAGCGCGCGCGCGTGTCTCGGCCCGAATGGCCTGCTCAGCGTGATCATGCCCGTGTTCAACCTGGAACGGGCCATCTACGCGAACATCGAGCAAGTCCACAACCTGCTGAAAGGCCGGCTGCCATTCGAAATCGTGCCGGTCGACGATGGTAGTTCCGACCAGTCCGCCGCTGAGTTGCGGCGCGCCGTCACGCGTTTCCCGGAATCGGTCCGGCCCGTCTACATCGATGTCAACGGCGGCAAGGGCGCGGCGCTGGTGCGCGGCTTCGAGCACAGCCGCGGCTCGCACGTGCTGCTGCTCGACGGCGATCTCGACCTGGACCCCCGATTCGTGGGCCGGTTCTTCGATGTCATGCTCAACCAGCAGGCGGCCATCGTGATCGGCTCCAAGCGTCACGCGGAATCCGAGGTCGACTACCCCTGGCGCCGCCGCGTAACCAGTTGGGTCTACTACACGCTGGTCAAGCTGCTGGTGGGGCTCCCCATCACCGACACGCAGACCGGCATGAAGCTTTTTCAGCGCGAGGCCCTGCACTGGGCGCTGGACCGAATGCTGGTCAAGCGCTTCGCCTTCGACCTCGAGGTGCTGGCGATTGCCCACCAGCACGGCTTTCGGGTCCGTGAAGCGCCCATCCGCATGCACTTCGGTGACAAGCGCGGCTGCCTCACCTGGGCCAACGTCCGGACCGTCATGCTCGACACGCTGGCGATCTTTTACCGCCTGCGGGTCCTGCGCTACTACCAGAACGTAACGCCCTGCCAGCTGCCCGATCCGCCGCCCCGCGTCTCGATCGTAATCGCCTGTCCGGCGCCCTCCGTCTACCTGACCGAAGCCCTGAACGCCACGGCACGCCAGACCTACCGGAATTTCGAGGTGCTGGTGCTGCCGGACAGCGCCACGCCGGAGTATGCCTGGCCGCCAGGCGTGCAGGTGATTCCAACCGGCCCCCTCCGGCCGGCCGAGAAACGCAACATCGGGATCGCCCACGCCAGCGGCACCATCGTCGCGTTCCTCGATGACGATGCCTTTCCGGTGGTCGACTGGCTGCAGCGGGCCGTGGCCTACTTCTCCGCGCCGCGGATTGCCGCCGTCGGAGGACCCGCAATCACCCCGCCCTCCGATCCGCGCATGGCGCAACTGGGCGGCCGCGTGTACGCCAGTCCGCTGGTCTCCGGCAACTGCCGTTACCGGTATGCATCCGAGCGCGTGCGGGATGTGGATGATTTTCCGAGCTGCAATCTGCTGGTGCGCACCTCGACCCTCCGCGAGTTGGGCGGATTCCGGACCGACTTCTGGCCCGGCGAAGACACCATCCTCTGCGCCGAGATCGTGCACCGGCTCGGTCAGCGCATCGTCTACGATCCCTGGACCGTGGTCTACCACCACCGGCGGCCACTCTTCGGGCCGCACCTGCGGCAGGTGGGGCGCTATGCCCGCCACCGCGGCTATTTCGCGCGCCGCTTTCCGAAGACCTCGCGCCGGATCGCCTACATGATCCCGCCCCTGTTCGTGGTCGGCCTGTCGCTCGGCGCCGCGTTGGCCTGCCTCAATGCGACCCTGCGCACCCTCTATCTGGCCAGCGTTGCCAGCTACCTGGTTCTGACGCTGCTGGCGACCGTTCACACATCCCTTCGCACCTGGCTGCTCACCTGGCTGGGAGTTGTCTCCACGCATATCGTGTACGGCGCGCGATTCATTCAGGGCGCATGCGCACGCCGGATGCCGGGCACAGTCCGTCCATTTGACCACCCGTCGGAGACCGCGACCGGGGCCACCCCGGCATCCCATGGAGATCCTGCATGAGACGTCACGCCATCTTCACCGCCCTGCTCGCACAGCTGCCCCTTGCCATGCTCCGCGCGGCCGAGCCGCCGCGTCTCTGCCTGGAGGCCGAAAGCGCCACCGCGCTCGAGGCGCCCTGCGTGCGCGTCTGCGCCACCAACCTGCCGGCCGGTTCCAAGTGGATCGCGGGGGCCTCGGCCGCAGCCTACCTGGAAATCCCGGAAGGCAGCGGCAACCCACCCAAGCTGGAGGCCGGATTCGCCGCGTTCAGCGTGACGGTGCCGGCGCCGGGCGCCTATACCCTCTGGGCGCGTGTCTACTGGGAAGGCGAGTGCAGCAACTCCTTTCAGGTCCAGTTGGATGAGACGGCCCCCTTTCTTTTCGGCGAAGACGGCACCTATAAGACCTGGCACTGGGTCAAATACCCGGTCGCCCGCCTGGGACCCCAGCTCCAATTGACCCAAGGCCTTCACCGGCTGACATTCCGCAATCGCGAGGATGGAGTCCGCCTCGACCAGGTGGTGCTCAGTGCCGACCGGCGCTGGGTGCCGGTGGACATTGAACCCGTAACGGCAGGAGCGACCCCGTGATGCGTCTTGCCCGGCTCTGCGAGCGGCTCAGTCACGGACTCCTGATCGGCGTGGTGCTTGTGGCGCCCACCCAGTGGAGCATCCAGCTCCGCCCCGGCTTGCATCTCTCACCTGCCGACCCCCTCCTGCTCCTGGCCGCAACGGCCTGGGGCACCGCGCGCATCCTCGGGCGCGACTGGCGCAGCGTGCGGCCGCTGCCCTGGCCGCCGCTGGCGCTGCTGGCCTGGACGCTGCTCTCCTGTGTCCTGGCCGCCGACCGCACCCTGGCCCTCAAGGAGTGGGTTCAGCTGGCCGCCTACTTCGGCGTCGGCTACCTGCTCTTTGCCGATGCCCTCGCCCGCGGCCGCGAACCGACGCTGCGCCGGGGGGCGGGCCTGCTGCTGATTGCCGGCGCCGGGATCGTGGGGCTGGCCATCAAGCAGTATGCCTCCGGCTCGATTGACACGCTGAAGGTATGCGGCACATTCGGCAACCGCAACGTGCTGGGCGGCTACCTGGCCCTGCTGCTGCCGCTGGCTTTCGGCCTGCTGCTGGAGCAGCGCCGCCTGTGGCCGCGCCTGGCGCTGCTGCTGCTGGTCGCCGCCGGCTGCACCGTCAGCCTGGCCGGCGGGGCGGTGCTGGCGCTGGCGGCGGTCTTCACCCTGCAGGCGGCGCGCCACGGCCGCACGGCCTGCGTCCTGACCATCGTCGCCCTGACGGCCTGGGCCGCTCTGGCGCTGCCGCGGCTGCCGCGGTCCAACGACTACGCCCTGTTGCAGTCGGTCGCCCTCTACGACGAGACCGGCGCGGCGTCGCGCCGCTACCCGGAGTGGCAGGCCGCCTCAGTCATGACCCTGGAACACCCCTGGTTTGGCGTGGGTCCCGGCGCCTACCAGCGCCACGTCGGTCAGTACTACGGCGTCGTGCCGCGCGCCACCGGCCCGTCCGAGCCCGACATCCAAAACCTCTACCTCGTGCTGGCAGGCTCGGCCGGCCTGCCCGCGGCGCTCGCCTTTCTGGTCATGTTGCTGCGTGCCGCCGGCGCGGCCGGCGGCGTCGCCGGCATGGACCGCGAAGCCTGTGCCCGGTGGCGCGGACTGGCTCTTGGCGTGGCCGGCAGCCTGGCGGCCTTTGCGCTGACGGCGCTCTGGAGCCCGCTGCTGGTTCGCGGCCTCGGGCTGCCGCTGGCCATGATCCTGGCCGCCGCCGGTTATCTGGCTGCACCGCCGGCCGCCACGCCCACGCACCCGGACACCACCTCCCCCATCGCCTCGTGAGGAACTGAAGCATGCCCCGCACCAAAGACGCTCACATCTTCCACCTGCGCCCCGAGGCGTTCGCCAACCCGGTCATGCGCCGGACCGTCGGTCTCACTCGCGGCCTGATCGAGCATTCGTTGCGCTTCCGGGCGCTGGATGCCGTCTACCACAAAGCCCGCAAGATGGATGGCACCCAGACCTTTGCCCAGAAGACGCTGCAGTCCATGAACGTGACCTGGCGGATCGCCTCCGGCGGCGAGGTGGCCATCCCGACCACCGGCCCGCTCGTGGTGGTCAGCAACCACCCCTTCGGCGGCATTGAGGGCGTGCTGCTGACCGCACTGCTCGACCCGCTGCGGCCCGATATGAAGGTGATGGCCAACTACCTCCTGTCGTGCATCCCCGAGCTGCGCTCGCGCTTCATCTTCGTTGACCCGTTCGGCAAGGCCTCGTCCGCGCGCGCCAACATCCGGCCGATCAAGGAGTCGCTGGCCTGGCTGCGGCAGGGCGGCGCGCTGGGGGTCTTCCCCGCCGGCGAGGTGTCCAGCGTGGACCTGCGTTCGGGCAAGGTACGCGACCCGGCCTGGAGCCCCTCGATCGCGGCGCTGGTGCGCAAGACCGAAGCCACGGTGCTGCCGATCTTCTTCGCCGGCCACAACGGTCCGATCTTCCACCTGGCCGGCCTGATTCACCGCCGGCTCCGGACGCTCATGCTGCCGCAGCAGCTGCTGAACAAGAAGAACCGCGAGCTGACCGTGCACGTCGGGCAGCCCATCCCGTGGAAGGAACTCACCGAGTATTCCACAGACCGCCAGTTGATCCAGTACCTCCGCCTGCGCACCTACATCCTGGCGGCTCGCGAGGAGCGGCCGCACACCGGCAGACTGCTGCGGCTGCCATTCCGGCGGCCTGCGCGAACCCGCCGCGAGCCGATTGCGCCAGCCGGCGATCCCGTGGCGCAAGCCCGCGAGATTGCCGCCCTGCCCAAGGCCCAGCACCTGCTCGATTCAGGCGACTGCGGGGTCCACTACGCGCGCGCCGAACAGATCCCGCAGGTCCTGCGCGAGATCGGCCGCCTGCGCGAGATCGCGTTTCGCGCCGTGGGCGAAGGCACCGGGCTCGCCTGCGATCTCGACGGCTTCGACTCCTACTACCTGCACCTGTTCATCTGGAACCGCGCCACGTCCGAACTGGTCGGCGCCTACCGGCTCGGGCTGGCCGACGAGATCTACGCCGCGCGGGGTCTCAAAGGCCTGTACACCTATACCCTTTTCCGCTTCGATTCACGCCTGCTCACACGCCTGCTGCCCGCCATCGAGCTCGGGCGCTCGTTCGTCCGGCTTGAATACCAGAAGGCCTACGCCTCGCTGCTGCTGCTGTGGAAGGGCCTCAGCACCTTCATCGCGCGGCACCCGCGCTACAAGGTCCTCTTCGGGCCGGTCAGCATCACCAACGAATACCGCGATGCCTCGCGCAACCTGATGCTCCGTTCGCTGCGCCTGTCGAACTTCGAGAACGAACTCGCGCGGTTCGTGCGGCCGCGCCGCGCACCCCGCCGGCCGCGCCGCGCCGAGTGGAGCCTGCCGGACTTCCACCCCTACATCGACAACATCGAACTGGTTTCGCGCCTGATCCAGGAGATCGAGAACGACCAGAAGGGCATCCCGGTGCTGCTGCGCCAGTATCTCAAGGTCGGCGGCCGGCTGCTGGCGTTCAACGTCGACCCCAAGTTCAGTTCGGTGGTTGACGGACTGATCGCCGTGGACCTGCTCAAGACCGACCCCAAGGTCCTGCGCCGTTACATGGGCGGCCCCGAATACGAAGCCTTTGTGCAGAGCCACGGCGCACAGGTCACGACAACCGACACGCTGCCCGTCTGAAGGCGTCTGAAGGCTGGCCCGCGAACCGCTTCGCCCGTTGACTTCCGTCACGGTCTTTCGTATCTTGATCCGCGCCGGAGGGGTGGCAGAGTCCGGTTGAATGCACATGACTCGAAATCATGCGTGCCCGCAAGGGTACCGGGGGTTCGAATCCCTCCCCCTCCGCCATCTCCAAAACATTGATATGTAGAATGAGTTGCGGCGCAAACCGAAGGCGAAAATAGCCCGGTTTTGCGCCTGCGGTCAGCGGCGACGCGCAGGCGTTGCTCTTCCTCGGGAGTCCAGCGGCTTGGCGCGGTTGGCGGTCGGACGGTTTAACGGTTGGACGGTCAGGCTGTGGACCGGTGGACGGGGTGGATGCAGCTCTCACAG